>JAYGGC010000053.1:0-45012 GCA_046581525.1 Roseibacillus sp. | reverse complement strand
GAGACGAGCCGGACGGTGTCGAACTCGGCTTCGGCAGCTGCGCTCGCGAGAGTGGAAAGTGCGTTGATTCCCATAGCGAATGGGAGGTTGAGAGGAAACCCCACCAGACCGCAAGGGGGAAAACCGGCAGGCCCCCGGCTGGACGCTAAAAAGCGCCCGGCTCACCGGACGCTTGGCAGGATGCTCGCTTCCAATCAGGTCCGCCTACGGCTGCGGCAGGAGAATGGTCTTGGAATAACGGTAGGAGTTCTTGGCGAGGAATTTCTCCAGCTGAGTCCCGGCGAACTGCGCTCTCCGCAAGGTCGCAATGCCATTGTCGGTGAGGACCGTGAGGCTGACATCCACCGAGACGATTCGCCCGCGGGCAAAGGGTTCGTTGTCGTTGCCATCGACCTCGATCCCGGTTCCGAACAGGCGAAACTCTTGGGCAGCACTCGAGCCCGTGGTGGCGAGAATGGGGATCCGCTCGATCTTGGTCACCGGGGCGCTGTTGGCCAGGGTTTCGGTGTACTCGACCGTAAACACGACGCTCATCTCGAAGATGTTCTCGCAGACGAAGTTGCTCGAGTCATCGAGGCTGGCATCGTAGCGCCGAAATTTGCCTTCGAGGTCATCCTCCGCGAGCAGGTCATCGTAGGTCTCGTCCGGGTTGACGATCTTCCGGTAGAGCGCGAAGACATCATAGTCGGTGCCCTCCTGGTTGGTGATCGGGTCCTTGTAGAAGAGGCGATAGCCCACCGCCGAAACGTCACCGCCTTTATCCTTGGCTCCACCGATGTCGCCGTCGTAGCGATCTGTGGCGGCCGTGAACATGATCAGGCGGGCTGCATTCGGGCTCTCGTTGGAGCTCGGTCCCGGAGCGTCCCTCTCAGACTCCGCGTAGAACCACTCGAAGCTGTTGCCAGTGCGAATGACCATCGATTCGAAGTCGCGGCTCAGCTGGTCAAGAGCGGCCTTGGCCTGGCGGGAGGCGCGAACCTTGTTCCGGCTGAGGCGCCAGCCATCGAGAGCCACGCCGGTCACCGATACGAGAAGGGTGAGGAGGAGGACCGTAATCCCCATCGCGACCATCAATTCGGCGAGGGTAAATCCGCGGCGCTTGGGAGTGAGGGCAATAGTCATGGGTGGTAGGGAAAATGATTAGCGACGCACTCCGAGGTTGCGGGAGAAGAGGGGCCGGCCGAGTTTGTCGGGCTGGCCGTCATCGTTTCCGTCCGTGAGGTCGAGGTTTTTGATGTATTCGAGGTTGTTGCTCTTGAGCCGGTAGAAGTCCGCGCTGAAGGCGATCATCCCCCCGGGATAATCATCGATATCGGTCGCGGCATCTCCCTCGTCGTGCATGTTGACAATCGTCCCATGCTCTCCCGGGGTCAGCGCGCCATTCTGCGGGTCAAAGATGAGTTGCGTCATGCGCACGTAGTAGATCGACCCTTCCACCTGGTCGAAGTCGTCCTCCATGTCGGAATTGGCATCACCCCGGCGCCGAGCAGCGGGCTGCAGGAGGAAGTCCCGTCCCGATTGCCCCTCTTCGCCGGTGTAGGGCTCCAGGCTTCCGTCGGACCGGATGTCGTTCGGGTTTCCACGATAGTTGTAAAGCAGGACCGCGGTCTCCACCTTGCCGGAATCCTTGATCCAATCGAAGGCTTTTTCAAATGCGGAATTGTATGACGAATCGGTGCCTTCCCGAAGTTTCTGCAGTTCCGCCTCGAGGGCGCTTTGCAGGCGGTCGGCTTCCTGGGCACTCAGCGCGCGCTGGATACTCTGCGTAGCGGGTCCGAAGACGGCCAGGAAGGTGGTGAGGAGAACCGCCACGATACCAATTGCGATGACGCTCTCCATGAGCGTGAATCCGCGAGTCGTTTTGAGAGAGACGGTCTTCATTGTTCTTTGTCGATCTGTTCGGGACTCCGGTAAAGTGAGGTGCGGCCGTTGCGCCACACGACAAAGCCAACCTTGTTGTTCTTGAGCATCAAGGGATCCCTCTCGTGGCGAGGACGGGTCCCACCGATGAGGATCACCGCACCGCCGGGATCTTGGGCGGGCCGATCAGCGTCGACACACACTCCCTCGGCGTTGAATTCAAAGTAGTAGCACTGCTTGGCGGTATTTGATCCCGGCAACTTGATGCTCATCGAGCCGGGTTCGCCCACCCCAACGGCTTTGGAGGCGTCCGTGCTCTCATCGATGCTGAAGTAGACGCCGCTGGGCATTTGTGTTCCCCGCGTGATGACCTCCCAGGTATTGCCGGGATTGCCGTTTTGATTGGTTTTCAAGACCGCCACGCACATGTATCCGAGGTAGCGCGTGCGATCCATAGTGTCGTTGTCATTCATCTGATTGTGGATCAGAAGGCGGGCCCGGGTGCCGCGTCCGACCGCTGCGCTGCGAGCCTCGTCAAAAAGTGCTTCGGCCACCGCCAAGCCGGAGGTGGTTGCCTGCCCCCGGTCAATATTCTGGATGCCGACCGCCGCAACCGAGAGCAGGATCGCGATGACGGCCATCACGGCCATGATCTCCACGAGGGTGAATCCGGAACGGCGAAATCTCTTCTGGGGAGCGAGTTGGGGAGGTGAATGTTGGTCTGCGCGCACAGTAATGGTCCTTACGAGTTTCAGTTCGTAACCATAGGAGTTCCGGCAGTCAATTCAAGGTTTTGTATCCACATTGTAATTTCATTGGCCGGAATTTGGGCCGTTTTGGCCGATTCTGACTCTGAACGCTACAAAACCCGGCCTCGAAGGTGCCCCGAAACGCGGATTCCACGGGAATAGGGCCCTTGGGAGGGCCCTTTCCTGCTGTCATTCCGGCAGCCGCAGGTCAATCTTCCCCCGAATAGAGTATCCAATTTTCGCGTCCAAATTGTCATGAAGCGCATCCTGCCTCTCTCTCTCGCCGCCCTTTGCGCGGTTTTCCTCTTCAGTTCCTGTGTCTACGACCCGCTCTACACCGGCTACGGCTCGAGTTACTACTCAAGCAACCTCGGTTACAGCGGCGGTTACTACAACGGAGTTTACAGCGACTTCTACGTCGGGTTCCACAACGACTACTACCGCTACCGCCACACTCGTTGCTCGCACTGCAACCACTACCCATGCCGCGGCGGTCACTCGGCCAGCTACTACACCTATTTCCGGAACTACCGCAAACCGCTCCACAATGACGGGCATGGCAGTCGGCATGCGACGCTCGCACAGCGCGGACACTCGTCCAGCTACTCGCGCAGCCACACCGGAAACAACTACGGTCACTTTGGGCGATTCAGCGCGCCGGTTCACTCCAGCGCGAGCACCCACAACCGCGGCCACAGTGCGTCCTCTTCCCGCGGCCACACTTCGAACTCCGGCACCTTGCGAAACTCGTCGATCTATCGTGGTTCTTCCCCCCGGGTCTCCACTCCCCGTCCTTCAAGTCCGCGCAGTTTCACTCCTCCGAGCAATTCGCGCAGCGGTGGCAGCCGGGGATCGGGCCATGCCCACCCATCCGGCAACTCGCGGCCAACCCGGGCCACCCTGACTTCAACCGCGAGCCCACGCACCCGTGCTCCCGCGCGCGCACCGGTCAGCAAGCCCTCCCCCGCGCCTGCGTCCAAGACCACTCGCAATGTAGGCCGGAACTATGGCGGATCGTCTTCGCGGCCATCGTCCTCTTCCACTCCGACCAAGAACGTGGGCCGCAAATACCGTTGACCGGGGCTGAGCTCTTGACGGTGGTCCGTGGCCGGGATCGGCGCTACGCGTGATCACAGGTGCCGCGGCGCGACACAATTTTCAAACACGCCCTAAGTCGCCACGCCCTCGCGCCGTTCGCGGGCGCGTTGGAGTTTCTGCAAGCTCACCGGAGAGCGGAGGAGGCGGCGCACATACAACATGCCGACCAGTCCGCCACCGAAGTGGTAGATGTGGCCGATCTGAAAGAGGGCCTCCGATCCCGCGTGCTTTACCAGCCAGCTTCCGATGGAACTGAGGACGGGAAGATTCAAACCGGGAGTAAGGGCAAAGAGGATCAAGCTGGCTGCCAGCAATCCCCGGCCCAGGTTTTTTCCCGAGACCATGAGCGGCCACATGCGCGAGTCCGGGGAAAGGGATGTCAGAGCGAGAAGGAGTGCCATCGCTCCGGCCGAGGCTCCCACCAAGGGAGGCCAGGCTGCCAGTTCGCCGCTCGGTCCCAGCTCACCAAGCGGAAACTTGGGATGGAAGAGGAGGTGCAAGAGCGATCCCGCAAGGACTCCTCCAAAGAAAATCTTCAGGCACGCCCGTCCGCCGAGGATTTGGTGGACCCTACCACCGATCAGGAAAACGATGAGCCAATTGAACATCAGGTGCAGCCAGCCCGCGTGAACAAAGGGATGGGTCACCAGCTGCCACACCTGACCATCCAGGAGTCCCGGACGGCGCAGGCCCACGATCTCATAAAATCCACTCTCCCCCACCTTCGCGACCCCGCCGAGACTGGTCACCACCACTTGCACGAGGATGAACACCACGCACAACGCGGTAAGCACATCGAGGCCCGGCCGGTGCAAGCGGACGCGAGGTAAGAGCGAAGGGCGACTCATGAACCTGGGAGCTGCACGCCGGACCGGAGCAGTCACCCCAAGCCCTGACGCATGATTTCATGACACTATCGCGCCGAATCCGCTCAATAAAAGCAAAAGGGTTCAGCTTTCACCCTTCGCCCGCGGTTCGCCGCTCACGCGGTCCGAGCCCGGGCTCGTCACAAAGGGACCTCCCTCCAGCGGAGCCACTCCGGTGAAGGCAACGTCGGGCATCTCGCTGGGTTTTCCGGCAAGGGGAAATTCCTTTCGCAGGGGGTAGTAAGGATAGCCTTCCCACATCAGGATCCGCTTCAGGTTGGGATGATCGGTAAAACGAATGCCCATCATGTCGTAGACCTCGCGCTCGTGCCAGTTTGCGGTCTTCCAGAGGTCGACCACGGTGGGCACTTCCTCATCCTCGTCCACCGCGGCCTTCACCCGCAAATGCTTGCGATCATCGAGGGTGGCGAGTTCGTAGACCATCTCGAAGCGCGGATCTTCTCCCATGTTGTCGACGCTGCAGACATCGAGGAGAAAGTCATAGCCCATCCGGTTGCGGCAATACTCCAGGATCTCCTTCAGCGCTTCCAGCTTCACGACCACGGTGTGCTCAGCGCGGAATTCAATCGTCTTCTTGACCTTCGTCCGCCCGAACTCCTTGCGGAGCGCCTTCACATCGTCAGCGGCGTTCATGCCCTTCCTTTCTGGAGGTCTGCAATGTGTTGCTCGATGGGCCGCTCGCCCTCGATGATGCGCTGCAGTTTCATGAGTCCCTCAAGGAGAGCTTCCGGACGCGGCGGACAGCCGGAGATGTAGACATCAACTGGCAGAAGATGATCGATTCCCTGGAGCACGGCGTAGCTGCGATACATGCCGCCGCTCGACGCGCAGGCTCCCATCGCAATACACCACTTGGGCTCGGGCATCTGCTCCCAGATGCGGCGGACCGCCAGCGCCATCTTGTAAGTGACCGTGCCGGCGACGATCATGACATCGGCCTGGCGAGGTGAGAAGCGCATGACCTCCGCGCCAAATCGCGAAATATCAAAGCGAGCCGATCCGGTCGCCATGAGCTCGATCGCACAGCACGCCAGTCCCATCGGCATGGGCCAGAGGGAGTTCTTTCGCATCCAGTTGATCGCGGCATCGAGCCGCGTGAAGATGATGTTGCCTTCGATCTTCGAATCGTAGGCGGCATGCGAAAGCGAAGTATCAGCGGTTTCTGCGCTCACCGGGCGGAGACTAGCTCCCTTCGGGCCCTACTCAAGCCAGCTTGTGAAATTTTTCACAAAGTGTCGGGAAGCGGCCGCGCCTCCTCGTGAATGGTGTCCCTCCCGTGAAAAAGCAGCATCCGGCGCAGTTTCAATGAAACCGCGCCGGACGCATGGGGGGTTGGGAGAGGGAGGGGTGTCAGCTGGCGTTGCTGTAAAGTTGAGTCGGCGCCTGATCGGCATTTGGGGGTAGCTGGGCGGGCGCTTCCTTTACGGGTTGATGGTTGGGGTAAGGCGGGGGGAGAAATGCAGGCAACTGGTGCTTTTGGTGCCGGGTCGGTGCTTTCGGTGCGGGGTCGGTGCTCTTGCCTACGGCGTTCTGACGACTCCCGGGGTTCCCTATGCAGGATATTGGATAGAAAATCACATTCTCCATCCGCCCTCCGGGGAAGCGCTCGATTTCGTCCCGGGCAGGGGGTAAAGAGCCCTGTGCTTCTCTTCTCCCAAGGCTCTGCGGACACCGAATTGAGCGACGCCGATCTGGCCTCTGCCCTCGTCTCCGCCCTCGAGCAGCTCGGCGAGCGGAAAAAGGTGATCACCGTCCCCCCGGACTTCACCCGGTTTAACAGCAAATCGGGCGTGCTCGCCTGTGCCGCGGCCGAATACTACGGAGAGAACCTGGCCGATGTCCTCCCCGCCCTCGGAACGCACTTTCCCATGAGCGCCGCGCAACTCGAGCGCATGTATCCCACCGTGCCTCGCGAGCTCATTCGGGCGCACCGTTGGCGCGAGGACGTGGTCACCATCGGGGAGGTTCCCGCCGACTATGTGTCGGAGGTGACCGACGGCATCTGGACTCGCCCGTGGCCTGCCCAGCTCAACAACCTCATCTGGGAGGGCGGCCACGATCTCATTCTCTCCATCGGCCAGGCCGTGCCGCATGAAGTGGTCGGAGTGGCCAACGGCAACAAGAACCTCTTCGTCGGAACGGGCGGCCAGGACGGCATCAACGAGAGCCACTATATCGGCGCGGTCTACGGCATGGAACGCATGATGGGGCGGGCCGACACCTGCCTGCGCCGCATCCTGAACTACGCCGAGGATCACTTCTGCCAGCACCTGCCGATCATCTATGCGCAGACCGTGATCGGAGCCAACGACCGCGGTGAGCTGGTAACCCGAGGGCTCTTCGTGGGCGACCGCGAAGCCTTCGAGAGCGCTGCGGAGCTCGCGGTGGAGGTCAATTTCATCCAACTCGACGAAGATCTTTCCAAGGTGGTGGTGCGCATGGACCCCGACGAATTCCACAGCACGTGGATCGGCAACAAGGGCATCTACCGCACGCGCATGGCGATTGCCGACGAGGGCGAACTCATCATCCTCGCGCCCGGCGTGCGCACCTTCGGGGAAGATCCCGAGATCGATGTTCTCATTCGCAAGTACGGCTACCGCACCACCGAGGAAGTCATGCGCATGGTCGATGAAAACGAAGACCTGCGGAACAACCTCTCGGCCGCCGCCCACCTCATCCACGGATCCTCAGAAGGCCGCTTCAAAATCACCTACTGTCCCGGTCACCTCACCCGGCAGCAGATTGAAGAGGTGGGTTATTCCTACGCCGACCTCGACGAGATGGTGGCACGCTACGATCCGGAGAACCGGAGCGACGGCTGGAACACCACCGCCAACGGGGAACGCTTCTACTACATCAGCAATCCTGCGATGGGGCTGTGGGCATCCAAGAGCCGGCTTCAGTAGCCTCACGCGACGTCACGCGGCTCCGCGGACAACCACGCCAGGAATTCGACGTTGCCATCTGTTCCGGTGATGGGCGATTCAATCAGCGCGAGCCAGTTGCCCTTCAATTCCTGCGTCACGAAGGAACGGATCCCCTCCACTGCTTTCGCGCGCAGTTCAGGTTCTCTCACGATTCCCCCCTTTCCCACTTCCTCCCTGGAGAGTTCGAACTGCGGCTTGATCAGGCACACGACCGAGCCGCCTTCCCGAAGGACTCCGAAGGCGGCGGGGAGGACCTTGGTCAGGGAAATGAATGAGAGATCCATCACCACGAGATCGGCGCGCTCGCCCAGGTCACTCTCGACCAGGTTCCGCGCGTTGAACTTCTCCTTCACGATCACACGGGGATCCTGTCGCAACTTCCAGGCCAACTGATTGGTGCCGACATCCACCGCGTGAACCCGCGCGGCCCCGTGTTGCAGGAGGCAATCGGTGAAGCCCCCGGTCGAGGACCCGAGGTCGAGACACACCCACCCGGTAGGGTCGATTCCAAATCCCTGCAGCGCGCCTTCCATCTTGAGTCCGCCGCGTCCCACATACCTGGGCCGCTGCATGACGGTAAGCTCGGCGTCGACAGGGAGTTTCGTGCTGGGCTTGGCCACCCGTTCGGTTCCGCTCATGACCTCGCCGGCCATGATCAGGCGCTTGGCCTGTTCGCGTGATTCGCACAGTCCCCTCGCCACCAAGAGGACGTCGACCCGTTCCCGCACCGCCATGAGTTTTCCCTAGCTCGCAGCCCTGATTGAGGCCGCCAGCCCGCTGGTGTTCACCGCATCGATCAGTTGACGCAAGCGCCCGAAGTCGCGGCGCCGATGGCGAAACACGAGGCGTGGCAGACTCGAGAGCTCGGGTTCGTCCTCCTGCTCTTCCTCCAACGCATCCTGCTGGACGATCGTTCCAGCCTTCACGATCCCTGCAAACTTGCTGTTCAAATCCTCCAGCGATTCCTCGGTAAGCGCGGCATTGAGCCGAATGATGATCTTGTCCCCGATGTATCGGTAGGAATGAAACACGCGGTAGAATCCCACCACTTCCTCCACGGCCTCTTCCACATCGTCGGTGACTTTGAAAAGCGAGTAATCGTTTTCCGAAATCATGCCCAGGCGAGCGAGATGCTCATCGATGAACTGCTTCCAGAATTTCCAGTACTTGCCGCCCTCCGCATCGAGAAGGACAACCGGATAGATGGAGGCCTTGCCCGTCTGGACCAGGGTGAGCGCCTCGAACACCTCGTCCATGGTCCCGAAGCCACCGGGCAAGCCGACCGCCGCATCCGCCTCCTTCACGAAGGATAGCTTGCGGGTGAAGAAGTAATTGAAATTGATGAGCTTGGGATCGCCCGCGATGAAGCTGTTGGCGGTCGATTCGAAGGGGAGGGCGATGTTCAGCCCGAAGCTGTCGTCCCGGCCGGCTCCTTCGTTCCCAGCCGCCATGATGCCCGGTCCGGCGCCCGTGATGGTCATGAATCCTTCCTCGCGCATGCGCCGGGAGAAGCGCACCGCGGTCTGATATTCCGGTTCGTCCGGACCCGTGCGCGCCGAACCGAAGACGGTCACCTTCCGGCAGTTGGCATAGGGTTCAAAGACCTCGTTGGCTTCCCGCATCTCCTTGAGCGCACGGTTCATGAGTTTGAAATCTCCTTCCGTGACCGCCCCCCGCGAGATCCGCACCGCCGTGATCATCATCTCGGCCAGGAGGCTGGGATTCGGCACATTGTTGGTCTCCCGCGCGAGCGCCATGATACGATCGTCCACTTCCTTCTCACCCGTCGACCCGACATAGGCGCCGGACATCCTGGAAACCATCCCGCCTGTAAAGTCTCTCTGCTGGGGAACCTTTGTCGGCTGCACGTGCTGACTCATGCCCATAGTATTCCAGCAGTTTGTTAGATTGGCAATGGTGGGAGCTTGGGGGTTGGGAAATTCGAGTGTCGGAAGGCTGGCCGTAAGAATGGCACCGCGATGCAAGCTCCGATCCGGCACCGGAATTTCCGAGACCGGCTTGCCACGGGGTAGCCGGGAGGCGCAGAGGGCTCATCATCATCCCCCTCAAAACCCTTGCATCAGCCAAGACCCCCTCCCACCCTCCCGCCGTGCCACGCCCCGAAACTGACGACCTTCGCATCGCTGGAATTGATCCGCTCATTTCCCCTTCCGTTCTTTCCTACTATCTTCCCATGACCAATGTCGCCGCCAACCTGGTGGCGGGAGCCCGCAAGCAGTCCGAGGCCATCCTCAGCGGGGAAGATGACCGGCTCCTCGTGGTGGTCGGGCCGTGCTCCATTCACGACGCCTCCGCTGCAATCGAGTACGGAACCCGCCTGCAGGGCCTTGTCGATCGCTACGCCGACGACCTCCAGATCGTGATGCGCGTCTACTTCGAGAAGCCGCGCACCACGGTGGGTTGGAAGGGGCTCATCAACGATCCCCACCTCGACAACTCATTTGACATCAACCGCGGTCTCCGCATTGCGCGGGAGCTCCTCCTCGAACTCGCCGCTCTCGGGGTGCCCGCCGGGACCGAATTCCTCGATACCATTTCGCCGCAATACATTGCCGATCTCATCTCGTGGGGTGCCATCGGGGCCCGCACCACCGAGTCCCAGATCCACCGCGAACTCGCTTCCGGCCTGTCGATGCCGGTTGGCTTCAAGAATGGCACGGGTGGATCAAACCAAATCGCCTTTGATGCCATTGGCGCCGCCAGGGAAGGCCACCACTTCCTCTCGGTCACCAAGCAGGGGGTCTCCGCCATCGTCACCACCGCGGGCAACCAAGCCTGTCACATCATCCTGCGCGGCGGGAGCGGCGGACCAAACTACCATGCCGAAAGCATTTCCAAGGTGGCGACCCAGCTCTCCGAGGC
Source organism: Roseibacillus sp. (assembly GCA_046581525.1). Lineage (GTDB taxonomy): Bacteria > Verrucomicrobiota > Verrucomicrobiia > Verrucomicrobiales > Akkermansiaceae > Roseibacillus_B. The sequence goes on along the minus strand of JAYGGC010000053.1, from coordinate 34,605 downwards.
GGGGCTCGCGCCCTACCTCATGATCGATTGCTCGCACGGAAACTCGCGCAAGGACTACCGCCGGCAACCGGAGGTCGCCAAGGACCTCTGCGCGCAATTGGCGGGCGGTTCCAAGGCCATCGCCGCTGTGATGGTCGAGTCAAACCTGGTGGAGGGAAACCAGAAGCTGGAGGAGGATCCAGGCGCTCTGATCTACGGGCAATCGGTCACCGATGCATGCATCTCTTGGCAAACGACGGAAGGGGTCCTGGAAGGATTCGCGCAGGCGGTCAAGGCACGCCGTAGCCACCAGTAGCTGGCGCAACCCTCACGGGACCAGTTTCCAGATCAGCTTCAGGACCAAGTCCTGAACCCGGTGCCCACTCCCGTCCAAGCCTTGCAACTGATGGCCGGTCGGTGGGATCTATTTGGAAATTGGAACGTCGAATTTTCGCCGCGCACCGGGTGCCCCCGATCTCGCAACTCAATTCCGCACTCCAAAAATCGTCGCTCCTCTAATCGAGGAACACGATTTTCCCAGACGCTCCCTCGGGCTGCGCTTCCGCTTTCGCGCGGGCCTGCGCCTCGTGCTGCTCGGGTGAGCAGGATGAATCGATCGGGGCATCGGGCTCCACTTCGTTGGCAGCGACCATGCCTTTCTCCACCATCCAGGCTTCCACCTCTTCTCCACTCACGTCCACGAGCATCTCACCGTTGATCTCCACGCAGGGAGAAAGCGGCTGGCCACTCTTCTGCTCCATCTCCCAGCGAAACGCGGGATTCTCGATGATGTCCTTCTCCTCAAAGGAGAGATCATACTTCCGCATGATGGCACGGACGCCTTCGCTCCATCCGCAGTAGGTCTTGAGGTAGCACGTGATTTTGGGGGAATCGCTCATAGTGTTTCGTTGGGGGGATTCTACCCCCTTGCCCGGTGCTCTCAACCCGTATCTTCCGAAATTTTCGCTCCGGACCGGGTTTCGGTGCCCGGGCGCCCCCTCCCGTCGCAAATTCAACGTGTCTCCAATCTCGAGGCATGCTCCAATCGGGCCTGCCGCAGCGGACATTTCGACGACATGACCCGGCCCACCATCTTAGTCAACTTCGCCATCACCGCCGACGGCAAGGTCTCCACCGTCAAGAAGGAGCCCGCTCACTTCACGTCCCATCTCGACCTGCAGCGATTGTTGGAAATCCGCAAGCGAGCCGACGCCCTTCTCGTCGGGCGCGGCACCCTGGAAGCCGACGAGATGTCGATGACCATCCCCGCCGAGCTCAAGCCCTCAGGGCAACCGCTGCGTTGTGTCGTTTCGCGCGCCGGAACGTTCGATCTCGGCCACAAGGTTTTCCACACCGTCGGCGGCACCGTGCACTTGCTCGCCACCGACGCCCCGGAGGACTATGATCCCGCGCTCTACGAAGCAGCAGGCGCCCACGTTCATCGCGGATCGCTCGCCGACTTTCTCGGCACCCTCGCCAGCGCGCACGGCGTCAAAACCCTCCTCTGCGAAGGCGGCGGCACCCTCGTGAAGGCCCTCGCTGATCTCGACGCCATCGATGAGATCAATCTCACCTTCACCGGTCACACCGCCTTCGGTGGGGCCGGAGCACCGACCATGACGGGGCACCTGGGTGACCACCTGCCCGCCTCTCTCGAGTTCGAACTGACGCACTTCGAGCCCCTCGATAACGGGGAGTGCTTCCTGACCTATCAGCGCAGGAGGGGGACGCCCTAGCCACTCGCAGGAATGCCACGAGGTTTAGGCTCGTCTTCGTCGCTCTACGCCAACGTTTGCCACGGGCAGCTCCGCGAAATCTCCACTTCCCAATTTCCAAATAGGTTTCAGCACCAAGTCCCAGTTTCCAACTCGGAGCCATCGATCGGCGTTTGGATCCTGAATTCTGGCTCTGAGATTCAAGTGGAACTTTGCCGGTCGAATTTTCGCCGAAACCCATGAGACTCCCGCATCGAGCACCCGGCCTCCCCGCCCACGGTCTCCGCTCCTCTCAAGCGCAATTCCTCCTAGGAGACCATCAACTCAGTATGGATGGATAGGCCCGCCAGAGAATGGCGGACTGGCAAGATGGCGAACTGGACTGAATCGGGATTCATCACCAACGAGCAACAAAGCCAACGCATTCAACAGGTTCTGCCCGCCGGGCCAACAGCTCAACTCCCTGGCGAAGCGACTCTTCTAACAATCAAAACCTCTGTTGGCGCGGCGTTGCGGAGAAATTCAACACCCTACTCGTGGGCCTTCTCTTCCTCGCCAATCTCACCGTGCTTCTCTTGGTAGAGTCGCTTGGTGCCCAGTTCATTCTGGTCGATCTTGCCGTCTCCGTTCTTGTCGTCGTCCTCCCAGGAGTGGCGCTCACAGGCACCAAGGAGGAACGCAGTGGCGGCAACGATCAGGCTCAGGCGTTTCATGTCGGGCGCTAGTTAGCCTCTCTCCGCTCAAAAACCAGTCAAAACTCACCCCGGAAGACACAGCGGGCGGTCGGAGTCTCGTAGATCACGATTTCGCAAAGTCCGGGCAGGTCGCCTTCCAGCTTGCGCCAGAACCAAGCCGCCATGCGCTCGATGGTCGGGCTCTCCAGTCCCGCGATGTCGTTCAGGTAGCCATGATCGAGCTCCTCGAGGAGCGGAGCCATGGCCTCGCTGATGCGTTTGTGGTCATAAACCCAGCCGATCTCCTCATCGACCTCGCCCTCCACCGAAATCTCCACCTTGAAGCTGTGCCCGTGCATCCGCCGGCACTTGTGGCCCTCCGGCAGAGTCGGCAGGGTGTGGGCCCCTTCGAAGCGAAATTCTTTGGTCAGTCGTGCGCGCATCGCACCTGCCACATATTCGTTCTGTTCATTCTGTCAATTCCGACTGAAATCTCCGGGGCGGCCGCTCCCAGCCCCGCCCCCCGGAATTCCTCATGAGCACTCGCATCGACGACACCTTCGCACGCCTGCAGGAAGAGGGGAAAAAGGCCTTTATTGCCTACGTCAGTGCAGGTGACCCCGACATGGATCGCTCTCTTGAGATCATCCAGGCCCTCGCAGATGCCGGGGCCGATATCCTTGAACTCGGGGTCCCCTTCTCCGATCCCCTCGCCGACGGCATCGTGAACCAAATGGCGGCAGCCCGCGCCCTCGCCGCCGGCTGCGATACCGCCAAAGTCTTCGACCTCATCCGTCGCTTCCGCGAGACCCACCAGACTCCCATCGTCCTTTTCACCTACCTCAACCCGGCCTACGCCTACGGCTACGAGGACTACCACCGCGATGCCGCCCAGGCTGGCGCGGACGGAATTCTACTCCTCGATCTTCCACCCGATGAAGCGGCCGAGAATCCTGAACTCGCGGGAGCAAAGGGCTTGCAAAACATCCGCCTCATCGCGCCCACCACTCCGGCGGAACGGGTCGCTCTTCTTGCTCAGAACGCGGAAGGTTTTCTCTACGCCCTCTCCCGTACGGGCGTGACCGGCTCGCACGGCGCACCTTCCGATCAAATCGGCAGCCAGGTCGCCGCCATCAAGGCGCACTCCGAGATTCCTGTCTGCGTCGGATTCGGCATCGCGACCCCCGAGCAAGCCGCCCTCGTGGCCTCCGTCTCAGACGGCATCGTGGTCGGCTCCGCGATCGTCAAGCAGGTCGAACTCCACGCGGACTCGGCAGAGGTTGCCGCCAAAGTAGGCGCCTTCACCAAGCCCCTCATCGACGCGGCCAAGGGAGTCTGAAGAGAAGCTCCCCCTTGACCCCGCGGGCAATGAAGCGTATCGCCTCTCCACAAGAAACCATCATGCGCCTGAACTTCACCAAGATGAACGGAGCCGGCAACGACTTCGTCATGATCGACAACCGCGACCTCTCGATCCAGCTCAGCAGTGAGCAGATCGCGAAGGTGTGCGATCGTCATCGGGGAGTGGGCGCGGATGGCCTGCTCGCGGCCGAGCCGGCCGAGAACGGCGCCGACTTCAAGTTTCGCTACTACAATGCCGATGGCGGCGAAGCCGAGATGTGCGGCAACGGAGCGCGCTGCTTTGGCCGCTACACCGCCCGCCTGCTCGGGACCCCGCAGGAGGTCATCACCTTTGAGACCATCGCGGGAACCCTCGCGGCCCGGATGATCGGGGACGATGTGGAGGTCGCCATGTCTGATCCCTTCGACCTCGAACTGGACTCCGCCGTCACCGTGGAGGGTCTCTCCCCCGCGCTCCACCTTCTCAACACCGGCGTCCCGCACGCGGTGGCTTTCGTCGACGATCTCGCGGGCATCGATATTCTCAAACTGGGCGCCGCCATCCGCTACCATGACCACTTCCAGCCCCCCGGGATCAACGCCAACTTCGTCAGCGAAGTCTCCCCGGGCCACATCGCGATTCGCACCTATGAACGCGGCGTGGAGAACGAGACCCTCGCCTGCGGGACCGGCATGGTGGCCTGTGCGATCATCTACCACCTGCTCAAGGGCGCAGCCTCCCCCGTGAAGGTCGATGTCCGTGGCGGCGAAACGCTCAGCATCGGCTTCCAGGGCGACGCCGAGTCCGGATTCAGGAATGCGACTCTCACGGGCCCCGCTGACTTTGTCTTCGACGGGCAGATCGAGCTCTAGCCCCCACCGCTCGCGGCTTGTTTCGAGCAGCGCGAATATTCACTATTCAATCTCGCTCTTTCCCTCTAAACACCCCGCCCATGTTCGAAGGCACCTACACCGCCCTCGTCACTCCCTTCCGTGACGGCCAAGTCGATTACGACGCATACCAGGCGCTCATCAATCGGCAGGTCGCGGCCGGGATCGATGGAATCGTCCCGGTGGGAACCACTGGCGAGTCCCCCACCGTCAATCCCGACGAGCACGTTGAGATCATCAAGCGCGCGGTTGAGTTCGCCGCGGGGCGCCTCAAAGTGGTGGCCGGCACCGGTGCCAATTCCACTTCCGAGGCCATCCACTTCACCGGCGAAGCCGAGCGCGCGGGAGCGGACGGCTCCCTGCAGGTCTGCCCCTACTACAACAAGCCTTCGCAGGAAGGTCTCTACCAGCACTTCAAGGCCGTGGCGGATTCCAGTTCGCTACCCCTCATGCTCTACTCCGTGCCGGGACGGACCGTGGTCGAAATCGCAGTCGATACCATCGCGCGCCTCGCCCGCGATTGCAAAACCGTCGTCTGCGTCAAGGAAGCCGGCGGCTCCTCAGATCGCGTCAACCAGCTCGTGCAAGTCGTGCCCGACGGATTCTCGATCGTCTCGGGCGACGATCCCCTCACCATTCCCTTCATCTCGGTCGGAGCGGTGGGCGTCGTCTCGGTCGCGGCCAACCTCGTCCCGGATGTCATGGCCCGCCTTGTCAAAGCGTGCCTCAACGGGTCCTTCGACGAAGCCCTGGAGATTCAGAAGCGCTATTATCCTCTCATGAGCGCCCTCATGACGCTCGATACCAATCCGGTGCCCATCAAGACTGCCCTCTCGCTTTGCGGTCACTGCACCAACGAGTTTCGCCTTCCCCTGGTCCCACTCTCGGCCGAGAAAACCGAACAACTCCGCGCCACACTCACCGAGTTCGAGCTCCTCTGATCCGGTCCTTCGACTCCGGAATCTCCGCCTTCGACCTTTGACTCACTCATCATGAACCTCGTCATCACCGGCCGCTCGGGCCGCATGGGCCTTGCCATCGCGGAAGCCATCGAAGCCAATCCCGACACGCAGATTCACGGCACCCACGATGAAGGAGAGGAACTGCTCCCGCTCCTTGAGGGGGCAGACGGCGTGATCGATTTCACCATCCACGACTTCACCGGCCAGCTCCTCGCCGATGCGATCGCCACCAAGAGCTCTCTCGTGATCGGCACCACCGGCCACAACGAAGAGGAGCTTGCAGTGCTTCACGAAGCAGCCACCAACATTCCCATCGTCTTTGCGCCCAATTTCTCGGTCGGCGTCAACACCCTCTTCTGGCTCACTCGCCACGCCGCCCGCATTCTCGGCAACGAGCGCTTCGACATCGAGGTCACCGAGATGCACCACCGCCACAAGATTGATGCCCCTTCCGGCACCGCCCGCCGCCTTCTCGAGATCCTCAACGAGGAGACCAAGACCTCCTACCAGGACGATGTCACGCACGGTCGGGTGGGCATCACCGGCGCGCGACCGAGTCCCCAAATCGGAATGCACTCGCTGCGGGGTGGCGACGTGGTGGGCGACCACACCGTCCTCTTTGCCGCCGATGGCGAACGGGTGGAACTGACCCACAAGGCCTCCAGCCGCATGACTTTCGCCTCCGGCGCGGTGCGCGCGGCCCTTTGGCTGCGCGAAAAACCCGCCGGCCTTTACGACATGCAGGACGTGCTCGGCCTGAAGTGAATAGCGCGCTATCCTCCAATTCATACGAGACATGGCAACCCGCGTCGGACTAGCACTGGGATCCAATATGGGCGACCGGATCGCCAATCTCCGTGCGGCCCGGGAACTCCTCCGGGGCCTGACCCCAGTGGGCGTGCACTACGTGCAGGCGCCCGTCTTCCAGTCTGAGCCTGTCGATTGCCCTGCGGACTCGCCCGACTTTTTCAACACCGTCCTCGAACTCGACTACGTCGGCGAGCCCAACCAGCTCCTTGAGGATACCCAGGCCATTGAGTATCACCTCGGACGCAAATCCGCGCAGGAACCCAACGCCCCTCGCGTCATCGACATCGACATCCTCTACTTCGACGATCTCGTGATCGACGCCGGTATCATCGTGATCCCCCACCCCAAGATGATTCACCGGCGCTTCGTCCTGGAACCACTCTTCGAGATTCGTCCCCACCTCACCCTGCCGGGAGACCGGGTCACCATCAGCGAGCACCTCCGCCGCCTCGATTCCGGCGAACATGAGCTCACCCTCGTGCAAGCCCAGTGGTAGAGAGGCGGCTGGACTTCCCTCCACCCTGCAATCTCAGCCCCCGTCCCTCTATCGCGGTCGCCCGCCACGCCTCTTCCCGGCGCCGGAATTCCGGGAGCCCTTCGCGCCACATTCCCTTCCCCTTGGCGCTCCTTTGGCCTTAACTCCATCCGTGTCCGCTCACGAAAAGGCTTCCGCGCTCCGCGCCCGCAAGCAGACCGGCCCGCCCATCGCGGCTCTCACCGCCTGGGACTACCCCACTGCGCGGCTGCTGGACGAAGCCGGGACCGATCTCATCCTCGTCGGTGATTCGCTGGGCATGGTGGTGCTCGGGTTCCCCGATACGACTCACGTCACCCTGGAACACATGCTGCATCACACCGCCGCGGCTGCCCGGGGAAACAAGAACGCTCTGCTGGTGGCCGACTTCGCGATCCACAGCTACGACAACGCCGCACAGGCCGTCGAGAATGCACGCTCGCTGGTCGCCGCGGGCGCAGAAGCGGTAAAGCTCGAAGGCGGCGTGCGCCAGGCTGAGAAGGTGCAGGCCATCCTGGACGACGGGATTGAAGTGCTCGGCCACCTCGGAATGCTTCCGCAACGCGTCAAGGAGGAGGGCGGCTACAAGAAAAAGGGCAAGTCTGACAATGAGATTGCGTGGCTCGAGCAGGGCGTCCTCGCCTTGCAGGACGCCGGCTGCTTCGGCCTCGTCCTGGAGAGCGTTGTGCCGGAAGTCGCGGCCCATCTCACCGCCGTGCTCGACATTCCCACCATCGGCATCGGTTGCGGGACGGGAACCTGCGACGGTGAAATCGCGGTCACTTCCGACGTGATCGGTTCCTATCCGTGGTTTGTCCCCCCCTTCGCCACCCAGCGGGCCGACGTGGCCGGAGAGATCTCGAAATCCGTCCAGGACTACATCGTGAACTGCCAATCCCTGGAGACCGTCAACCGCGCGTGAGCTGCCAGCTCAGTGTTCACCTCTCCCCCCCATGCTCGGCCAGGAAAAACGCGAAGCGCTCAAGCTGCGCATGGAAAAACTCGGCATCCGCGAGGAGGATCTCACCGAGAAGTTTATCCGCGGATCGGGACACGGCGGTCAAAAGATCAACAAGACGAGTTCCTGCGTTTACCTCCGGCACCGGCCCACCGGGACGGAGGTGAAGTGCCAGGCACAGCGGTCGCGGGCGATGAATCGCTTTCTCGCCCGCCGCGAGATTTGTAACCAGATCGAGGAAGCCCTGCTCGGCGAGAAATCCGAACGGCAACAGCGCAACGAAAAGATTCGCCGCCAGAAACGCCGCCGCTCCCGCCGTCAGCGCCAGCGCGAGGTGAATCTCAAGCGCCAGCACGGGCAGAAAAAATCCCTGCGCCGCCCGCCCAGCGCAAACGACTGAGTTGTCCACAGCAATTCCCAATCGAATTTTCGCGTCTTTTGCGCCCATCGCGGTTAAAAGAATTCCGTGCGGCAATACTTGGATCTCCTCCGCGATGTCCTCAAAAACGGCGAAGAACGCGCCGACCGCACCGGCACCGGCACCCGTTCCGTCTTTGGACGCCAGGTGCGCTACGACCTCCGCGAGGGATTCCCCTGCCTGACCACCAAGAAGATCCACCTCCGCTCCATCATTCACGAACTGCTCTGGTTCCTGATGGGCGACACCAACATTCGCTACCTGCAGGAGAACAAGGTGCGGATCTGGGACGAGTGGGCGGACGAGAACGGCGACCTCGGTCCGGTCTATGGCCAGCAGTGGCGCGCTTGGCAGACCGAAGACGGCCGCCCGATCGACCAGGTCGCCCGTCTCCTCGATGATCTGAAAAACACCCCGCACTCCCGGCGCCACATCGTCTCGGCATGGAACGTGGGAAAAGTGGACCAGATGGCGCTCCCCCCCTGTCACCTCCTCTTCCAGTTCTATGTGCACGAGCCGGAGAGCGAACGACCGGGACTTTCCTGCCAACTCTATCAACGCAGCGCCGACCTATTCCTCGGCGTGCCCTTCAACATTGCAAGCTACTCGCTCTTTGTCCTCATGATCGCACAGGTTCTCGGTTACGAACCACGCGACTTTGTCCACACCTTCGGGGATCTGCACCTCTACTCGAATCACCTCGAGCAAGCCGAGCTGCAACTCACGCGGGATCCCCGTCCGCTGCCTGCCTTGCGGCTGAATCCGAATGTGAGCGACATCGATTCCTTCAAGTTCGAGGACTTCACCCTGGAGAATTACGATCCTCATCCGCACATCAAGGCGGAGATCTCGGTGTGATGCCCGCAACACCGAAGCTGCGAACGTCAGGATGAAACTCACCGCCATCGTCGCCATGACGCCCGAGCGCATCATCGGACGCGACGGCGACCTCCCCTGGCATTTCTCCGAAGACCTCAAGTTCTTCAAGCGCACCACCAGCGGGCACCCCGTCGTGATGGGACGCAAGACCTACGACTCCATCGGCAAACCGCTGCCCAAGCGACAGAACATCGTTCTCACGCGTGACGAGAGGTGGACGGCGGAAGGGGTGGAGGTCATCCACTCTCCCGATGACCTCGCCTCCCTCGACCTGCAGGATCCGCACGTATTCATCATCGGTGGAGCCCAAATCTACGCTCTCTTTCTCCCGCTCCTCGACGAACTCCTCCTGACCTGGGTCTACGAGTCGCATGAAGGCGACACCCGCTTCCCGGAATTCGAGTCGGCGTTTCCTCACCACGAAGTCATCGAAGAACACGAAGCTTTCGAATTCCGGCGCTACGCGAGAGCGCCCTGACCTTCGACTTCCGACTTTCAGACCTTCGACCTTCGACTTCCCTCCGCCCCCCCATCTCCCAGCGCCCGCCGCACCAAATTCAAGGCCGCCTGGCTGACCTGGCGCTTGAAAGCATCCCGGCCCCAGGGATGGAACTGCTTCACCACCTCGGTCTTCCCGCCTTTCACCGCGAGCCCGAGGAACACGGTCCCAACCGGCTTCGCTTCGGTCCCTCCGGTTGGTCCGGCGATGCCCGTGACTGACACCGCGAGATCAGCTTCCCCCACTCGCAAGGCACCTTCCGCCATCTGCCCCGCCACCGGCTCACTCACCGCGCCGTGCTCTAACAAGTCATCCCAACTGACATCCAGGAGGTCGCGCTTGGCCTCGTTCGCGTAGGTCACAAATCCGTAGCGAAAGACCTCCGAGGCGCCCGGGACATCCGTAATGCGTGTCGCGATCAATCCCCCGGTGCAACTTTCCGCAATCGCCAAGCTCACTCCCTGCTCCTTCAACAAGCGCACCACCACCTCTTCGAGAATCGCGCCGTCGTCACTGACCAGTTCGCGTGCAAAGGCGGCTTCCGCGATCCGACGGCCGTTCCCAATCGCTTCCGGCGTCCCCATCAACCGCAGATCCACTTCCCCCAGCCGCGCGCAATATCCGTGCTCAAGCCCAGCGACGGCTGCCAGCTGCTCGTCGATTCCCTGGTGAAAGTCACTCTCTCCAATCCCCACGAATTTGAGCTCCACCATTTCCGGCGGCTGCTCGATCCCCGCCAGGGCCTCCAGCCGCGGGACCACTTCTTCTTCGAACATGGGGTAGAGTTCACGCGGCGGTCCGGGCAGGAGGAACACGGCGCAGTTGCGCTCCCCGCTCATGCGCGGAGGCACATACAAGCCAGGCGCTGTTCCATTCGGATTGGCCAGGATGTCAGCCCCGACCGGCGCCATCGCTTGCTTGCGATTCGCCGGCACCATCACGCGACCGCGGCTCGCAAAGAACTCCTCGATCGCGCGCAGGGCCGCCTCATCCTCGATCATTTCCAGCCCAAGCACCTCGGCCAGCGCCTCCCGCGTCAGGTCGTCGCTGGTCGGTCCCAGCCCTCCGGTCACGATCAGGACATCGCCCGCCTCCAGCCCGGTCTTCATGGCCTCGATCACCGCTTGCCCATCCGGGACCGTGATTTGGCGCTCCACCCGCAGGCCGAGGGAGAACAACCGCTGCCCGATCCACGCGCCATGGGTATTCTGTGTGGTCCCGAGCATGAGCTCGGTTCCCGTGGTCAGCAGTTCGATCCGCACGGTGGGAACCATTCGGTCCACCCATTCAGATATCAAATCTCAAATCACAGATTCTGAAATCCGGGATCTGGAATTGGCTTCAGCCTTCCCACTTCACGAGCTTGGCATCTCCCCACAGCTCCTCCAGCCCATAGAGATCACGCATCTCCTGGTGCATGATGTGGACGATGACATCGACAAAATCGAGCACCACCCAGCGGCTGTCGGCCTTGCCTTCGGAGTGCAACGGCTTGGCCCCGGTCCATTCCTCCACCTTCCCCTCCACGTCCCGCAGGATGGCCTTCAAGTGAGGCACGGAGGATCCCGAGCACACCACCATGAAGTCAGTCAGGGACGAGATGCCCTGCAGATCGAGCACGCGAATGTCCTCCGCAAGAATTTCTTCCGCAGCTTTCGCACAAGCGATCGCCAGTTCCTGGCCTTCAGCAATTTTCATCGGGCAGAGCTTAGTTAGATTTCACGCCTCATTGCGTCATGATTCCAGATTCTCCCCGGAACCGGCTTGCCAAGGCGTAGTTCGGTCCGACCGGTAGTTCGTACGCGGAAGCCCGTCTTCGTCCCGCAAGGGGACTACGCCGTGGCAGCCTTCGATCGTCCCTGTCGGGCCGAACGAAGACTGGAGCATAGCGGAATCGAACCGCTGACCTCTTGAATGCCATTCAAGCGCTCTACCAACTGAGCTAATGCCCCTGAAAATCCTCGGGGCGGGAGGAATACGTGCGGTCCTTCGCGGCTTCAAGGCATTTTTCGGGCCTATTGCGCCATTTTGCGCACTTTCTGGACGAGGTCCTCAGCCACCGGTTTGAGTTGAGCCCCGTTCCAAGTGTCCGGTTGCGGAGGTTCTCCGCTCACCGCGGGAAGGTCGGGCTCCAGGGTCGCCACGTGAGACTCGTCCTCCTCCAGCACATGGGTGACGTCCTTTCCCTCGTCCACGACGTAGAGCAAGGCAGGAAGAAACACGAAGCGAACGGTCTTTGACATTTCCTCGTCCCGCAGGTCGTTGGCCGCCGCCAGGACAACCGCCACCGCCGCGTCGCTCACGTCGTAGCCGGCGGTCACCAGCACGACATTCTCCGGTTCCTCCTGACCCTTGAGGTCAACCCACACGGTGGGCCAGAGCTCGTCTTCATGGGTCAGGTGTTCACCCTTCACGACGACAAATCCGTAGTTCAAGGGACTCAGGGTGCTCTCGATGAAGGCAATCGCGCGCCGCATGTTCTTCCTTCCCCCCGCGGAATCCCAGTCTCGCCGACCCAGGAGCACCGAGAGCTTTCGCAGGTGATCGTCCAGCTCTCCGGTGGCTACCGAGGAGGCCGCCAACGCAAGGCGCGGATCGAGATTCTCCTCTTGCGACCGCTTCCACCACATCCACATGGCGAGGGCGCTTGAGAGCGCCAGGAAGACGGGCACCGCGACCAGCGCGATCTTCCAAGCGGGATTGGCCCTGGTAGTTTCGGGCCTGTCCGCGACCTCCTCCTCACGATCAGACTTCATCACGCTCGCTTTCTAACAGTTCTACAATCGCCTGGGCCGCGACCTTGGCTGCGCCTCCACCGCCCAGCTTGGCAGCCGTTTCCAGGAGATCGCGCTCCAATTCATTCCGCCGCACGGAGTCAGTCATCACGCTTTCGACAAACGACGCCACGTTTCCGACGGTGGCTTCGTGCTGGATGAACTCGTGCACGATCTCGCGGCCGGCCAGGATGTTGGCCATGCCCAGGTGCTCGATGTCGATCACCGCCCGTCCGGCAAGATAGGTTGGCCAGGCCACCTTATAGACAAGGCAATAGGGCAGTCCAAAATAGGTTGCTTCCAAGGTGGCAGTGCCACTGGTCACCACCCCGCACCATGCGCGCTGCATCAGTTCGTGACTCTTGCCCGCCACAATCTCGAGCGGAAGTCCTTTCCCGCCATGCTCCTCGAGAATCCCGCGCATCTTCGATTGGAGGGGCTCTGACGCGGCGGAGGCTTCGAAATCCCACTCCGGATACCGGGTGTGCAATTGGGCCACCACGTTGACCATCAAAGGAAAGATCCGCGAGACCTCCCGCTCGCGACTTCCGGGAAAGAGGCCCACCAGATTCTTCACCCGATCCGCCTTGCTCCGCTCTCCTTCGAGTTGGTCCACCATGGGATGCCCCATGCACACCGTCTTCAGTCCGGCCTCTTCAAACAGCGCCTGCTCGAAAGGAAAGAGGCAGAGTATGAGATCCAGCCACTGCGCCATGCGCGGGATCCGGCCCTTGTTCCACGCCCAGACCTGCGGACCCACATAGTCGATCAGCCGGGCCGTCCCGGACCCTTCATGGAGAGCTCGCGCCATGCGGAGGTTGAATCCGGGATAGTCGACGAACACCACCGCATCGGGAGAGAGCTCTTCAATTTCGCAACGAGTCTCCTCAAAGCGCGCCCTGAACCAGGAATAGCGCTTCAGGACCTCCCAAATGCCCACCACCGCAGCGTCCTCCACCCAATCACGCACCGCTCCGCCCGACAATTCCTGCATTTTTGGGCCTCCCAGACCTTGGAACTGCCAGTCTGGGCGCAGCTCCTGGAGGGTCCCCATTAACTCCGCCCCACGGGTGTCTCCACTGTGTTCTCCAGCCAGCAAATAGAGCATCCGAGCCATCTGCGGGGTGAAGCTATCCATGCACGCGGCGCCGCCAACCCTGAAATCCCCCCACAAGGGCTTGATTCACCGGCCCTCCCGCGCTACCCACACAGCCCCGCTGACCCATGGCCGAGAAAAACAAGTCAGAACCCAGACGTAAATCGGACGCTCCCGCTAACCCGGAAGGCCCCGATTCCCCCACCCCGCTCGGCGAAATCGAACAAGGTCCGTCCAAGTTTGAGCAGTTCCTCGAGAACAATCAGAAGATGCTCATGATCGTCTGCCTGCTGGTAGTGGTCGGTGTTTCTGGCTGGATCATCGTGAAGGGGATGCGCGAAGCGAAGGAGACCAGCGCCGGCGAGGCCCTCGTGGCCTCTCAAGACATGGGCGACTTCCGCAACGTGATTGAGCAGTTTGCGGGCACCGCGGCGGCCGGGACAGCCCAGGTTCAGCTCGCCCGCGCGCAATGGGAGGATGGACTGTATGCAGATTCGATCACCACCCTGCGTGATTTTATCGATAATAACGCAGACCACGCCAGCGAACCCACCGCCCGCATGTTGCTGTCCTCCTATCTCCTGGAAGATGGGGAAACCGAGGAGGCCCTCTCCCTGCTCAAGGCCCTCGCCGATGATGAAAAGGCCGCCCACATCGCCCCCATGGCTCTGATTCGTATCGGTGACCACGAAAGCGCCCTGGGCAACGAGGACGCCGCCCGCGAGGCCTACGAGCGCGCTGCCGACCCTGAGGCCAAGAACAGCCCTCTCACCAAGCGCCTCGCCACTTCGCGCCTGGACATGCTGGGAGTTCAGCTTCCGACCACCGTTGAGCGGCCCAAACCACCTCCGCCCAAGATTTACCCGCCTCTCCTCCCCACCGACGCACCGGACAACACCGCTCCTGTGCCAGTGCCGATTCCGCCTCTGCTCCCCAAGGACGCGCCTGACAACAACACCACCCCCGAGCCTGCGCCGACTCCGCCGGATCCAATTCCCCCTTCAGGTCCCGGCCCCGCGCCCGTGCCCACACCCAATCCTGCGCCCGAGCCTACTCCTGCGCCCGAGCCTACTCCCGCTCCCGAACCTACTCCTGCTCCCGAGCCCTCTCCCGCACCGGCCCCTGAGCCCGCACCGGGAACCCCCTAGATTGTTGGGGTTTTTCGAACACCTGGACCCTGCACAGATCAATTTGACATTGGTGTAAGGTTCTGACTAATTGAACTGTCGTGTTCGAAAAAATCATCAGCAAAAATACGGAAGACGAGACTTCCCGTATGCCTCCCGCTCCCCGCGCTTCCACTCCGGCCCCTCCCGCTGATCTCCTGGAGTCTTCCAAGCCTGTCGCCATTTCGGCTGGCCAGCGCAACGTGCTACTTCTCGACGTGGAAATCCAAGGCGAAGTCCGCTTCGAGAATGACCTCATCGTCGACGGAAAAATCGAAGGGAAAATCTCCTCGAGCGGGTCTCTCACCATTGGCGAGCCCGCGAAAATCAAGGCGGAGATCAATTGCGGCTCCGTCATCGTGCACGGAAAGGTGCAGGGCAACATCACCGTCAAGGACCGCGTTGAGATCCGCTCCAAGGCGGAGGTCATCGGCAACATCAAGGCCAATGCTCTGGTGATGGAAGCTGGCGCCATCTTTGTGGGCGCTTCGACGATCGGTACGCCCAAAAACCGCCCTGCTGCCAAGCCCAGTGGAGGCGGAGACAATCCCTCGCCACAAAAGGACAAAAATCCCGTCCCATCCTCCCCAGCAGGAATGGCGCCAAGCTCGTCCTGAATCGCTCTGCGCCGAATGGCGCCAGGTTTAGGCTCCGCCTCGTCCTCTGTCTCGATGGGCACTCGCAGTCCGGCGCTTGTTCCATTCCCCCAATTTCCAAACAGGCTTCAGCGTCAGGTCCAACGGTCACTACTCCGCGTGCGAGTAGCCGGGCATTCCTACCCCTTCCGCGCTCGGGAACATGGATCCCGTCGCACCGCGGGGCCCACAGACTACCCGCGCTGGATGCAAAATCGCTCTCTGATCCCCTAATCTGCACTTCCCCCGGCCGCGCTTCAAATCCCTCACGGCAAAGTTAGAAATCTTGCAATGTTTTTACTAAGGCAGATTTCCTTATCAGTCGCGCAAAACTAATGTTGTCTTTAATCATGCCTGATTGTTAAGCCTATACTTTCCTCGACCCATCGTGCTTTTATAATAAGATTTGCGACGGTTAACAGCTATCGCACATATGTTCCAAAAAAACTCCTCCAAGCCGAATAAGGAAGAATCAACCGGAGCCTCCAGAGCGGATCCCTCCGAAGGCAAGTCCAAGAGCGAAAAGCCCTCCAAGAAGTCAAGCGGGGCCAATGTCATCCTCTCGGATGTCGAGATCAAAGGGACCGTCAAGTTTAAGAACGACGTCGTCATCGACGGAAAGATCGACGGAGAAATCTTCTCCGATGGCTCGGTCACGATCGGTCGGAGTGCCACCGTCAACGCCGAGATTCGCTCGAAGTGCGTGGTGGTTCATGGCTGCGTCAATGGCGACATCTACGCCAGCGAGCGACTTGAACTCGCCGAGAATGCCGAAGTCACCGGCGACATCAAGGCCGCGGTTCTCTCCATGGAGGCCGGTGCCATCCTGGTCGGGACCTCCGCGGTTGGCTCCGTCCCGCCGCAGGAAACCTCCCGTGGCAATGAGCACGAGGGCTCCCGCCGCGAGCGCGAGATGGCCCACACCTAAGTCCTCCGGACCGTCCCTCCCCCTTCCACGTCATCCCCGCCACCCCAATATGTTTGGACGTCTGAAGAAAACGTCGCTCTCATGTCCGACCTGCGGACACAAGCAGCACGAACCACAGTTTGCCCGCTCCACCTTCTGTCGTGATCGTGGATGCGGCGCACACTTCCAGATCGCGGAAGGCATGGCCATCCCCGTCGATCCACCTTCGGAATATCCCTTTCCGACGCGGGGCGAGCTCGCGCGTCAACGTGGCGGCGCGAAACTTGCGCCAGCGCGGAGAACGAAGAAGAAGTTACCCCCACGCGAGACCCAGTTGGAATTTTTCTCCGGGCTCTCCCGCCGCAACGGGAATTCATCAGTAGTCGCCTCGAACGCACGAATTCCTCTGGTGGCCACCTCGTCCGGAGATCACCCGGCCATCGCCCGCCTGGCACGACTCCTCCCGGAGGATCCGAAAGAGGGACACCGCCACCTTCATTGCCTCGACTGCGACTTTCCCCAGAGTATTCCGGTCGGCGCGTTTTCGACCATGTGTCTGCGCTGCACGGCCCCCATCCCGCTCGACGATTACGAGATCCGCAAGATGCACCATCGCCGCATTCGGACCCGCGGCAATGTCTACATTCACCGCAAAGGCGGCATCAACGGAGTCTCCGTCCAATGCACCGACCTCACCATCGAAGGAGAATTCACCGGAGCCAGCATCGACTGCGATGGTGATCTCACCATCGCCCGCAATGGCACCATCACCGGTAATGTTCGCTGTCGGCGCTTGATCGTGGAGGGGCGCGCAGAGGTCGATTTCACACATCCGGTCCATGCCGGGGAGGTCATCATCGATGGCATCGTCAAGGGCAACATCGTGTGCGAGCGAAGACTCCACCTTGAGAAGAAGTCTCTTCTGGAGGGCGACATCCAGACCCGTTCGTTCTCCGTCAGCGAAGGTGCCCGGCACTCCGGAATGATCAGCATGCCGCAACTCCAGGAGCGCTACGCCAAGTTTGGTGACCTCTCCGATATCGCGGGCATGGAACTCCCCGGAAAGTCCGGAGAGGAAGCCGCCCGGGAAACCGACGAGATGGCCCCGGAAAATCCGTTCCGGATCCCTCCGCCCAAGGTCCCCGCTGAGCGTCCCTGACCGCGAGCCGTTCCGCGGGTGGCGCCGCCGGTGCCGCAAATCACGGCCATAAATTCTCTTTGCTCCGCAGGCCCTCATGGGTGAGCCTTCCGCAATGAGCACGGCCATCCCTGCCCTCGACCTGAAAGAGGACATCCTGCGACTAAAAAAGGAGCGGAATGCCGTCATCCTTGCTCACAACTACCAGGTCGGGCCCATCCAGGATCTCGCTGACTATGTCGGCGACTCGCTCGGGCTCTCCTACCGGGCCCGGGAAACGGACGCCGAGGTGATCGCCTTCTGCGGCGTCCACTTCATGGCCGAGACTGCCAAGATTCTCAACCCGCAGAAGACCGTGGTGCTTCCCGACAAGGATGCGGGCTGTTCCCTCGAGCAATCCTGCCCTGCTCCCGCGCTGGAAAAGTATCTCAACGAACACGAGGACCGGAACTACTACGTCGTCGCCTACATCAACTGCTCGGCCGGTGTGAAGGCGCTCTCGGATGTGATCTGCACCTCAGGCAACGCAGTGCGGATCGTGGAGCAGGCTCCCGCCGAGCGAGCCATTCTCTTTGTTCCGGACGCCAACCTGGGTGCCTGGGTGATGGAGAACAGCGACCGCAAAATGGATCTCTGGCAAGGCGCCTGCTACGTGCACGTCGAGTTCACGCGCGACTCCATCCAGAAGATCAAGGATGAGTACCCCGACGCGGTGGTGGTGGCCCACCCCGAGTGCACCACCGCCGTGCGCCTTCTCGCGGACGAAGTGTGCTCCACCGAAAGGATGATCTCGTTCTGCCAGAACGCCGAAGCGAAGAACATCATTGTCGTCACCGAGGCCGGCATGCTGCACCGCCTGCAGAAAGAAGCCCCCGACAAGAATCTCATTCCCGGACCGACCGACCACTGCGCCTGCGCCGAGTGCAAATACATGAAGATGAACACCCTCGAAAAGCTTCATTCCTGCCTGGAGAATCTCGATCCGCAGATCGAATTGCCCGAAGATGTTCGGCAGAAAGCTGAGGCTGCGGTGATCCGCATGCTGGAGCAGTCGAAGTAGGACGACGCCGATCGTTCAGTTTTGCCGAGTCTTCGCCCGGAGGGTGTCCAGGATCCTCAGCTCCGCTTGAGCGTATTCGGAGGCAGACCAATCCGACTGCTCGGCAGCCCGCCGAACCCGAGAATCGGGATTCCGGGACCCCCCCGTGGTTGCCGCCAAGAAACTCGTTTCATGGGCATATGGTAGCCGCTACTTCCTGCGCGCTGGTATGACGCACCGTGATCCTCACCAAGTCTGTTTCAGGCACCTGTTCGGTCTGCACCATGCTCTCAAGAATCTCCAATACGCGCTCTGGCTGCACGGCGCCCCAACGGGTGGAGAGGCCTAGACGTTCGACGACCCATTTCAAGGTCTCGTGCGATCGTATCACTTCAATCTCGGTCTCCAGGAAGCGCTCGGTTTCATAGACTCCGATCGCGAATTCCCGCTGCTCTCCCGTCGGACCCAAGGCCTGGACGAGGGGATGAATCTGCACCCCCGCGACGCTTTCATAGCGCTTGGGTTGCACGAAGCTGGAGACCAGGGCGATCACGTATCCGAGGATGCCGCCCACGCAGGGGAGAATGACCAGCAGGGTCAGCCAGCGATAACGGTTGGCGGGGCGCCGGGGGGGAAGCGTTGGGGCAACGGGTTCTGGTTCGGACATCTGATCGATCTTTACTCAATCCTGTAACCTTCGGACGCCCTTCGTTCAATGCACGACTCTGGATTGATTCGGCATCCCAAACGATTAACCCTTTGGCTGGACACCTCCCCGAGGCGAACGTATCGTCCGCGCCGATCCACCATAGACCATGAAAATCACTACCCCCGCCGCGCTCCTAGGCGCTGGATTCCTCCTTTGTGGGGCGCTCGCTGCCCAAGATCCACCCGCTGAAAAGAAAGCGGAACCTGTTCCCCCCTCCGAGAAAACTCCGACCCCTGCACCGGTCCCCACAACTCCTCCCCAGGCCACTCCTCCCAAGCCCGCCCCCCCTGAGGTTCCTCCGAAGCCCAAGATGGATCCGGCCCAGATCAGGACCTACACCTCTTACGGCTTCGGCTACCGCAACGGCCGCACCTTTACCCAGCAGACGGGCCGCTATGGACTCAACATGGAGGATGTTGATCGAGAGCAGTTTCTCAAGGGCTTGTTCGATGCCTTGGAACTCAAGGACTCTGCAATTGAGCAGGATAAGATCAATGACGCTCTCAACCAACTGAGCGAACTGATCAAGGATCGCGAGAAGCAGGTCGCGGAGAATAACAAGGCGGAGGGTGCAACGTTCCTGGCCGAAAACAAGAAGCGCGAAGGCGTCATCACCACGGACAGCGGCTTGCAATACGAAATCCTCAAAGAGGGCAAGGGTGAGATCTACACTCCTCCTGCAGCTGGTGCGCGGCCCAACAAGCAGTTCTACACCATCTACAAGGGCACGCTTCTCGATGGCACCGAGTTCGACTCCTCCAAGGGCGAGGCGACGCCGATGTCGCTGAATGTGGTTCCAGGTTTCAAGGAGATCCTCACCACCATGCCGGTGGGCTCGAAGTGGAAGGTCTACATCCCTTCCGAGCTCGCCTACAAGGAGGCCCGCCGCAGTGCCCTCCTCGGACCTAACAGCACGCTGATCTTTGAATTGGAGCTCACCGCCATCAAGGATCTCCCGGCCCCGCCGAGTCGCGGGAAGTTTCCTGGCCGCCCGGGCCAGGCAGTCTCTCCTCCGGTCCGTGCTCCTGGGCGCCCCGGTGCCAAGGCAGTCTCTCCGGCGGTTCGGGTCCCCACCCCTCCCAGAGGAAAGCCGGGACAGCCCAGAGCGCGCGCGGTCTCCCCGCCGGTGCGCATCCCGACCAACCCACAGCCCAAGGCTCCAACGCCGAAGCCGGCACCCAAGCCTGGTGCGACCTCAGCTCCCAAGCCGGCTCCCACTCCGGCTCCGGCTCCCAAACCGGCCCCGGCCCCCAAGCCGGCCCAGCCCTAGGAGCAAACGCACGCAAGAATCTCAAAGCGCCGCAGCAATGCGGCGCTTTCTTTGTGAATCTGAGATCTCAGATCTGCCGCACGCTTCCCGAGCCCTGCCCTCGTCGGAAACTGGAACTCTCAGAGCCGCCAGGCTAGTTGGGCTCAAAGGGCTTCCGGCGATCGACCACGATGGTATCTCCACTCTGCAACGCGAAGGACTGACCTTTCGGGGAGCGGAGATCGGCGACCCAGCGCTTCTCCCCGCGCGTGACGAATACCCGCCTTTTGCTCCCGAACGGATCAAGGTCTCCCGCGGCTTGCACCGCCTGGAGCAAGGTCATCCCGTTTCGAAACTTCACCGGGCCCGCGCGGCGGACGTGTCCGCCCACACTCACTTCCGCACCAGGGAGAGGACCCTCAATTGCCTTGGTCAGCACCTCGATACTGGGATGGGTGTAGATCTCGGCCTTGCGGTAGACGTCTTCAATTTTCCGCGCGAGCGTCTCAGCGGTCAGGCCCTGCGCCCTCACCATGACATCGGCCAGGGGCACCTTGATGCTTCCCGACCTCCCAACCACGTAGTGACCCTCCACCTTGCTCTTTTCACCAACGGGTACGCCGCGAATGAGAATCTGCAGGCTGTCACCCGCTTTGATTTCACCTCTAAGAGGAGAGATCCAGGCGCACAGCACCAGCAGGGATAGCATGATCCTTTTCATTGAATACAGTCGGGCAGGTTCTCGTGCTTGGACCCCTCTCGGCGGGCAACGTTCGAAAATTCATGATCGCGGCGATGCGCCAGACCGTCGTATCCTGTGCCCCACCTCCGCGCCGATGCGCCACGATGATTGTTAGATTACTGTCCGCTCTCGCGCTTATCACGTTGACGAATGGTCTCCTTTCGGGATGTGCTTCCCACCCTTCCGTGCCCTCTCCCGTCCCCCAACCGGCTCTCGCCGCATCATCGTTCACATCATTCGACGGGGATCGCTTTCCCTACCACAAGTGGCTTCCCAAGAACGGGAGCTCCCCCGAATTGGTGGTGATCGGGTTTCACGGAATCGCGGGAGCCGCCAGCGACCTGAGCAACCTCGGCGAACACTTGCAGGATCACCTTCCCGGCACGGCGGTCTATGCCGCCGACATGCGCGGCCAGGGCAACGACCCGGTAACCTCGCGCCGTGGAGACATTCACCACGCCAGCGACTGGTTCGAGGATGCCTACACCTTTTCGCGGCTCGTGCGGAACCGCCATCCCGGAGCGCAGGTCGTGTGGTGCGGCGAAAGCATGGGCTCGCTCATCGCTCTCCATGCCACCGCGACCGCGCCGGGCAAAGCCCTACCCTGCGATGCCCTCATCCTCTCCTCCCCCATCACGCGCATCCACGACGACTTTCCGGCCTGGCGGAAAACCGCTCTCCGATGGGGTGCCTTCCTCTTCCCGAGGTTCAAGGTCTCCCTCGAATCACTTGCGGGCGTAGACGAGGTGCGCGTGATCAAGGGCGTCGTCCACCAGGACCAGGTCGAGACCAATTCCTATCACGTCTCCGCCTTCACCCTCCGCCTCCTGCACACCCTCGGCACCATGATCGAGACCATGCCGGAACGCGCGGAGGAGGCGGAACTGCCGGTGTTGCTCCTTCACGGCGGCCACGACATCTTCTCGAAAGCGAGGGATGTGGAGGCCTTCCAGCATCGCTTTCCCTCCCGGGCCGCCGTTGATCGCACCTTCTATCCGGAGAGCTATCACCTGCTTTTTTACGATCACCAGCGTGAGAAAGTGCTCGGCGACATCGCGCGCTGGCTTCGCAAAATCAAGGCTCGCTAGCGGCCCGGAGATTCCGCATTGCAAGAAGCAGTTGATTTTGCTCAAGATGGCCTTCCCTTCCGGGATGAACACCAAGATCCTACTCGCGATTGCCGGCGTAGTAGCACTTTCTGCGTGCGGCAAAAACAAGACTCCAAAGCCCGTGGGGTGGGAATTCCCCCTCGTGGAGCCCAAGCGGACTGCGGTCAATCGACACGGTCCGGCAGTGCCGCCTGCCTTCAACGGGGGCCACGATCCCTTCCGCCAACCGGATGTGACCGAGCAACTTCCCAATTCGCGGAACAGGCCTGTCCCAACTTCGAGTCTTGATCCGATTCCGCGGGGGCCGCTGTCCAGCACTCCGCTCACTCCGCCACCGACCCCCCTGGCTGCGCCGGAGGAGGAAGCTGGTGAGTGAAGCAGGGGTTCAGTCCGGTCGGCGGTAGGCTACGCCCCAATGCGAGATTCTTGGAGATTCGACCGGAACCGCTGTTCGGTGGATCAGATTGTTTCGACCGGAGATCGCTCTGGCCCTAGGGATCACTCATGAATCAAGTCCGCCCACGCACTCTCCTCTCGGGTCAAAAGGTTGATCCGGAAGGGGGGGGAAGAAGAAGTAGGGCACCAGGTGTCCTGGTCTGCTCTACCGGGTTCTTGCACGAATGCAGTTGCTGGCCGGCGGGGCAGCAACCGAACTCGCTCCGGAGGTCTCCATTCAGTGCCTGTGGAGAGGCACATGCACACGCACTCTTCCGTTAAATGCACTGAAGGAAAGTCGGTTGTAGTATCCGAAACTACTACGAGGATAATAGTAGCGAGAGGAATAGGGATAGTAGGACGACCCATAAGACGAGTTGCCACGCCAGTAGCGACGGAGTGAGCTGTAGGTCACGTAGTTCCGCGTGCCGCGTTGGCGCTCCCTTTGGATCCAGGCGGGCTCCCAGTCGGGTTTGCTCTGGGCGTCAGCGCCGGTCAGAGTCCGCTTCACCGTCTTGACGACCTTTCCCTCGGCGCTATACCACGTCTCCTCTTCGACCACTTCGGCGCTGGCGATCGGCGCAAGGGCGAGAGCGGCACTACAAACTGCAAGACTGGCTTTCATGATTATTCGACGTATTGGCACGCATCCTATTCGCAGATTCGCGCCAAGGCAAACCGAAGCGTGCTGAGCGGAAAGAATTCCGGAATGTCCATCCCTCCCAAACACTTTCGCCCCGAGCCCTTTGATTATCACGAAGTCATCGAACTCGAGATTGATTCCCTCTCCAACCTGGGCGCCGGAGTCGGCCGCATCGATGGCTGGGTGGTTTTTGTGCCATTTTGCCTGCCCGGGGAGCGCGTGCAGGCTCGCATCTGGAAGAATGAGGCGAATTGTTCACAGGCTGATCTCCTGGCCGTCCTCTCGCCCAGCCCGCAGCGCCAAGAGCCCCGTTGTCCACTCTTCACCAAGTGCGGCGGCTGCCAATACCAGCACCTCGCCTACCATGAACAACTCCGTTGGAAGCGCCAGCAGGTCGGAGAACTGCTTCGGCACATGGCTGGGATCGACCACCCGGTCAACGAACTCATTCCCTCCCCTCAACCATGGAATTACCGTTCCAAGATCACCCCCCACTTCCAAAAACCGCGCTCTGACAAGGATCTCGCCATCGGATTCCTCGCCGTCGGATCGCGCGGCAAGGTGATCGATGTCCCGACCTGTCCGATTGCGATGGAGGAACTGAACGCCGCCCTGCCCGCCGAGCGCAAGCGGGTCCACCAAACCGCGGGGAAGTTCAAGAAGGGCGCCACTCTCCTCCTGCGTGCCACCACCGGTGGCGTGTCCACCAATCCCCGGGAAGTTGTGGAAGAGAAAGTCGGCAACCTCACCCTGCGTTTTCTGGCCGGCGACTTCTTTCAGAACAATCCCTTCATTCTCCCGCAGTTCGTCGAACACATCGCCAGGGAAGCCTCGGTGGAGAGCCGTTTCCTGGTCGATGCCTATTGCGGCTCCGGCCTTTTCGCGCTCTCTCTTGCCAGGCATTTCGAGGAGGTCGTGGGGGTGGAGGTTTCCGAGTCCTCCGCCGACTGGGCGCGCCAGAACGCCAGGGACAATGATCTCCTCAACGTGACCATCCTCGCAGCCTCCGCGGAACAAATCTTCGCACAAGTCAACTTTCCGTCCCACCAGACCGCGGTGGTCATCGATCCCCCGCGCAAAGGTTGCGGTCCCGAATTCCTCCAGCAGCTCTTCGCCTTTGCGCCCCGGCGGGTGGTCTATGTCTCCTGCAATCCCTCCACCCAGATCCGCGACCTGAAGGAATTCACCACGCACGGATACCGCCTGATCACGGTGCAGCCATTTGATCTCTTTCCCCAGACCAAACATCTTGAATGCGTGGTAACCCTGGTGCGCGAAGAATCGTGAGCTCCTGCCCGGAAAAATGTGGTGGAAGCATTTCCGGTCATCCTCGCCAGGCGGCTCGCTCGAAGAGGGCCCGCCGGCCCTCAATAAAACCGCATTGCCGCCGCCCGGCATCGGGTCTAGCCTCGCCCCGCCTCGGCACAAACCCATGAGACTATTCAAACTATCTCTCGTTTTCCTTCTCGCCTGCCTGGCTCTCAACCTCGCAGGCTGTGGTCCATCCAAGAAAGAAAAGGCGACTCGCGAGCGCATCAGCGAGTTCTACGGCGCCTTTCGTAGCTATCAGGAAGAGCACGGCGACTGGCCGGAGAAGCTCGAGGATCTTCGCCCACACATCGATAACTGGGATGAGTTCATCGTGAATCCGATTACCGGGGACAATCCCGGTTATGAGTACACCCAACCGCCTGCCAACGCTGATCCAAATGAGGAGATCGACGATTCGGAGGAAGGGAATTCGGAGAGTTCGAAGGAAATCGTGATCCTGGTGCAACTACGCGATGGCAAGCCCGATCTCACCCTCAAGAAACTGCACGTGAGCGGCTGGGTGAATTGAAGGTCACTGGGAACTCGCCACTTTCTGGACAAACTTGTTCATCTCGTCCTGATTCTCGGTGATCTGGGACGCGAGCCGAAGTTGAGTCCGCGCACGGTCGAGGTTCTGGCCTTCCCGGTGCACGCGGAAGTAGTGATCTCCATTCAGGTGATCGGTGAGAAAACGCATGCCGAGCTCGAGGGAAATCAGGCGTCCTGAGAAGGCCATGTGGGCAACCTCACACTCGTTCAAGACGGATCCCGCCGCAGCGAGATAGCCTTCCACCAGGGATTCGAAGACCCCGAGGTTCATCTGCACTTTATCGAGATCACGCTCGTCCTCGGCGGCGGGATTGGTCGCGGTACGGACGAGATCGCCAAAGTCGTAGAGGCTGAGTCCCGGCATCACGGTATCGAGGTCGATCACGCAGACTGCTTCATCCGTCTTCTGGTCGAAGAGCACGTTGTTGATCTTGGTGTCGTTGTGTGTGATGCGGCGGGGAACCGCTCCCTCCGCCTCGAGGGTGAGGAGCAGATCAACCACCTCCTCGTTGCTGCGAATGAAATCGAGTTCCGACTGCACGGCTGCCACGCGCCCGCAGGAGTCGCTCTCCACTGCGGACAGGAACGCTTCATAGCGTTTCCGCGTGTGGTGAAAGTCTGGAATGGTCTCCACGATTTCCTCGGCGGGCAAATCGCTCACGAGGTCTTGAAAAGCGCCAAAGGCATGCCCCGCCTCGTAGGCCTGCCTCGTATTCTCGACCACGTCGTAGGTCCGGCATCCCTCGAAATAGTTGTAGCACCGCCAGGTCCCACCCCCCTCTCCGACCACGTAGAAGCGGCCCGTCTTGTGCGGATAGAGGCTGAGGGTCTGCCCACCCAGGTCCCTCTTCTTGCGGAGAACCTTCCAGTTGATGTGCGAAGTCACACACTCCACGTTGCGCATCACCGCGAGCGGATCCTTGAAGACCTTTTCATTGATGCGCTGCAGGATGTAGCGGCGCCGACCCCCATCGGGGAGCTGGTAGGTGGCGAGGTAGGTCGAGTTGATATGCCCGCTCTCGACTTCTTCCCCGAGGACATACTCCCCTTCAATGGCGAACTCATCCGCGACGCTACGGACGAGCTCCGCGGTCTCCGGCGAGAGCGCCTGAACTGAGGTAGTAGACGGGGTCATTTGTTAAGGACGGAAGATAGTCGCGAATTCCTTGCAGAAAGAACAAGTTAACTCAACTCTTGAATCGGTTGAAGAGGGGCTTTTAATCGGGAGGTCGTGCCACTCCAGCCAAATGTGCCATTTTCCTTCGACGATCTCCCGGGAGATCTGGCCCTCTTGAAGAAGGCCTTGCGGGCAAGCCTGGCCGGGGTGCCGGCTGTGAACAACCCCGGCGCAGAGCAACGCATCCTGAACCTCGCCTGCGGCCGCGCCGATGAAACCGCCGTGCTCGCGGACGTCTTTGGCAGTGAGGCGGGGTCGTTGGAGATCGTCGGCGCCGACATCCGCACTCCAGAAATCGAGGAGGCAAACTCACGCTGGAGCACGAGTGGGGACCCCCACATCCAGACCCGCTTTCATGTCCAAGACGGACGACGCTTTCTCGACGCGCTCTCTTCAGACGACCGCTTCGACCTCGCCTTCCTGCGTCACCAGAACTTCTGGAACGATCCCGCCCTCTGGGGACGCATGTTCGACGGCGCCCTCCGGCAACTGAAGGATGATGGGCTCTTCGTGATCACCTCCTACTTCGACAAGGAACACCAGCTCGCCTGCGAGAAACTCAGCAAGCTGGGCGCGCTCAAAGTCGCGGAGTACCGCAACCCTCTCTCCCGTGCCCTCTCCGACGCGCCCGGAAAATCGATCGACCGACACATCGCAGTATTCCGTCGCCAGCGGCCTTCATGAGTTCGCCCATCCTCAACCCGACCACCGGGCCCGGCGTTCAGGCCAACCCCGGCACCCTTCCTCCGGCCCGGCCCGGCAATGTGGCCTACTTTGCCAACCTGAGCTGCATGTTCTTCGACAACGAGGAACTCACCCGGGAACTGCGCCGCTGCGTGAAAACTCTCTCCACTTACGGCGGTCGCCTGCTGCCCATCATCTCCCTCCTCTGGAGCGGCGAGGAGAACCTCCTGCTCGTGGAACGACTGCCCCTCCAGCTCTGCCACGATTACTTCGGTCAGGAGTTGGACCTCCGCCTGCCCCGCTTGCTGACCTACGAACCGCGCGCTCCCTTCTCTGCCGAACTTGAGTCCACTATTCGCGCGACCCCGGATGCCTTTCTTGACGGATTTGTCACGGATCAACACCTCGTCTCCGCCGCGGAACGGACCGGCTCCCGTCTCGCGGGCTCCCTTGCGGGAAGCCGCTTGGGCAATGACAAGGTCCTCCTCAACCGCTTCCTGAAAGAGGCCGGCGAGCTCGTTTTTGATGGAATGGAAGTAAGCTCGCCGGCAGAAGTCGCGCCTGCGGTTGCCGAACTTGCGAGCCGCGGATACCACTCCGCCGCTGCCAAGTCCGCAATCGGAGCCTCGGGGATCGGGCTGATTCGCTTCCCCACCGCGGATCCGCCTCCCATCCCGGACTGCCACTTTCATGAAGGTCCCTGCCTGATCGAAGGCTGGCTCGACAACACCGTGGATCGCATCAGCCACATCGCTTCGCCCAGCGTGCAGATGGTGGTTACCGAGGACACCGTGCACCTCTACGACATCACCGACCAGATCCTCGGGGAGGACAGTGTGCACGAAGGCAACGTCGCTCCCCCGGTATCATTCAACGACCGTTCCCTGGAGGAAGAACTCCTGCGACAGGCGGGCTTGACGGGCCGTTGGCTGCATCATCAGGGATACCGCGGCACCGCCAGCACTGACTTCCACCTCGCTTTCCTGAACTCCGGCGAGACCGAACTCCGCGTCTGCGAAATCAACGCGCGCGTGACGGGCGCCACCTATCCCTCGCTCCTTGCCCGCCACTTTCAGCCCGAGGGGGCATGGTCGATGCGCAACCTCCGTCTTCCCACCCCGGAGGACGGCAGCCGCATCCTGGAGAGCCTGGACCAGGCCTCCCTCCTCTACCGGCGCGGCGCAGCGTGCGGAGTCCTTCCCGTCAATCTCAACCTCGAAGAGGATGGGCTGGTCAGCAAGGGCCAGTTTCTTTTCATGGGGCGCAACCCCGCCGAAATCCAGGACCTCACCGATCACACCCGCTCGCTTGAGAACCTCCTCTTCGATCGCGACTAACTCCCCCAACCTGTCATCGACACTGCCCACGACACCGCCCACCTGCGCGAACGACTGATCGCGCTCACTCGCGACCTCGTCTTGATTCCGAGTTCGGAAGAACGCCCGGATGAGCTGCGCCGTGCCACCGAGTGGGTGGGCAATCACCTCGAGTCGCTGGAAGGAGTGGTCGTCCACTCCTACGAGACCAACGGAGTGACCTCCCTGGTGGCGCTTCCGGCCGGCTGCGCGGAGCCGGATGTCCTCATGTTTGGTCACGTCGATGTCGTGCACCACGTCGACCCGCATTCCTACCGCTCCGAACTCGCGGAAGGGAGAATCTACGGTCCCGGGACAGGCGACATGAAGGGCATCGTCGCCATCCTGCTCGAGTTGTTCCGCAAATTTCAACTGCAGTCGCCCGGGATCTCACTCGGTCTTGCCATCACGAGCGACGAGGAACGAGGTGGCGAGAACGGCACCCGGGCGCTCCTCGAGGAGCACGGACTTCGCTGCAAGGTGGCCCTGGTCCCGGATGGAGGTTCTCCGGACGAAGTGGTGGTCGAGGAGAAGGGCATCCTCCAGCTCGACCTTGAGGTCACCGGCCGGGCATGCCACGCAGCGCGACCGTGGCTGGGCGACAATGCGCTCGAATACCTCATCTCGGTCAGCAGGGAGATCGCTTCCTGGGTCCGGGCCAACGATCCCCCGCCGGTTCCCGACGAGAACCACTGGCACAGCACCTGTTGCCTGACCCGTCTCTGGACGCCGAATCTCTCCGGCAATCGCATCCCCTCCCACGCCGGGGCCACGCTCGATATTCGCTTCCCCGGTCCCTTCCAGAGCGCCGAGATCCTGAAGAACATCGAGTCCCTGGTCCCTCCCCCGGGGAAGGTCACCCGCGTCCTCTCGGCGGAACCCAGCATTCTCTCCCCCGACCCGGCCTTCTTCGACGCCTGCGAATCCGTCCTCGGTTACCGTCCCCGCGAACGACGCGAACACGGGGGCTCGGACGCCCGCTTTATCGCCAACCACGACATCCCGGTCATCATGTCCCGGCCCCTGTGTGGAAACCTGCACTCGCGCAGGGAGTGGATCGACATCGATTCGATGGTTCAGTTCCATGAGATCTATCGAAACTACCTGGAAGTCCGCCTGGGGAGCTGAATTCGGTGCGGGGGAACTCCTGGGAAAGTTCCAACCAACAAGCTCCAGGCAAAACCCACCTTCAATCCCGGATCCCATTTTCAGGCAGGGACTACACGCGAGACATCTTGGGGGATTGGAACATGGCGACCCTCGAATCTAACAGCTCACCATCTCCGCACATCCGTCCCCTTCAAACACCAAAAAGCCAGCGGGAGCAGCCAAACCCACAGGGCCACTACCGCCGGCTTCTTAAAGTCCTTGTTGCGTTCCAGCGCGTTTAGTTCTGCTCCACGACTCGCTGCGCAAACTGGGCGTTCTCGCGGTCTGAGCGACGCCTCACTCCGCTGCCCACTTGTTTGAGCAGGGCGATGAGATAGGCGTTCAGAAAATACTCCTTCAACAACAGCTCGCGGTTCTCTCCTTCGGTAGCTTTTTTTCGAATCTTCATGGTGTTGTGTGTGTCTAGCTGTTGGACGAGTGCGACAGGGTGATTATTCCTGCCAATTCACTCTTACTGCAAAGTAAGCGTGGGCGCAACCTCAAGTTGTCTACCTCGCATGACTAATTTGGGTTATGTCGCCTCAATTTCGCAGACCACAACGCGCATGCCGCCTTCTTCAACAATCCGAACTTTCGCGCCTTTGGGAATAAATGTTCCGTCTGCAATCACATCGAGTTCGTCGTCCGAGAACTGCGCTTTGCCAGCGGGTCGCAAGTCGGTGAGCGTTTCGCCAGTCCAACCAACGCGAGTTTCGCCTTCCGTCCTTCCATCCGTGATGGAAGCACCACTTGCCAGTTCCTTATGCACCACCAGGAATTGGAACAAGGGAATGTTCGGAAGGTATCGCATCAGGATCAAAATCAGGATCGACCCGCCAATCAACCCAAACCCGAGGGTGAGAACCGGGCCGCGCATGATATCTAACAGACTGCCACTGAACTCACCGACTTTCCAATCTCCCCACTCGATCTCGTCCACCGTTCCGAAGAGAAGGGAGCCGAGGATGCAGAGCACGCCTGCGATGCCGGCAATGCCCGTGCCGGGAATGAGGAAGATCTCGACGATGATCAACAAGACGCCCGCCACAAAGAGCGCGACCATCTCGTAGTTTGCCAAATTGCCCGCCATGTAGTTGCCGAAAAAGAACAGCCCGAAGGCCGCCAGCGAGATTGCTCCACCGACTCCGAAGCCGGGCGCCTTCATCTCGGCGTAGGCTGCGCCCATGCCCACCAGGATCAGGATGATGGAGAACCGGGCGGCCCACCATGCGAAGAGCTCGAAGGGGGTCGGTTCCGCGCGCACAATCTCCACCCCCTCAAGTCCCTCCAGGGCCAGAATCTCTTCGATGCTGGAGACGATCGCCTTGGCGAGCAACGGCTTTCCGTCCCGCAGGGACACCGCCTCGCGCGCATTGAGGGTCAGGAGTTCACCCTTGGGCACCACCACCTCCCCGAAGACGCGATCCTTCTTGTCATCCATGATCATCATGGCCCGGATCAATTCGGCATCGTAGCCCTTCGCCTCCGCAACCGTGCGCAGGTGAGCTTCAAAGGCACTGTGAAGCTTCGCACGCATCGTTGCTTCAATCTCCCCCGTAGCGCTGACGAGGGCCGCGGCCCCGATCCGCGCCTCGGGAGTCACATAGATGCCATCGGTAGCCACCGAAATCAGGGCCCCCGCACTGAGCGCATCCGGATTCACAAAGGCAAGGGTGCGAACCTTGATCCGGGTGAGTTCGGTCATGAGCTTCTGGGTCTCGAAGGCAAGTCCTCCCGGGGTGTGCAAATCAAAGACCACCGCTGCTGCTCCTTCGTCTTCGGCCCGCCGCATCATGCGCCGCCAGAACTTGAAGCTCTGCTTGTTCATGAGGTCATGCTCACCCACATCCAGAACCACGACCTTCCCTTCAAAGCTCTCTTCCTTGGCCTTCCCGAATCCCTCCTTGGTCTCGGCCTTGGGCCGTGACACGCCACTGCGCTCGCTCGGCGGAACGATGTTGGACGTGATCGTCCCCTCCGCGGCCCCCTCCACCACTGGCACCTCCGACAGTCCCTCCTTTTGCAGGAGTTCTTCGATGGAGCCCGCCACCCCTTTCGCGAAGGGAGTGCGGCCGTCGAAGCCGGAGAGCGCTTCCTCTACCGTCAGGGTAAGCAAGGTCCCCTGCGGGACAATGAGACTGCCAAAGTTCTTTTGTTCCTCTGAAGGAGCGACCAGGGCCTGCACGAGTTCGAGATCGCGGCCGTGCTTGGCCGCCACGCTGCGAAGCTTGGCGAGCATACGGCTCGTCAAGGTCATCCGCTCGGCCGGACTCTCTTCCACGTCCGATCTCACCAGGCCTCCTCCACCCACCAGCGATCCCGGTGCCATGTAAATCGTCTGGGTGGACACCGCGACGAGCGCGGCTCCTCCGAGAACCTCACCCTCCACGTAACCGTAGGACGGAACAGTGAGCCCGCCCAACTGCTCCATGAGCTTCATGGTGGCTTCCGGATAGCCCCCGGTGGAATCGATCCGCACCACCACGGCTCGCGCTTTCTCGGCCTCCACGCGCTTCAGGACTTTCTCCCACTCGAGGAACTTGCGCATGTCGGACATGTCCTTCCCGCCGATCCTCATCTCGACTATCTTGCCGGCGTAGCTCTCCTCCTTCGCTTCCGCAGCGTCACCCTCCTTCGCTTCCTGGGCGCCGGCGAGCACCGGAAGGAGAGCAAATAATCCGAGCAGCAGTCGTTTCATGCCACCAGTATACAGCGGATTTTCATCTCCTTGGCGAGAAAATCACGGCCGCATTGTAATTCCCGGCACCTGATAGATTGGCAATTCGGGATCTCCCGCTACAGTGGCGATTCGATGCCGCGCATCCCGGAGGAAACAGTAGAGCAGGTCCTGGCGGCCACGGACATCGTCGACCTCGTTTCCTCCTACGGATTCGACCTCAAACGGGCGGGCGCGGTCTTCAAGACGCACTGCCCCTTCCACAACGAGAAGACGCCCTCTTTCATCGTCAATCCGGCCCGGCAGACCTATAAGTGTTTCGGTTGCGGCGAGGGCGGAAGCGCGGTGGGCTTCGTGATGGCCCACGAGAGGCTCCCCTTCCAGGACGCCCTCCGCAAGCTGGCGGCCCGCGCCAACATCACCATCGAAGAGGTGGAATTTGATCCCGAGGAGGATGGGCGCCGTCGCAAGATCACCCGCCTCAAGGAACTCCACAACAAGGCCGCCCGGTTCATGCACGAGCGCCTGCTCCATGATCCGGACGCTGAGCACGCCCGGGCCTACCTGAAATCTCGGGGCTACGGCAGCGAGATGGCGGAGAGCTGGACGGTGGGTTGGATGCCCGAACGACCTGAGGCCTTTCTCGACTGGGCGCGCGAGGCCGGCTTCAACGGCCGCGACCTGAAAGAGGGCGGGCTCGCCGGGTTGCGCAACGAGAACAATCCCAACGCCGGGCTCTGGGTGCGCTTTCGCGATCGCCTGATGTTCCCCATTCACAACGACATGGGAGACGTGATCGCCTTCAGCGGGCGCCAATTGCGCGAGGATCCCAAGTCGGGGAAGTACATCAACTCGCCCGAGACGCCCATCTTCAAGAAATCGAGCGTCTTTTTCGGCCTGCACAAAGCCCACAAGGCCCGCGGCGGCATGAGAGACTTCGCGCTGCTTTGTGAGGGACAAATCGATGTCATCGCCTGTCACGAAGCGGGAATTGAAAACACGGTGGCCACCCTGGGCACCGCCTTCACTGGTGAACATGCCCGGATTCTCAAGCGCTACACCAGCAAGGTCGTGATTTGCTGCGACGGCGATGCCGCCGGACACAAAGCCGCCAGCCGAGCCTTTCCCGAACTGGCAGGCACCGGCCTGGATGTCCGCGTGGCGGCCATGCCGGCAGGAGAGGATCCCGATTCCCTGATCAAATCTTCCGGGCCGGAGGCCTTCCGCGCGCTCCTCGACGGCGCGGCAGAGTTTTTCGACTACCTGCTGCGCTACACTTCGCAAAACGAGAACCTCGAAGACCCGGGAACCAAGGCACGGGTGGTTCGCGAACTCGCACCGCTCCTCAATGCCCTGACCGACAAAAACGCGCAGGATGCCTCCATCAATTTTGTGGCCAGCCGCCTGGGCTTGGGTGTCGACGGAGTGCGGGGTGCGGTGATCGATGAAGCCCGGCGGCCCAGTTCCCGCCGCTTTGCGGACAAGGGCGAGCAGGGGGCGCTCCTTGAGCCCACCCCCATTCAACGGGAGGTCGGCTTCCTCGCGATGCTCGCCCTGCAGTCCCACCAGGTCCTGGACTGGCTCTGCAATGAGACCGAAACCCTCCTCACCGCCCTGCAAGGCCGGCAGGGAGAAGCCCTGCTACGGCGCATCCTGACCGCCCGACCAGAGGTGCCCGAGCCCGCGGCTGTGAACACCTTCCTGGAGAGCCTGGAGCCGCCAGACCGCGCCACCCTCCTGACCCTCCTGGAGGATCCGCTTCCCGAAACCCCGGTGGATCACGCCGCGGAGACCGTGGGCAAGCTCGCGGAGCAGAGTATTGGCGAGCAGTTGGGGGCCCTCGGGGCCCGGCTGAAGGCTCCAGACCTCTCCGATGAGGAAGTCGCGGAAGTCATGGGTGAGATTGCCGATCTGCAGAAAATTCGGGCAGATGCCAAAAAACCTTGACCTCACCCATCTCCTCACGAACAGTCCCGCTCGCTTCCGGGGACGAGCACCCCGGCTAGCTATAATGGGAGAGTTGTATCCCGATCCCAGTCCTACTCCGTAAAAGGCCCCCATGCCGAAAAAGAAAGTCGCGCCCAAAAAGTCCACCAAGAAGGCAGTAAAAAACGTAGCTGCGAAGAAGGCGAAGAAGGCTGCCAAACGGGCCCCCGCCAAGAAGGCTGCCAAGAAGGCTGCCAAGAAGCCGGTGAGCAAAAAGAAGGTAGCCAAGAAGGCCACGGCCAAGACTGCTGCCCGCAAATCTGCCAAGAAGGATCCTCCCAAGAAGGTCGCCAAGAAGGCCCCTCCCAAGAAGGCCGCCAAGAAGGCTCCCAAGAAGGCCAAAGCCAAGGACCGCAAGAAGGCCAGGGAAGCTGCCGCTGAGGCCAAGACCAATAAGCAGACCAAGGGCAAAAGCCGCATCGATACTCCTGAGAT
>JAYGGC010000260.1:0-22970 GCA_046581525.1 Roseibacillus sp. | reverse complement strand
CCAACACCACCTACTTCTTCACCGCTTCAGGAACCAACATCGCCGGACAAGGGTGGGCCACACCCTCGCTGAGCTTCACCACCCCTGAGCTCTCCGACCTCGTCATCAACGAGTTCATGGCATCCAACGTGGGCGGCACTCCGGTCCCGAACCAGGTGCCCGGCACCACTGACGACTGGATCGAGATTCACAACCGGGGCACCACCACCCTCAGCCTTGCCGGCTGGCACCTTACCGACAGCGCAGGGAACCTGAACAAGTGGACCTTCCCCCCGGGGATCACCCTTGCGATGGGCGACTTCCTGGTGGTCTTCGCCTCCGGCAACGACGCGCTGGACGCCAATGGAAACCTGCACACCAACTTCAGTTTGAGCGCGGGCGGCGAGTACGTCGCGCTGGTCCGCCCCTCGCTCACCGTGGCCAGCGAGTTCGGACCCAGCAGCACGGACTACCCCTCGCAGCAATCCGACATCTCCTACGGGCTGCATCCCAGCAACCTAGAGTCGGTCTACTTCCAGACTCCCACCCCCGACGCTCCCAACGATGCCGGCGGACAACTGCTGGTCGAGGACACCCAGTTCAGCCACATGCGCGGCTACTACACCTCGGCCATCAACCTCTCCCTCACCACCAACACCTCCGGTGCGACGATCCGCTACACCCTGGACGGGACCGTGCCCACCCAATCCACCAACGGCAGCACCTACTCCAGCGCGATCCCGATCAACACCACCACCGTGCTGCGCGTGCGGGCCTTCAAGAGCGGCCTGCAGGCGACCAAGGTGGACACCCAGAGCTACATCTTTCCAAACTCGGTAGTCACCCAAACCCGGCCTTCCGGTTACCCGACGGTGTGGGGAGGCGAGCCCACCGCCGACTACAACGTGGACACCCAGATCACCCAGTCGCCCCAGTACGCTGCCCGCTTCCTGGAAGGGCTGCGGGACATTCCCACTCTCTCGGTCACGGGCGATGAGGACGACTTCTTTGGTTCGGACGGGATCTACGTCGACACCAAGGACCGCAATATCGAAGCCGCCGTCTCCGCCGAATACTTCCATCCCGACCCCGTGACCGATGGCGTCAACATCGAGGGCGGGTTCCAGATCGACTGCGGATGCAAGCTGCAGGGCGGTGCCAGCCGCACACCGAGCAAGGCGATCAAGCACTCCTTCAGCCTGCGCTTCCGCGACCTCTACGGGGCCGGGAAGCTCAACTACCCGGTCTTCGATGGGACCACCGTCACGACTTTCGACAGCATCCACCTGCGAGCCATGTACAACAACTCGTGGATCCACAGCAGCAGCACCCAGCGCGCCCGTGCCACCATGATCCGCGACCAGTGGGCGCGTGACTGCATGATCGACATGGGCAATGCCGACGGCGGGCAGGGCCACTTCGTGCACTTCTACATCAACGGCATCTACTGGGGCGTCTTCAACCTCCACGAGCGCCTCGAAAACGACCACTACGCAGCCTACAACGGGTACGAGGACGACGAAGTGCTCGGGCTGAATCCGGGCAGACCCACCTCGGAGGAGACCCGTTCCTTCAACGCCATGAAAGCGGTCGTCACCAATTCTGGCAGCACCTGGTCCCAGATCCAGGCCGTCCTCGACGTCGACAATTACATCGACTTCGTCATCACCGAGTACTTTGGCCGCAACGCCGATTTAAAATCCGGGGACAACTGGCGCGCGGCGGGCGGAGGCAGCGCCAACGCCCCCTGGCGCTTCTACTGCTGGGACACCGAGCGAATCCTCGAGAACCAGGCCACCACCAGCGCCCCCAGCAACAGCGGAGCCCTGGACGGGGCCCTCATCTTCGATGATCTCGAGGACCATCGCGAATTCCGGGTCCGCTTCGCCGATCGCGCCTACAAGCACCTCTTCCATGGCGGGGCCCTCACCAACCTCGAGAACCGCGGCCGCTTTCAGAAGTACGCCGACCAGATCGACACCGCGATCGTGTGCGAGTCCGCCCGCTGGGGCGACGACCGGAGCGGAGGGGGATTCAGTGGCAACTACGCACGCAACGAAAACTGGACTCGTGCAGTGTACGGAACTCCGGGCGGACCGGGCACGAGCCCGAGCAACGGCGTGCTGGGTTCCTGGTTCCCGACTTCAGGAACCAACCGCACCGACCGCATGATCAGCGCCTGGCAATCGAAGACGTTTTCGGGCAGCTCCGACGCCTACCTCGGGACCATCACGGCGCCTCTCTTCACCGTCAACGGAGGGAACCAGCACGGCGGCGAAATCCCCGGCGGCGGAACGCTCTCCGCCACCGCGCCCTCCGGATCGATCTACTACACCACCGACGGGACTGATCCGCGCCTCGAAGGCGGCAGCCTCGCGCCCGGGGCGATCCTCCTCACCGGAAGCATGACCTTGCCCGCCAGCGGACTGGTCCGCATGAGGGCCCGGGTGGGCGGCGGCGATTCGTGGTCGCCGCTCAGCGAGGCCATCTTCTATCTCGAACGCCGCGCCACCGCATCCGATCTGCGCATCACCGAGATCAATTACAATGCAGTCCGCGCCAACGCGGTGGAAGCCGAGGCCGGAGCGAACCTGGCGATTCCCCGCCTCTTCACCGGTGGGGATTTCGAGTTCATCGAGATCTGCAATGTCAGCGCCAGCGCCGTCAATCTTGATGGGGTGAAGTTCACCAACGGGCTCACCTTCACCTTCCCCGTCACCAACCTTCCCGCGGGCGGATACGTGGTGGTGGTCGAGGACCCGGAAGCATTTGAAGTGCGCTACGGCACGGGCCTCCCGGTGGCGGGACAGTTTACCGGCACCCTCGACAACGGCGGAGAACGCATCGCCTTCGCGACCTGGAACGGCACCGGCAGCCAGGACTTCACCTTCGACGACGTAGGAACCTGGCCGGGACGGGCCGACGGAATCGGATCCTCGCTTGAAATCATCGACACTGCCGGCGACTACGGCAACTCGGAGAACTGGCGGTCCAGTTGCGAATACAATGGCTCACCGGGTGGCCTCGGAGCCGGCCTCGACGGTCGCATCGTGGTCAACGAGGTCCTCACCAACACCGACCTCCCCGCCATCGATCGCATCGAACTTCACAATACCACCGGGGCCTCGATCCCGGTGGCCAATTGGTACCTCTCCGATGCCAATACCAACTACCGGAAGTTCCGTATTTCCTCCGGCAGCATTCCCGCCGGGGGCTACCTGGATTGGGACGAGAGCGACTTCAACGCCAACCAGAATCTCGCCATTTCTTCCTATTCCGGCACCATTGCAGCCGCTCCCACCACGGTCTCCGATGCTGCACACGGCCTGTCGACGGGAGACGTCATCACGATCTCGGGATACGGCGGAATCGGGGCCTACAACGACACTTTCGAAGTAACGGTCCTCAACGCCAACAGCTTCACCATTCCGGTTCCCTTCCTCGACAATCACGGCACCAAGGGAACTTACACCAGCGGCGAGCCCTTCGCGCTCTCCTCGCAGGGTGATGACGTCTGGTTGCTCGAAGGCGACGCCAGCGGCAAGTTGCTCAAGTTTGTCGACCGTGTTGAATTCGCCGCCGCCTTCAATGGCGACACCCTCGGCCGGTGGCCCAATGGCGCCGGCACCGGAACGCTGGTCACCATGACCGCAAACACGATCGGGAGCCCGAACAGCGGTCCGCTGGTGGGACCGGTGGTCATCTCCGACGTCATGTACCACCCCGACGCCACCATCGAAGACGACCTCGAATACGTGGAAATCTGCAACTCCGGAGCCGTCACCGAGAACCTCGTGAATTGGAGGCTGCGCGGCGGCGTCGATTTTGAATTCACCGCCGCGCACGAGCTCGCTCCGGGCGACATCCTGGTGGTGGTCGGGTTCGATCCGGTGGTGGAGGCCAGCGCTACAAGTGCCTTCCGCGCGACCTACGGCATCGACGCCTCCATCCCGCTGGTGGGACCATGGACTGACGGCCCGCTCAACAACGACACCGGCACGGTCCGCCTGCAGCGACCCGATGTTCCTCCTCCCGGCGACCCAACCAACTTCCCGCAAGTCACCGAGGACGAGGTCATCTACTTCAACACTACCCCATGGCCCGAGGACGCCGACGGAAACGGCGAATCACTGAACCGCACCGGACTCGATCTCTTCGGAAACTTCTCAGCCAGTTGGAATGCCACCGGTCCCACTCCGGGAGTGAAACGCTTCGACTACGCCAGCTATCGCGATCTGACTTTCGGCCCCGGAATGCCTCCCGGAAGTGGGGAGCTTGAAGACTTCGACATCGACGGCATTCCCAACCTGATCGAGTTTGCGCTCGGCCTCGACCCCCTCGTCTCCGACGCCAACCTGCTGCCTGCGGCAGTGGTGGAAGGCGACAGCCTCACCATCAGTTACAACCGGAACAACCTGCTCTCCGGCATCAATTACGAGGTCCAGATCTCGATCGATTTGATCACCTGGTTTCCCCTCCCCGACGTGCTCGTATCGACGCAGAACTTTATCGAGGTCCGCAGGGCCAGCGTCACGATGGCACCCAATGTGCGCCTCTTCCTCCGCGTCGCCATCACGCACTGACGCCTCTGGGGAAGAGATCTTCGCTCGGGGTCTCCCCCCAAAGACGCGGAGCCACATTGGCTCCCGGGGTCTGGCCCAATCGTTGGGACCATCAGATTCTCCGTATCTATAGATATTATTCTCCCACTCTTCGCCTTGTCACGATTCTGGCCGCCTCTATGTTCGCATGGAGTTCGCGACCCGAAGGGTCCACAACCAACGACCCCGACATCAGCACCTCAGCGCTCCAACAAACCCCATCAAACCCACGACCACCATGAATTCCACCCGCCAAGTTCTCTTGACGATCGCGGCCGCCGCGATCCCCCTCGCCTCTTTCACGACCGGCGCAGGCGCCGCGAACATCGTCTGGATCACGGAGAACACCGACGCCGCCAATCCACCCTCTCCCGACGACGTCGGCTGGACCGACCTCTTGACCGCCAATGGCCACGCTGTCGTTCGGCGGGATGTCAGGGACCTCGATGTCAACCCGGGTGCGGTGACGGATCTCAATGCCGCCGACCTGGTGATCGTCAGCCGCGACACCAATAGTGGAAATTATAACAACGGCGGCGCAGGCGGCGTCGAAGCAACCGCCTGGAACGGCCTCACCTCGCCGCTCATCCTGATGAGCTCCTACCTCGCGCGCTCCAGCCGTTGGAAGTGGTTCAACAATACGGGCAACCCCGGCCACAGCGGGAACATGGATGTGCTCGACCCTGGTCATGCGATTTTCGCGGGCATCACCCTCGATGCCAACGACGAGTTTACCGCCATTGAGTCCGGGAATGTCAACCTGACCGGTTCCCCACTGGCTTCCGCCGGGAACGCCACCGTCCTGGCGAGCGCGCCCAACGGCGGCAACATCTGGATTGCGCTTTTCGACGCCGGAGTCGAGTTTTACGCCGGATCCGGCCAGACGCCTGCCGCGACACGAATGTGGTTCTCCGGGGGCATCACCAACAACAATCCCAAGGGCGGCGAAAACTTCAATGCCGGCGGAGAAACCGCCTTCCTCAATGCCGTGACATTCCTGACCGGACCTCCCATCGCCGACAGCGACGGCGACGGGATGGATGACCAATGGGAGATCGACAACTTCGGAGACCTCTCGCGCGACGGCCTCGGCGATGAAGACAACGACGGAGCCACCGACAAGCAGGAGCACGACGCCGGCTCCGATCCGAACAATACCGATACCGACGGCGACACCCTCACCGACGGCGCCGAAATCAATACTCACGGCTCCGACCCCACCATGGCTGACACCGATGGCGATTCCCTCACCGACGACGCCGAGGTCAACACCCACGGCACCGATCCGAGCCTCGCCGATACCGACGGCGACGGCCTCGACGACGATGTCGAAGTGGCCGGGCCGACCGACCCCCTGGACGGTGATTCCGACGACGACGGGGTGCTCGATGGGGCGGACCTGGCTCCCAACGATCCGACCAACGACAGCGATGGCGACGGCCTCACCAATGTGGAGGAAACCTTGGGCACCCACAGCACATTCCCCGTCCCGTTCACCTTTCCGGAGAATGCTGACTCGGACGGCGATGGGATCTCCGACGGCGAGGAACTCAATGTCCCCATCGACACGGACGGCTTCCTCACCGATCCAAGATCTGTTGACACTGACGGTGACGGGTTCGATGACAATTATGAGATTGCCAACGTCGCAGACGGCTTCGATCCGACCGTGGATGATTCCAGCGAGGATCCCGATAACGATGGCCTCGACAATGGCATCGAGCTCCTCATCGGGACTGATCCGCTCAAGAGCGACTCCGATGGCGACGGCGTTGATGACGGACAGGAAGACATCACCGGCACCGACCCTCTCAATCCTGACACCGACTTTGACGGGCTCAACGATGGCGACGAGATTACTGCGGGCACCGATCCCTTCGATCCCGACACCGACTTCGACGGTTTCGAAGACGGCTTCGAAGTGGACAACGCCGCCCTCGGCTTTGATCCCACCGTGGATGACGGCGCCGGCGACTTCGATGGCGACGGGATCACCAACGGCGACGAGTTTTTCATAACCTTCACCAACCCGCTCAAGGCCGATACCGACGGCGATGGCTTGGACGACGGAGTCGAAGACGTGAATCAAAACGGATTCCCGGACGGGACCGAGACCGATGCCCTCGATCCGGACACCGACGACGATTGCATCCTCGACGGAGCCGAGATCACCGCCGGGACTGACCCGCTCATCGCGGACGGTCTGCTGGACGGTGACCTCGACGGATTTGCTCTCGCCACCGAGTTGATCTACGGAACGGATCCCAACGACATCAACGACACCCCGGCGACATTGCTTCCCGATATTCTCTTCGTCGGAGGACAAGCAGCGGCCACTGGCGGTGCCGATGCGCAAGTTGAGACCTTCCTGAAATGCCGCTACGGGATCGAAGCCATCACCTATCTCCAGGCCAGCGTGTCGGTCGCAGCGGACGCCGCCGGTCGTGACCTCCTCGTGATCTCCTCCACTCCGGGCTCGGGCGCCATGCGCAACAAGTTCCCGAATGTCGCAGTGCCAACCATCAACTGGGAGGAAGCCATCATGGACCGCCTCGCAGGCGAATACGGGATGAGTTCCTCGGCGATCACAAAGTCCACCACCACCACGCAGATCGCTCTCGCGACCCATCCGATCACCGCCGGCCTGCCGGCCACGCTTGATCTCTTTGGCACGTTTCCGGTGAATGTGGAGACCCTCAGCACCAGTGCTCTCTTCCCCGACCTCACCAGCGTGGGGACCGCGGTCGACGGCACCCGCAGTGCCGGGGGAGGAGCCGCTGGGAGCTCGGTGGCAGGCAACCCGATGATTTTCATCGCCAACACCGGAGACGCTCTCGATCCCAGGGCCATGGTCATCGGCAATGTCGCACCGGCACCACGGGTCCAGTTCCCGATGACCGACAATACCTTCTCCAGTCTCTCCAGCGATGGCAGGGAACTCTTTGGTCGGAGCACCGACTGGCTCCTGGGTCTCCTTCCCACCGTCGGCGGAGTCACCCTCACCGACATCAGTTTCGACGGCTTCGACTTGGAAATCACGGGCGAGGGCTTCACGCCCGGCACCCAATACGTGCTGCGCCGCACCACCGATGGAGAAACCTTCACTGATGTGGGCGTGCCCTTCACCCCGGCTGGCTCCGGCTTCACGGCCAGCGACGAGAGCCCGCCCGCGGGAACCGCACTCTACCAGTTCTGGACGCCCTGAGGCGCCCACCCGATCAACAACGCATTACGTTTCCAAACCCATAGCAATCAAAACCCCCATGGATTCGTCCGCGGGGGTTTTGTTGGGTGCTCAGAGCTGTTCGCGCCATGCCCTATGGCAGCGGGAGAGGAATCTCCAACCGGTAGAGCTCCACATCAAGGTTGCCCGAGGTGTCCGTGAAGGTGTTGGTCGGGGCATCCGCGCCCGCCGTAAAGCTGTCGATCTGCGTGAAGACCTGGCCATCCGCAGAGGCGGTCAGGTTGTAAGTCACACCGCTCGTGATCGGTCCGTAGGTGATGTTCACCTCCACGTCGCTCAGGTAGTCGATCTGCCAGACCGGGGACCCGGAGTCTCCGGCCGCGGTCAGGGTGCCCATTGCGTATTCGAACAGGGCGGTGAAGCCGTCACCGTCGAGATCGCTCGCCGCGTCACTGCCGTCCGAGTCGCTCAGGCCATTGGCAGCCTCCACCTCGGCCGGGATGCCGTCGCCGTCACTGTCAACCACGCCGGTTGCAGTCACCGTGACTTCG
Source organism: Roseibacillus sp. (assembly GCA_046581525.1). Taxonomy (GTDB): domain Bacteria; phylum Verrucomicrobiota; class Verrucomicrobiia; order Verrucomicrobiales; family Akkermansiaceae; genus Roseibacillus_B. The sequence continues at coordinate 14,655 of JAYGGC010000260.1, read as the reverse complement.
ACGTTGTTCCCATTTTGGGCGACCACGAAGTCGAAGCCCGCAGAGGAGCCTGCCACGTCGACCGTGGGCAAGGTCCCAGTCACCCCGTTCGCGGTCGTGATGATCACGTAGGTGCCGTCCGCAAGACCGCCCGCATCGGTGAAGACGAACGTATCCGCTCCGGAGAAAGCCACCGCCCCGGCCGGTGCCCCGGCGAGTTGATCATCGACTACATTGAGCACGTCGTTGGTGCCGAGAACGTCGAGGTCGAAGCGCAATTCGGCTCCATTGCAGGTCACCGAGCCCTCCACCTCGAACTGACCGATGGTGCTCAGATCTGCCGCATCACGCGAACCGGGATCGAAGCGGCTCCCCGCCTCGAAGGTCACTGCCGTTGAGACCTTGGGCCGGTGGCGGCGATCACGGACTGCCACATTGGCATTCGCTCCACCAAAGAGGGTGTTGCCGTCGCCGGTGGTCGGGTCACCGTCATTGGTCTGATACCAACCGGTCTCGTTCATCTCCGGATCGAGGGCGTCGGCCAACCCGTCATTGTCGTTGTCGATCCCGTCAGTGGCCCGGTCCGCGAATCCATCGACGTCGGTGGCATCACCGACGTTTCCTTCCCCGCCCAGAGTGGCACCCGGTGACACGTTGACCGCGGTGGTCTTCTCACTCTCGTCGTTCAGGATGAGCGACCCCGCCAGGACGTTGGTTGGTCCGCTGTACTGGTGCATCTGACCGGCCCGGTTCTCGTCGATGATGATCGTTCCGTCGCCGGTCTTGTTGAGGGTCACGGTCCCGAGCGAAGCGGAGTCGGTGGGCAGGGGGAAGGTGGCGGTGTTCAGCTCCTGTCCCTGGATGCGACCGTCAAAGGTCAGCTGCGCTCCCGCCACCGCGGTCAATTCGATCGTGACCGGCAACGAATCAAGCTGGGCATTCATGTTGTTGGCGTTCTCGTTGAAGCCATCTCCGCTGTAGTTGAGCTGGTCGAAGTCCAACTCCGCCACCCCCGGAACGTCCATCCCGATGATGTAGGGGAGCGCGGAGGGAGCGAGCTGATCGGGATCAGCCGAGTTGCCGGCGAGATCGTGGAGGGCGATGTTGCGGTGGTTGTTGTCCCCGGTTTGAGCGGAGTCGCCAAGGAGGAAGGTGCCTTCCGCCCCGACCATGAAGCGGAGTTCGTCGTGGGCCGCGTTGGTGCCACCTCCACCGATGTTCAAGTTCCATACATCGTCGATCGCGCCCACGTGCGCGATGCGAAGGGTGCCGCGGAGCAGGATGATGTTCCCATCGAACTCGTTGTCCCCGTTCAGGCTCAGGGTCCCGTCCCCGTTCTTGAAAATGCCCTGCCAACCCAGCCGGTTGTTGAGGTCACCAGCATCGGCATCGCGGGCTGCGGCGGCATTCTCACCGATCACACCGTTCACCGTGATGGTCGATCCGGCATTGACCGGGTTGAACTCGACCTGGTTCTCCTGGCGGCTGTTTTCGGTAGTCGCAAGGGACTGATCGTTGATGATGAAATCGCCATTGAAGGTGAGGGATTCATTGTTGGTGTCCCAGGCGCCGCGAGCGGCATTCTGTGAGGTGGCGGTATCGCCACACTGGAATTCCCAACGCACGTTGCCTTCCTCGATGGCCCCGGATTGGCTCAGGGCATCTTCACCGATCGCAAAGCCGTCCCAGTCCACCCCTCGCTCGAGATGGATGTCGCCATTGATCACCACCGGCACGTCGTCGTTGACGAGGATGCAATCCTGCCAAATCCGGCCGGCGCCGACCCCGTCGCCCGCTGGGAAATAACGGAAGATCAGGGTCTCCTCGATGGCATAGCCGGTGAGCAGCCCACCGTCTCCGTTGCGGCTTCCGTCCAGGTTGGGATCAGTGATGATGTCAAAGGAGGCCGCTCCGGCATCGTCGATGTTGAAACGCAGGCTTGGCTCCAGGCGATTGGCGTCGCCGAACTGGTCGGTCCCGCCATCACCCATAAAAATGGTCTCATTGCCAACCCCGCTGGCTCCGAAAGCGAAGTTGGCCTCCACCTGGATTTGCCCATCTCCGCCACCATCGCCATCCGCAATGCCGTCGGGACCAGTCGCATTTGCATTCGTTCCATCACCAAGATCCGAGAGCGGACCGGAGTCGACCGCTCGGACCACGATGAGACCTTCGATGAAGTTGTCCCCGTCTAAAATGATGGTGCCCGCGGTGTTGATGAGCAACCCGTTGATTCCATCGATTGCGAGGGTGTCATCCCGACCGAAGCGGACCACGTCCCAATTCCGATAGGACAGGGTGTAATTGATCACTGCGGCAGGCCCATCAAGCGACGGGGTCAGTCCATTGTCGAAGTACAAGGTCGAACCCCCTCCGTTCCCCAGCATGATGAAATCCGTCTCGCCCTCGTAGGCAAAGTTGGTGTCGTTCCCATCCGCCGCGGTGTCCTCGAAGTTGAGGATCCCCACTGTGATCTGGCCGTCGGTGAGATGCGGTTCCTGGTCGGAACGAATGCGGGGCTGGATATTGCTGTCGGTGTAAGCATTCTTGAAATTGACGATGATGCCAACTCCGCTCGGCACCATTCCGGTGTCCCATTTCAGGATGTCATCCCAGTTCCCGGATCCGTTGTGATCAGGAACATCGGGCGTCAGGGGATCCATGTCATCGTCGAAGAGGGTCCCAATTCCATCGATCCAGATGGTTTGGGCGGACAATCCCGCCGCAGTGACGAGAGGGAGCAGGGTGAGGGCGGCACTACGCAGCCGCTTGCTTCGCGCGAGGAGAGCGAGTTTCATGGGTTCTTGAATGGGTTATGTGAGCGAACCGGTCCCGAGTCGGCTTCGTGACCGGCCCTTTCTAGGACTCTCAAGAGAAGAAGGCGCGGCAAGCTAATTCGGCCATATCCTTCGAGGTGGCGCACGGGGGAACCTTCCAAGGGTTCACGACTATCGGCTCATTCTAACAAAAGATCAGCACCTTGAAGTGAAGCCCCGCTTGACTCTAGATCGCCTGCGTCGGGCACCCGTTTTCGGTAGCGAGCCGGACTCCATCGATCATCCAAGAGATCTGAACCATGGCCCTCCATATCTCGTCCTGCACATTGAACGACGTCGTTGATCACCGTCGGCCTCCTCTACGGAGATGGCGCGCATGCGGGTGGTGCCAGGATCGTCCCCAGTCTCGAGCGAGAGGCCGCGAAGGACACAACAACCCTCTAGGTGATGACCTGGCGTGAGGCCACCGAGTCCGATTGCCCGCTGCTCGGCGCGATGAACCACCAGCTCATTGCAGACGAGAATCATCGCAGCACGATGAACATTGCCGAACTCACTGAGCGCATGCGTGGCTTCCTGGCTGCCACCTACAAGGCGATCCTGTTTGAGGAAGACGGGGAGGTGAGGGCCTACGCTCTTTACCACCCGTATGAAGAAAGCGATCTCTATCTCCGGCAGTTCTTCGTGGTGAGGGGGAAGCGCCGGGTGGGGCTCGGCCGGGAGGCCGTGCGCCTCCTCTTCGACGAGATCTTTCCGCCCGAAGCGCGCATCATCGTCACCGCCCTCTCTCACAACCAGCGCGCCATCGCCTTCTGGTCCGAGGTCGGATTCGACCAATACTGCGTGTCGTTCGAGCGATTGCCACGAAAAGCGTGAATAGTGAGGAAATGAAATATGGCCTGCGCTGAAAGCGCCGAATAATCGCGCGCAGCCCATCATTCCATACTTGCCCGATCCTCCGTCAATCTGAAGCATGAGGAGCCAACCAATGAAACGAATCAAAGCCGCCGCAGTCCAATTTGAACACGCCAGCGGCGACAAGCGCGCCAACCTCGACACGATTGCCGGTTTCGTCGAGCGGGCGCACACCGCAAGCGTCGATCTCATCATCTTTCCCGAGTGCTGCGTGACTGGTTACTGGTTCCTGCGAAACCTCACGCGCTCCGAACTGGAAGATCTCTCCGAGCCGGTCCCGGGCGGCCCAACCTCCCTGGAACTTTCGCAACTTGCGCGCGAGAGAGGCATGACAATTGGAGCAGGTCTCGTCGAACTCGGCGACGATGGGGAGCTTTACAACACCTACGTGGTCGCGCAGCCGGACGGCACGATTCATCTCCACCGCAAATTGCACACCTTCGTGAGCAAACACATGAGATCGGGCTCCGAGATCACGGTCTTCGATTCGCCGCACGGGTGTCGCCTCGGGATTCTCACCTGTTACGACAATAACCTCACCGAGAACGCCCGGCTTACCGCCCTGCAGGGTGCCGACATCATTCTTGCTCCGCATCAAACAGGCGGATGCAAGACCCATGACCCGAATATCATGGGACTCGTGGATCGCGATCTGTGGGACAACCGTGAGGACAATCCCAATGCGATCGAACTTGAGTTCCACGGCGACAAAGGGCGCGGATGGCTCCTGCGCTGGCTCCCGAGCCGGGCCCATGACAATGGAGTCTTTTACCTCTTCAGCAACGGGGTGGGCATCGACGACGACGAAGTCCGCACCGGCAACGCCATGATCATCGATCCCTTCGGGCGCATCCTCACCGAAACCTGGAAAGCCCGCGACGAGATGGTCATTGCGGAACTCGATCCCGAGCTCCGCGTCGACAACACCGGCCAGCGCTGGATCACGGCACGCCGGCCGGAGCTTTACAAACCGCTTGCGGAGCCGACCGGGAGGGAGCTCGACATGCGGACGGCGAGGTTTTCGGGAAAGGGAGGGTGAGTCCTCAAGTAGGGGCTCGGCTAGTCACCAGCACGCTCCGCACCTACGGGGAGGTCATTGACCAAACTGATATGTCACCCGATTCGAACCCGTCTTCAAAGACCAGGTCGGCATCCGCTCCGGGGCGATTCTGTTGTCCCGCCACCGGCTCGCTCTGCCCCGTGGCGGGGTTCAGCTTGCGAAGCGAATAGGTCTTGCCCGTCTTCGCGTTGGGCAGGGTAAGTAAGACCTTGACCGCGATCTGGTCGACGACGATCGAGGAAAATCCAAAGGTATCGTCGATATCCAGCGGATCGTACCCGGAAAAGAATTCGTTGCCGTCCCCGACACCGTCGAAGTCGCTATCCCTGTTGTTCGGGTCGGTTCCAATTGCCTGCTCTTCTGCATCGCTCAGTCCATCGCCATCACTGTCGGGAGAGCTCAGCCCTTCGATTGAGAAGCAACGATACCGCGTGCCGGTGCCGTTGGGTTCGTCGTTGGGAATCTTGAAGGGCCCCAGGTCGGTGAGACCGGTGTCGCGCCAGGTCACCACGAACTGAGGCCGGCCTTGCCCATCGAGATTGGGGAGGAAGCGCACCTGGGGAGCGTCCTGCCTTCCCGCCGTGACGGTGTTAACCTGAACCTCTCCTCCGACCGGCTGCCCGACCTCGTCGAACACCTGCAGGAAGACATCGATCTCATCGTCCTGGAAATTTCCGGTGGTGGTGTCTCCCGCCCAAACCACCGCGAAGACCCCCTCCGGTCCGACCACCACATCAGCCTGATCCTGGGAACCACTGGTCGTGCTGTTGACCACGAAGTCGCCTCCGAGCGGATTGCCCGCGGCATCGTAGCGACGGGCGCGGACGTCGCTGGCATCTCCCGGGGCGCCCGTAATGTTATCCCAAACCACCACAAAGGCGTCCGAGGAAGGATTCGCGGCCACCGCGGGAAATCCATTCCCGAGTCCGAAGGTCGTGCTGACTGTGAACTCCGCTCCGATCACAGGGGTCGGCCCCGTGGTGTCCACCACTCTCCCCTTGAGGGTATTCGAATCAAGATCGGAGCCCACCACCACGAAGCGGTCTCCAGCCGGATCCAGAAAAGCAATGTCCCCATTTCCGTGGTCCTCGCCCGAAAAATCCAGCTCCGGGCCGAGCACATTTCCCGACGCGTCATAACGCTGCCCGCGCAACTCGGGGGATCCCGCCGCTCCTCCCACAAACCGCGTAAACACCACAATCGTGCGGCCCTCTTTGTCCACGCCGATGGAGGTTTTCTGAAGTGCAGAATCCGGGAAGGCGGTCGTTTCGATATTGTCCAGGATGTTGGTCCCAGTCAGCTGGCCGGTCTCGTCGAAGCGGTGCATCAGGATGGCCATCGACCCGTCCGCGGTGCCATCCATCGCAGTGCTGAAGGCGACATGCAGCCCCGTCCCCGCCGCGTTCTTCACCCTCGCGCTCCCGGGTGTGATGAGGGCCACCCGGCTCATGACCAGCGATCGCTGACCCGCTTGGACCGCCTGGGACACGGCGTGGAGCTGGTCCTTGCAAAGGTCGAGGGCGACCGCCGCGGGACCAATGCTGAAGTCAAAGCGGCTCAGCAGTAGTTCTCCACTCTCCAGGAGCTCGATAGCCGACCCGAAGGTCAAGTTGTTCGGCGTCTCCCCCAGTTCTCCTTCAGTGGTCGGAACGATCACCAACGGCGGGCCGGCGAGACTGGCACCTACGGAGAATCCCAGCGCCATCACCCCAGCCAGCATCCCCCTCAACGGCCGACGGTTTGGTGGTGATTCCGATCCTTCTCTCATCTCCAGAATTCTCAATCGGCCTGCGCCCGGAACGCCAGAGAATTCTGCCCGGAAACTCACCCTTGAAAGGTCGACCCAATCGAACACACTCCGCCAAGATGAAAGCCTTGGTCCTCACTTCCGCCGACGGCCCTCTCGAGTACTCCGATAGCGACGATCCCCTTGTCCTGGAAGGCACCGCCCTCGTCAAACTCCACGCCGCGGCCTTGAACCGTCGCGACTTCTGGGTCACCCAGGGCCGCTACCCCGGCATCCAGGCACCCTGCATCCTGGGCTCCGACGGTGCGGGAGTGGTCGAAGCCGTTGGCGAGGGAGGAGAGAAATCGTGGGTCGGCAGGGAGGTCATCATTAATCCTGGAATGAACTGGGGCGATGCGTCGGCTGCCCAAGACGAGTCGTTCCGTATCCTCGGGATGCCCGACAACGGAACCTTCGCGGAGAAAATTGCCGTTCCCGTCGAGCAACTCGCAGCCAAACCCGCTGAGTTCTCCTTCCATGTAGCGGCCGCCCTGCCACTCGCCGGATTGACCGCCTATCGCGCTCTCTTCTCGCAGGGAAACCTGCAGGAGCAGGAGACCGTCCTGATCACGGGGATTGGCGGAGGAGTAGCCGTGATGGCGCTCAAGTTGGCCGCTGCCTCCGGCGCGAAGGTCCTCGTAACCTCGTCTTCACCGGAGAAAATCGCGCGCGCAGTCTCACTCGGCGCGCTCGCCGGGGCGAACTACCAGGACGACGACTGGACTTCAAATCTCGCCGAGCATGGACCGATCGACCTCGTCGTGGACGGGGCGGCTGGTGGCGGATTCAACGACCTCCTGGGCCTCGTCCGGCCGGGGGGTCGCATCGTGAGCTACGGCGGCACGGCCGGACCCCCAAAGGATTTCGACATTCGCAAGCACTTCTGGAAGCAACTTCATCTCATCGGATCCACCATGGGTTCGCCTGCCGATTTCGAAGCAATGATCAGGCTGGTGGAACGCCACGGAATTCGCCCCGAGATCGACTCGATCACGCCCCTGTCCGACGGCGCGGAGCTCGTGGCCTCGATGGCCAAGTCCCCGCAGTTTGGAAAGCTGGTCCTGGAGATCACCTAGGGGGAATGGCGCAAGGTTAAGGAACCTTTTCGTCGCTCTCCGCCAACGAAATGCTCTTGGGCGCCCGGCGAAAGTTCGACCGGATCCCCCCCACGGTCGCATACGATCTCTCCTCCTAACCTAGCGCCATTCCCTGCTAGTCCGGTAGCCCTGCCTCCCCCAACAATTCGAGCACCACAGGAATCGTCTCCAATCCGTGACCGAACGGCGCGGCACCGAGGCTCCTGGTTGAGAGCTTGCCCTCTTCGATCACCAACGAGGCATAGCCCTCCGGCCGCATGGCGTAGAGATCTGGATGTCTCTCGCAGACCATGGCCTGCAATTCGTCGGGAAACATGCTCAAGCCCGCGAAGTAGTGATGGCCGTTACGCTCCACATCTTCGATCCCGAGCACCGCCATCACCGCGAGATCGTTGAGCAGGGCCACCGGTCCCACGTTCGCAAGATCCTCCCCGCTCATGAGCCACGGACCATCGTCCGAGCGATTGCGACGATACCACTCGATCAGACAACGGTTTGCGATTCCCTTGATCACCCCTTTGCAATTCTTGTGGCTGGTTCCGCGGTAACCCAACGCGAGAGCCCGGCGCATGCAGTCGATCTCGCCGTCTGATTCATCGATGATCATGGGTGGCGCCTCTGACCAGGCCGCCAATTCACCGCGCACGCCCTCGGCCAGGGCAACATCGCGGTGCAGAGGCTGCTCGACGAAGAGCAAGCCGCCGCCATCCAACATCGCGCACAGATCACTCTCGCTGCGATAGGCTTCCCAATGTGCCCGGAAGGTCGCGATGTCACGGTACTGCTCATTGCCATCGAGGGTGAACTTGAAGCCGGGCGATACCTCGTGAAGAATCGCTGCCACTTCCTTGAGACGCGGAATGTCGGCGTCGAGATTCCCACACACCTTGATCTTGAAGTGGGTCAGCCCGTACCTTTTGGCGGCATCGACCAGGGCATGCGGCAAGCCGTCCCCGATGCGCTCTTCGGGGGCGATCTCTCCTGCCCGCAGCGGATCGCCCAAGCCCACCGTGTGGCGCGCGATGATCGAGTCGCCGGGCTCCGCGAGCCAATCCGCGGGCTCGCTTCCCTCCAGTTCCTCGTGAATGACTCCCAGGTCAATTCCGAGCGCGTTCTGGTGCACCGCCTGTGCGAAACTCAGCCCGGCCCCGCGGCAAAAGGCATCGATCAGGGCACGCTCGATCAGGGCGGTCCCCAAGTGTGCGAGCAGGGGGGGATAACCCTCGTCCCCCTCAGCGGCCCAGCGGTCCTGCTCGTCGTAGAGAAACTTCCAGGCCGCGAACACCGTGTCGTGAGAGGTCCCCGTCACCAAATCCGCCGCGTGCTGGATAACATGCAACATCTCCGGCAGATCGTCTTCGAATCGCGTCGCCGGGTCTTTCGTGAACCACTTGGGCGGAAGACCCTCTGAGGCGAGCCCACCGCAGAAAATTTCCCCCCAGCGGGCTTCCGCGGACACGAAGACGTGGGGCAGTTTGGTCATCGCCGCGATCCCGTACTTAAAGGGAAAGCGCGTCTGCATCCAACGGGTGTGGAAGGAAATCGAGTCAACGGAGAACGACATCGCGGTGCCCACTGAACCGGAGAACTCGCAGACAAACAAGCGCCTATCCGAAACCCGACGCTACATTTGCGGTCGACAGCCCCCACCTCTCTCCGCTGAGATAGCAGCCCGTGACCAAGGGCCACCTTCTCTCCGCCATCTTCCTTCTCGCGCTGGTTCTTGGCCCCGGCCCCGGGGCCACCCTGATCGACGGCACTCCGGAGGAGCCGAATATCTGGTTCGGCGTCCCCGCGCTCTACCTGTGGGTTGTTCTTTGGTTTCTGGTCATGGCGGGCTGCATCATCACCGCAGCTCTGACGGTGTGGAAGGATTCTGACTAAGCCCATGATCCCCTTTCTCGCCCAAACCAAGGCGCCCTCCCTGGGCAACTGGCCTTACATTATTCTCGCCTGCTATCTCGTTGGCCTCCTCGCCCTCGGCATCATCAGCCTCCTCAAGAGCCGCCGGGCCGCGCACGCCGAAACCGATTACTACCTCGCGGGCCGCGGACAGGGAGTGCTCGTCACTTCCCTCACCATCATGGCGACCTACTTTTCGGGCTTCGCGATCCTCACCTTTCCCGGCTGGATGTACGAGGGTGGCATCGCGCCCATGCTCTATGCCCTGAATCTTCCGGTGGCTGCGGCCGCGATCTATATCCTCGGCAATCGCATTCGCAGAATCGGACGCAAGCGCGGCTACATCACCCCCGCCGACATGATCACCGACTACTACGGCGACTCCCCATGGATCCGCATCCTGGTAGCACTCACCGGCGTGCTCTACGTCATCCCCTATGTCGTCATGCAGGTGAAAGCGGGCGGTCTGCTTGCCGATGGACTCTTCCGCGAAGTCGAGCACATCACGATGTTCGGCCAGCAGATCAGCATGGAGGACTTCGGGGTGGGCGCCCTCTCACTCGTCACGATGGTCTATGTCATTATTGGAGGGATGCGCTCGGTCGCCTGGACCGATGTCATGCAAGGAATCATCCTCCTCACCGCGATGTTGCTCTCCGGCATTGCAATCCTCTATGCCCTGGAAGGACCTTCCGGTTATTTTTCGCGGGTTTCTTCGGAGCTCAGTGGCGAACTGCTCACCGTTGCCGAGGCGCCGGGAAAACACAACGCCTGGAAGCTTCTCACCTTCTGCGCCTTTGCCTCCCTTGCCAGCATCATTCAGCCGGCACAGTGGATGCGCTTCTACGCCGCCCGCGATTCCGCCACCCTGCGCCGTTCCGCAATCGCGTTTTCCACCATCCTCCCCATCTGTTTCATCTTCGGAGTCTTCCTCGTTGGTCTTGGCGGGCGTGTTCTCTATGAACCGATCGAGGCAGCCAACGGCGCGCTTCGTCTTCCCAACGGAGACAAAACGGATCAGATCCTCATTCATGTGATTCAGGACTACTTCCCCGTCATGTTCGGGGGGATCGGCGTGATACTCGTTTCCCTGATCCTGGTCGCGGTGATGGCGGCTTCCATGTCCACCGCCGATTCCAATCTGCACGCCCTCAGCGCAGTCGCCACGCGCGATGTCTATCATCCCCTCCGTCCAAATTCCGGCGAGAAGGAGCGCACCTGGATCGGACGCATCGTCATCATCCTCGCAACCCTGGCTGCAGCCCGCATCGCCATCGTCGGTGGGAACTCCGAAATTCTGAACACCATCACCGCCTTCTTCGGCCTCGCGATGGCCTTTTCGGCCCAGATGCTCCCGATCACGGTCGATCTGCTCTTTTTCCGACGAGGAAGCCGCGCGGGTGCCATCGCTGGACTGGCGGCCGGAATCCTCACCGTCTGCCTCTTTCCGCCCCTCGGCAAGATGATCCTCGGAGAAACCAGTTCGCTGCTCAAAGGCACCTCCAACCTGAAAGCACTCTTCGATGTCGGTATGTGCGGCATCATCGGCAACACGTTGGTCTTCGTCATCGTCAGCAGGTTCACCAGGAAACCGGAGCAAGCTCACCGCGAAGAATTTGCCAGAGACCTCCGCGCTTCGCCGTAGCATTCCACGCTCAACCCTGTCATTCCACCTCCCCGCCACGGCGTCGTCGCCAAACCCAGCCGGGTCCAATCCTCCATTCCCCTCCCCATGAACACCACCGCGCCCATCCCCTCGGAACCCCGGATTCTCACTACCACGGTCGGCTCCTACCCGGTCCCCGATTGGCTCAGCGCCTTGCCCTCCGAGCAAGCCGTCATCGATGCCACTCGCGTGATCTTCAACACCCAGCGCCAAGCCGGGATCGACCTGCCCACCGACGGGGAGCTCTATCGCTTTGACCTCAACCATCCCGACACCAACGGGATGATCGAATATTTTGTCGGGCCCATGGGTGGCTGTGACTCTTCGATCGGGCGCACCGAGTCGGAAGCCTTCCGGGCGAATCGCGAGATGGGGTTCCGCGCCAAGCCCGCGGCCGTGGTGCGCGAGGCGCTGCACGGAGGCGGTCTCAATCTCATCGAAGACTGCCGACGCGCTGCCGCCATCGCGGGGGGCCCCTTCAAATTCACGGTGACCAGTCCCTACATGCTGGCGCGCACCCTCCTCGACTTTCACTACCGCGACTTCAGCGCTCTCACTCTCGCGGTCGCCGATGTCCTTGCCGAGCAGGTGGCGGACTGCCCGTGCTCGTGCCTGCAGGTCGACGAGGCCAACATCCCCGGCAATCCCTCCGACGGCCCCCTCGCGGCGGAAGCAATTAACAGGGTCCTCGACGCCTTTGATGGTCCCACCGCGGTGCACTTCTGCTTCGGGAACTATGGCGGCCAGACGATCCAGGCCGGGAAGTGGAAGCCCCTTCTCGAGTTCCTCAACGCGCTGCACACCGATCACCTCGTCCTCGAACTTGCCCATCGACCCTCCGACGACCTCGAGGCCATCAAGGACCTCGACGACAAAATCGGCATCGGCCTCGGAGTGGTCGACATCAAGGTCAATCACGTGGAAACCGCCGACCAGATCGCGTCCTCGATCGAGAGCGCCGAGAAAGTGATCGGCACTGGCCGCGTAAAGTACGTTCACCCCGACTGCGGATTCTGGATGCTCAAACGCTCGATCGCCGACCGCAAGATCGCCGCCCTGGCGATGGGGCGGGATCTCTACCTCGGGGTGTAACCATCCCAAGACTCACGACCATGAAACAACACACCCCTGCCATCGCGGCCCTCACCCTGGTCCTGGCCCTCGCCATTGGATTTCATCCCTCCCAAGCCGGCGCCGAGCCCCTTCTGGCCGTGCCGGGAAAGACGCTCTACCAAAACAAGCTGAATAGTATCCCCGCCGGAAAGTGGAAGGCCGCCAAGGGCCAATGGGAAGTCACGGAGGGCACCTGGCGCGGCTCCCAGCTGGCGGCCGACAATCACGGCGCCGTGATCCGATTACAGGAGAGTTACTCGGATTTCGTCATCGACTTCGAATTCAAATTCGAGGGCGCGCGAGTCACCAGCCTCACCATCAATGCCGTCAAGGGTCACATGGCTCGCATCTTGATAACGCCGAAGACCGTCACGATTCGACGCGACGACCAGGATCACGACGGCCCCGATAAGGCCGTGATTTTCGCGGTCTTTCCCGCCGAATTCAAAGCCGGCACCTGGCACAAGGTCCGTCTCGAGATGGTCGGCGACACCCTGCTTGGCAAAGTGGACAACCTCGTCGCGTGGGGGAGCGATCCCCTGTTCAAGACCCCGAAGCACAATCCCGGCTTCACCTGCGGCGGGCAGTCCATCGCTCTGCGCAACTTCTCCATCCGCCAGGCCACCTTGAATCCGCGCTGGGCAGAGGTCAAAAAAGACCTTCCGAAACCCGGCGAGAAGATCCACCGCCCGGTCCGGCGGACCAAGACCAGGAAGACCAAGTAAGCAACTCAACCAATCCCGGAATCCGCGCGGATCCCAGGTTCAACTCCCATGCGCCCTCTCCTCATTCTCTTCCTGGCCTCGTGCCTCCTGCAGCCGGCATCCGGCGCGGAACGCCCCAACATCCTGTTCTTCCTGGTCGATGACTTGGGCTGGGCCGATCTCGCCTGTTACGGCTCCACCTTTCACGAAACCCCCCACCTTGACCAACTTGCCAGGGACGGGGTCCGCTTCACCGATGCCTACTGCGCGGCCTCGATCTGTTCGCCCACCCGTGCGTCCCTCATGACGGGGAAACATCCCGTGCGGGTCGACATCACGGACTGGATCCCCGGGCAGAGCGGGCCGGGGAAGAAACTCGTGACCCCGCGGGACATGGACCACCTCAAGCTCGAGGAATTCACCATCGCGGAGGCCCTGAAAGAGGGCGGCTACCAGACTTTCTATACCGGCAAGTGGCACCTCGGCGGGAAGGGATTCGGACCGGACAAGCAGGGCTTCGACGTCTACTACGACCCACACCGGAATTCATCGAAGGGATCACCAGGCAAGGGCAGGACCACGGGACGCAAGCACGGAACCATTGACATCACCCGCGAGACCAGGAAGTTCATCACTGCCAACAAGGACAAGCCCTTCTTCGCCTACGTGGCCTACTATGACGTGCACACCCCGATCATCGCGGAGAAGCAGTACCTCGAGCACTACACCAAGAAGGCTGCCAAGCTCGGTCCCTCCCCTGCTCCGATCAAGGAGCACGACGGCTTGAGTCGTCCTCGCCAGGACAACGCCGCCCTCGCCACCATGGTGCAGGCGGTCGACGACTCGGTGGGGGAACTCCTTGCCCACCTCGATGAGTTGGGGATCGCAGACAACACCTGCGTGATCTTCTATTCGGACAACGGCGGGCTCTGCACCAAGAAGACGGTGGGACCCGGATGCAATCTTCCCTTGCGGGCGAGCAAGGGCTGGCTCTACGAAGGCGGAATTCGTGTTCCGCTCATCGTGCGTCTTCCGGGCAAAAAGCACGCCGGGATGATGCCGAATGACTACGTCACCAGCACCGACTTCTACCCCACCCTGCTTTCCCTCGCCGGGCTCCCCCTGAAACCGAAGCAACATGTCGATGGGCGAAGCTTCATGGGGATCTTGAACGGGGCCAAGGCGCGCAGGGCTCCGCGGGCTCTCTACTGGCATTACCCGCACTACCACGGGTCAACCTGGGCGCCGGGCGCCGCGATCCGCGACGGTGACTGGAAGCTCATCGAATTCTATCACTACGGTGGCTACGAACTTTACAACCTGCGTGAGGATCCCGGCGAGAGGAACAATCTCGCCAAGCAATATCCCGACCGGGCCAAGGGCCTGCTTCACAAGCTTCACCTCTGGCAGAAGGAGCTGGGCGCCAAGATGCCGGTGGCACCGTGACCCTGCTACGCCACCTGGTGATCGTGGGTTCGCTCGGAGATTGCGAAGCGAGCGCACTCGGCATTCCTAGTCGGTGACTTGGAGAAGCAATTGGGGCGCGCCCTGGAGCCCCCCCGGCACCGGGATGGTGACCGGAGAAATCACCCCTGCCGCGGCGGCGGTGGGCAAGACGTTGTTGGGGGCAGGTTGCAAGGCCGCGAACTCTGCCGC
>JAYGGC010000233.1:0-18928 GCA_046581525.1 Roseibacillus sp. | reverse complement strand
CGCATTCGGCTAGGCCGCTTCGACCCTCCACCCCGAAATGGTGGTCGGAAACGCCGCCTGCGCAGAGTGCCACGAGGAGGAAGTGAAAGCCTGGACTCTCTCTTCCCACAAGCGCGCTGACAGCGTCCATCGTGATGTCAAGACGCGGGCCGCCGCGGACAAGATCGCAAAGGCCATGGGGCTGGCGTCGGGTGCCGCGATGACCAAAAGCGCTCTGCACCGAATGCCATTTCACTCGCCAAAAAGTCGGGGGAGCGCTCAAGGTGATCGGCGGAGTAAGCTGCGAATCCTGCCACGGCGGAGGAAAGGACTTTCAAAAGATCCACGGCGAAAAGGAGGAAATCCCCAGCCGCGAGGAGCGGCAGAAGCGCTCGAAGGCGGCAGGTATGCTCTATCCTCACGATACCCACCTCGTTGCGGAAAACTGCTTCAATTGTCACATCATCCGCGACGAAAAACTTGTCAATGTCGGTGGCCATGTGGCCCGCAGTAAGGGATTCAATCTCGTCTCGTGGAGCGGCGGCGAAGTGCGCCATAACTTTTACACCCCGGACTACCAGCGAAACGCCAAGAAGAATCTCGATACCCTCAAGGATCGCCAGCGGAAGATGTTGGTGGTGGGCATGCTGCTGGACCTGCAGTACAGCCTGGCCAATCTCTCCAAGGGGAAGACCGCGGGCGGCACCTATCGCAATGCGATGGGGAAGCGCGCCTACACCATCATCAACACGGAGCTACCGTCCGTGATCGAGAAGCTGGGCGGGGCAGCCGCGCCGGCGGAGCTGATCAAGATCAGTGAGATTGCCAAGGGCGTCAAGCTGACCGGCCAGCAGAGCCTGGTAGCCGAAGCTGCCAAGGCTCTCGAAGATCCGATTGCGGCCTTCAGCAAAGGTCATGATGGAAGCAAGCTGGCGGGAGTCGATTCCCTCATTCCGAAGACGAGCAAGGGAAAGGTCTGGCAGCCCTAGGAAGAGCGCTCCGGGGGCCGGATCGAGGCAGAAGCCGAGCCGAGTCAAAACCAAATTGATCATGCAGAATTACGGCTGATCACTCGTAAATGTCCACCGACTCGAATTTCTCATCTGTTCCCCAGCGCTGGGATTCGCCCTTCGATCCGCTCCTAGATCCCAAGATCATTGCCTCGCTCCTGCAGGAGACTCTCCCGGAAGAATTGCCGGATGAGGCGGTCCGGGCCCTGCGAATGCTCATCCGGGTCAAGTCCGCGCCGGCCTTGGCGGGAATCGATCCAGCACGCTTTCCCCCGCATCTCTCCCTCGATGGAATCCTGCTCAACGACGCGCGTCTCCTGGCCAAGGATAAGAACGAAATCATCCTTCGCGAAGGCGACTACGGGAATTCGGCCTTCGTGATCCTGCGGGGATCGGCAACCTTGATCGCGGACAAGCTTCCGGGTCGCAGCCTGGGGCGTGGATCGCGCGAGCAGAAAGGATTTCTGGCCATGGTCAAGAGTGCCTTGCGCCGCAAGGGAGTTCCCGAAGCACGGGTGCACCACACCGAGCGATTCGAAGACGGTTCTAATCGCGAAGACACCCCCAGCGTCTTCCTGCAGGACGTCCCAAGGGTTCTGGATGGCAGCCGCACCTACGAAATCCAGGCCGGGGAGATGTTCGGGGAGATTGCGGCCCTCGGTCGCTGTCCGCGCAATGCAACGATCATCTCCGCCGAAGCCAACACCGAGATTCTCGAGATCCGCTGGCAGGGGTTGCGCGACTTGATGAGCTTCGCGCCAAAGTTCAAGGAGCACGTCGAAGACCGCTATCGGCAGTACGGCCTGCGCCCGCTCCTACTTGGACTCGATATCATTCGACGCCTCGATCCGGTCCACGTGGAAACCCTGGTCAAGGGGACCCGTTTTGAACGACACGGCCGCTTCGATTGGTACGGCACCTATCAGAAGCTGTTGAGCGCCTCGAGCGCGGCCGATCGCCTGCGCAGTGAACCCATGATCCTGCCGGAGTCCGACTACATTAATGGCATGATGATCGTGCGCGGCGGATTCGTGCGCGTCAGCCATAGTTACCACGGCGGGGAAAAGACGGTGTCCTACCTGGGCATGGGCCAAACCTATGGCCTCACCGAGATCCTCCACAATCACGCCCATCCAGACCAGCTCATTCCCGCCCAGCACTCGTTGCGCGCGATCGGCTACGTCGATATCCTGGTCATTCCCACCCACCTCGTGGAAGAGTGTATCATTCCGAGCATGACCCCCAGCGAGGTGGCACGACACAGTCGCCCGCTGACAAGACTGCGCGACACCGACGACATTCCCCTTCCGGACAGTGCTTCGATGGATACAAGGGAGCTTCTTGGCCCGGGGATCATGGACTTCCTGATGGACAAGCGCACCATCAACGGCAGCGCTGCGATGCTCATCGATCTCGACCGCTGCACCCACTGCGACGACTGCGTCCAGGCCTGCGCCTCCACTCACGACGGCAATCCGCGCTTCATCCGCTATGGCGATCACCAGGAAGGGATTCAAGTGGCACAGGCCTGCCTCCATTGCCACGATCCAATTTGCATGATCCCCTGCCCGACGGGCGCCATCCATCGGGAGGATACCGGAGAAGTCGTCATCAATGACAGCACCTGCATCGGATGCTCGTCTTGCGCGAGCAATTGTCCCTACGACAACATCCAGATGGTCGAGATCCGCAACGAGGACGGCCTGCCCCAGTTTCCTTCCCATGACGACCAGGTCGGAGGCCGCCTGGACTTGTTCTCCGAAGGCGCCTTGAAGCGCGCTACAAAGTGCGACCTTTGCTTTGATCAAAAGGCCGGTCCGGCATGTGTGCGGGCCTGTCCTCATGACGCTCTGCAACGATTCGACATGCAAGACATTGATTCCGTCGCCCGATGGCTGTCTCGGTAAAATTCTTCGCGAGGCGCCGCATCGCCAACGCCCTGCTCCTGTTGGCAGCCGGGATCGTTTGCGTCGTTCTGTGGCGGGCGCTTGATGCCGCGCTGCGCCCCCATGCCCTTTACTCGGGAATTGCGCTCCTGCTGCTTCTCCTGCTGCTGACCGCCTTCAACGCGAGAAAGAAGCTGCCCTTTCTTCCCCTCATCCGCGCCTCACACTGGCTGCAGTTCCACATCTATGCCGGCTTTCTCTCCGTTCTGTTATTCGGCCTCCACACTGATTTTCGACTCCCCGCCGGCACTCTCGAGATTGTCCTTTCCATCCTGTTCGGCATCGTGACGCTCTCCGGCCTCATTGGCCTCTACCTCACCCGGAGCCTGCCGCCTGTCATGGCCCGCTCGGGCGAACCCCTCACCTATGAGTCGATTCCCAAGTTTGAGATTCGCCTCCGGAGGAAGGTGGAAGAGATTGTCGAGGAGGCGGAAAAGGGATCGGGCGCCTCGGCGGTCGGCGACCTCTATCTGCATCACCTCTCTACCTATTTCAAACCGCGATCCACATGGGCATCCTTGCTCGGCAAGCCCAAGAAGATGCTCTCCCGTGCTCTCGAAAGTATCGACAATGTGGAGAGTTACACCGGACAGGATGAACACGAAGCGCTCGAACAAATCCGGAGATGTGTCAGACAAAAGCACAATCTGGACGTCCAGAATGGGGCCCAGATTCTCCTCCGCAGTTGGTTGTTCATCCACATCCCCTTTACCTATAGCCTCCTCATCACGTCTTTCGCCCACGCGTGGATCGTGCTAGTTTACATCCCCACCCGCTGAGCTCACCCATGCCGGATTCCTTCCAATCCACGAACCACAAGGAGGCGAACTACAATCGTCCCAACCAGGGGTGGATCTGCGGGGGCGACTGCCATGATTGCCCCTGTTATCTCGGGCCGGATCGGAGGGGAACGTGCCAGGCCGGTAAAGAACTTGATGGGCGGCGATCGGGCCAGTGCCTCCCCCGCAAGATCGGGGCCCGCTGGATGTGCACGCGGCAGGACACCCACGGAGTGCCACCGTGTGAGCAGGGTCCTTTTCCCGACGGATCGTGCTGCCAGGGTGTTCCGAGCTGCCAGCCCAAGCGATCGCTCCGAAAGCGGCGGGGCCAATTCACCATCGCCGTGTCGACGATCACCATAGCGACCCTGATTCTGACCTTTTCGAGAGGTTCCAGCGACGGCGAAGAAGCGTCTCCCTCCCTCAGTGCTGGCCCTCTCTCCGCAAATCACTCCTTCATTGAGGCCAAATGCTCCGGGTGCCACAGCGACCAGCGCTTGACGCTGAGCCGCCTCACCAAGTTGCACGCCTCCGCCTCCCGGCACCGGGCCATCGAGGATGGCAAGCTCTGCCTCGCTTGCCACGACACCATTGGGGGAGAACAGGCACGCTTCGCCTTCGAGCCCCACACTTCGGATCATCTCGGCCACCGTTGGAAAGGAACGGGGAAATCCTCCAATTTCCTGATGGTCGCGGCCTCCGCCCTGGCGCAGAAAAACCTTCGAAGCGGAGACATCCACTGCGCCACCTGCCACCACGAACATCATGGGACGGATGTTGAGATCACCTCCTTGAGCAATCGGCAGTGCCAGGTCTGCCACCAGGATCAATTCGCCAGCTTCTCAAACGGGCACCCCGAGTTTCGGGAAGTCACCTATCCCTACCGCCGGCGAACGGGCATTCGTTTCGATCACAACTCACATTACCAAAAACACTTCCCGGAGGAGTTGGAGGGAGAGCATCCGAAACGAGTCCCACCCGGGTTTGATCCTGCCCGCAGACATTCCGAGAGCGCTTCATGCCTGGCGTGCCACGCCCCGGAACCATCGGGAGAGGCGATGATCGTGAAACCCTTCGAGACCTCGTGCGCAGGCTGCCATGAGGAGTCCACCCGCGGAGGAACTGCAATCCCGTTTCTCGCTTTTCCAAATCTCAACGTCACCTTGCTCAACGAAAAGCTTGCCGCCAGCGACCCTCCCCGATCGATTGGCACTTGGATCAGCGAGGCGCCCGATTCCATTCCATTTCCGACGCTCCAGCTTCTTCCGGCCGACGCCCGCGAGGCCTGGAAGTCGTTGCGGGAGCAGAAGGTCAACCCCTTTGATCCCGCCCTTGCGGATCTCGATGCAGAGTCAATCGGCAAGGTCGAACGCCTCGCCTGGTCCGTGAAGGAATTGGCGCGAGACCTCTCGCAGAGCTCCCCCAACGATAATCCTTCCAATCGGGTCGGACACGACGAACTGACTCGCCGGCTCAAGGAGTCCGGCTTTAGCAACCCTCAGCATTTGATCGCCGGTCTCCCATCTGGGCTCCTGGATTCGATGCGGCGCGGCTTTTCGGAAAAGGACTACGTTCGCCTGCTTGGCGAAGTGGATGACTACCGCAAGGGGACACTCCCAGAGGTATCCGCTCCTCCCGCTCCGCCTCCCACACCCGGGGACCCTCCTCCCGACACTCCGGAGAATTTTGGCGAGGACCCCAAGGAGAACTTCGGAGGCGACGAGAAGGAGAACTTCGGGGGCGACGAGAAAGAGAATTTCGGGGGCGACGCCAAGGAGAACTTCGGCGCGGACCCTGAAAAGGTCGGTGATGGTGAGAATGAGGTTTTTGCGCTCGAAGAAGAGCCGGACGACGATTCCGCGTCAGAGTCGACTGAACTTCCGGTCATCGATCCGACGGTCTGGGCCACGCGGGGCGGATGGTATCAACAGTATGGGGTTGTTTCCTACCGATCCACCGGCCATGCCGATCTCCTTTTGAAAAACTGGCTCGACGAACTCGTGCGCCGAATTGACGACCCCCTAGTGCGCGCCCACCTCGCCGAGGGATTTGATTTCCGCCGCGGCTCCGCCTCCAGCGCCACCGGGCAATGTTTCAAGTGCCACTCCATCGACGACGTGCGTGATGAGGACAACAAACTGACCGGCGCGCACATCAACTGGCGGGGATTCATAAGCAATTCCCCCCGCGTGTCACTTACCCGTTATGATCATGCCACCCACCTTCTCCTGATGGACTGCCGCAATTGCCATTACAGTAGCACGGGCGCGGCCACGGAGGGCTTTTTGGAAGCCTACCCCGGAGAGAACGATTGGGACTATGCAAAGAACTGGTCTCTGAAGGCCGATCCTGCACACTTCCATAGCAGCTTTTCCCCGATCCAGAAGCGAACCTGCGCCTCGTGTCACAATCCGGCGAAGGCGGGAGATCGCTGCACGCAATGCCACAAGTACCACAAATCTTCCCGATAGGCCGTCCCATGTATTTTGAAAATCCCCTGGAATTACCGAACCCATCAGGCCCGATGAGGATTTTCGAACTAGACTCCTCCGCCATTTCCATTTCAAGTTGAACCTATGCTCCGCAAGATCCCGGCTTCTCTTTCGGCCGGTCCCCAATCGCGCCGTCCTGGGGGGGAGACAGACCGGTTGAGAAGGGCCTTGGCCGTTGCGCTTCCCCTCTCTCTTCTGGCAGTTTTTGCCGTGGTTGGGAGCGCGCAGGAGAATGCGCCTCAAGAAGAGTCTCCACCTGCCGAAAGCCCCCAAGCCCCCCCTGCCGAGCCCCCCCCTGCCGAAGAACCTCCAACCGTCGAGTCTCCTCCTAACAAAGGGGTCCTGCCTCCCGACGGGGTGAAACCCACCGAGGATTTCAGCAAAGAGAACTTTGGAGAGGAACACTTTGGCGAAGAGAACTTCGGTGGGGAGAATTTTGGGGAGAAGCCAGGAGCCGCTGCAGCCTTTGGTGAAGTCGAGGAGGAAGAAGAGAAGGAGCCCAAGGTTGTCTTCGCCAACGCGGCCGAGGCGCACGTCCGATTCCTGGATTTACTGGAAAGCGAAAAGCGCTTCCCCTCGGCCTCGGCCTGTGCCGCCTGCCACCCTGATCATTTCCGGGAGTGGTCGGTTTCGGCCCACTCATACGCCCAATTGAGCCCGGTCTTCAACGCCATGCACGCGACCATCTTCAAGGCCACCTCGGGCACGAACGGCGATTTCTGCATCCGCTGCCACACCCAGGTCGGCATGCAACGCGATGAGCCTCTATTCACCAGCAACTTCAAGCGTCATCCTGCCTCACTTGAAGGGATCACCTGCGTGGTGTGTCACCGGGTGGACCGCAATTATGGGAAAGTCAGCGGACGGACCGCAGTGGTGACCGGGGACGTCTACCAGCCCGTTTACGGTCCGCGGGGAAACTCCATCCTCAAGGAACTCCTGCGAACCAATCCTACTCTTAAACCCAAGGAAGATGCCGAGGGACAACGGAAGATTCACCGGGACGTCATCAAGTTCGACCCGATTTCCACCTCCGGATTCTGTGGCAGTTGCCACGACGTGAATCTGCTGAATGGATTTCGACTCGAGGAAGCCTTCACCCAGTTCAAGAACTCCCCGGCGAGCAAGGCTGGCAAGACCTGTCAGGACTGCCACATGGGCAAAGTTCCCGGAGCCAAGATCGCGCTGGGAGAGGCCAACTATCACCGGGGCCCGGCGGCCCGCATCGGCGGCGATCTCTGGGCCACGAACCCCACTGACGAGGGCTATGGCGCTGCCTCTCCACCGCGCAAGCGCACCAATCACATGTTCGCCGGTCCCGACTATTCCATTATCCACCCGGGCCTCTTTCCCCATTCCAAGGAAATCCGCGACCTCCTCTGGGATATGCAAAACCAGAGAATCAAGCCGAACGGGGACATCGAGGTCAAGGAGCGCGCCAACCTGAGGCACATCATCAAATTCAAGTGGGAAGACGGCTGGGGCAATGTCAGCAGCTCGTTCGAGAAGAGGGCCGAAGCAAACCCCTCGGTCGGCAAGGGACTTCCATGGCCTTGGAACGATCGGCAGTACCGCATCGATTTCCGCACCGCTCTCAATGGTCAGTTCAAGCTCCTCAATGCCATCAACACCGAGAGGTTCCAGGTCCTGCGACGCGGGTTCCAGCTCGGCACGGTCAAACTGACACGAAACGACGCCAAGGGCCTGGCCTTCGAGGTCCAAGTGCTGAACGGCACCGACGGCCATGGCGTGCCGACCGGCTTCGATGCAGAGCGTCTCGTGTTTCTGCAGGTGACCGTCCGCGATGCCAATGGCCGAATCGTCATGGAGTCGGGAGACCGCGATCCAAACGGCGATGTGCGCGACCTCCACTCGCTCTTTGTCCACCACAATGCAAAGAAGACCGATCACTGGCTCGAGGCCGCAAGCTGGAAAGCGAGGCGTGGAATGTCAATCCTGCCGGAGGACACCCGCTGGAGGCAGGACCATCAACTCTTCAGCCTCCAGTCCAAGTTCCTGGTGAGAAACCAGCACGGAGGAGAGCGCGAGCAGGTCCTGGCGGTAAACTACTCAGTCAACCCCCTTCCCTACATCCGCCCCGACACCTTCCCCGGAATCCTGCGAGCCCGTCCCGGTGGCGCTCGCAAGCAAGCCATTTTGATTCCGCCGAACGGCGAACGGATCGCGAAATACAAGGTCTCAGGGAAAGCCCTTACCGGCGCCGTCCCCTACACCGCCAACCTACGCTTCATCACCCAAATGGTTCCCGTGAACCTCATCTCGGAGATCTCGGGAGTGGGCTTCGACTACAACTTGTCTCCGCGGGAGGTGGGAAAACGCGTGGTCTACGGCCACCGTGTCAGCTCTTCTCGCCGCGACTCGGCCCGGCGGGGCGGAGCGCAGGTGCTCTGGGACCGGACCCTGGTCTTCGATGGCAAACAACTGGCCTGGAACCTGCGGCCCACGGAAAGGCAGATCATGGCGATCCCACCCGGCCCGTTTCCCTACGATCGAAACTACATCGAGAAGCAGGCACAGGGAGGTGGCATCATTGAGCTCCCGCCGCTCCCCGAGGTTCCGCTCCCAACTGCCGAGCCGATCGATCCCGATTTCACCGGAGAGGACTTTGGCGGGGGCGGGAAACCAAAGGGCGAGGGCGAGAACAAGGAAGAGGACTTCAGCAACGAGAATTTTGGAAATGAGGAATGAGGTGAAGTTGAATGATCACAACACGCGCCGATACCCTCGAACCGGGGCTGGAGGGTCGTTCTAATGCGCCGACCCCTTCCGTTCCTCTGGCCATTCCTGGCGTGCACCGTTCTCGGATTACATTCCGGAGAAACTTCTCCTGAAGATCTTTTGCTCAGCGACGAGGCAGTCCCCTGGGAAAACATCGGGGAGGACTTCCTGGGACGCCCCGCCCCGGTCACCGAGGTGATCGAGGACCTCATTTTCGAATCCAACCGGGAGCGCAGAGATCTCATCGCAAAGCAGAATCGCTTGGGAGAGGACCTCAATCCCCCCGAGCGGAGGACCATTTTTGGAGCCAATCCCTTCCTCGGCTCCGGAGAGATCGATCCCGGCTTCGAATTGCCGACCGGCGCGGTCTGGCAACCGGTCGTGGTCATCTACGGAACATACCGCACCGCGTTGCAAACCTACTCGAACGGAGCGCGCGACGTCACCGAGTGGGCCAACCGCTTCGACTTGTTTTCAAACATCTACCTGACGCCCACCGAACGGATCCTGATCGGTCTTCGCCCCCTCGATCAAAACGCTGAGTTTGCCGGGTATCGCTTCAGCTCACCCAACGGCAGGCAGGGCGGTCTCGACGGAAACATCAATACTCTCTTCTTCGAAGGGGATTTTGGCGAACTCTTCCCGAACCTCGATCCTCGCGACGAGAAAAACCTCGACTACGGATTTGCCATCGGACGCATGCCCCTCAACTTCCAGGATGGGATCATGATCAATGACTTCATGGACGCCATCGGCATCACCCGGGCGTCCATGTTCCTGGGCGGAGCCTCCGCCTCCCGCCTCACCGCCCTCTATGCCTGGAATCAGATTCACCGGGGCAACAACATGGAAGACGATGGGGCCAACCTGTTCGGGCTCTTCTACGCTGCCGACTACGAGAAAAGCACCTACGAGGTCGATCTGGCCTACGTGGAGGGCAGCAACTCCACCGGAGGGGACGGACTCTACTTCGGGGTGGGCCAAACCCGGCGCTTCGGCAAATTCAACTCGACGATGCGAGCCAATCTTTCCTGGGCGCTTGAGAAGCAAACTCCCGCGGTCGATACTGGTCTCCTCATCTTTTCCCAAGTGTCCCGCACGATGGACTACAACTACGACATCGCCTACCTCAATACCTTCTGGGGGGTCGGGGACTACACTTCCGCGGCCCGCGATCCGGCTGCGGGCGGCCCCATCGGCGGCATCAGCGGACTCCTCTTCGAAGCGGTCGGACTAGGCGGTTACGGAAGCGCCCTCACCAATCGGAGCAACGACGCGGTGGCGGCCGCCCTCGGCTACCAGCACTTCCTCGAGGGACAATTCAGTAAGAATCAAATCAGTGCTGAGATCGGCGGCCGACTCGCCACGGACGGAGACAGCCGTTCCGGCGCGGGGATTTCCATCCGCTACCAGCACGCCTTGGGACAGCATGCAATTCTGCGGTTCGACGGATTTGCAGCCACCTACGACGACGGGACGAGCGGCGGCGGACTTCGCGCGGAGTGGAGCTACCAATTCTGATGCCATGACTTTTCTCGAAGCAGCCGGATGGACCGTTCTCATGGGTGGAGCGACGAGCATCTTTCTCACGATCGCGCGCCAACTGACCACCTTGCGGAGGGGGAAGGAAATCTATCGCGAGGAAATGCGGTTGTTGGGCGAACGGCTTTCTGCGGTGCGCGCCTCGCGTCGCAAGGCGGAGGTGAGCACTGCGCCCTGGAACGGAACAAGGAAGTTTCGCGTCGCAAAGAAAACCGTCGAGAAAGGCGACATCTGTTCGTTTTATCTGAGCCCGCATGATGGCAAACTTCCTCTTCCACACTTCATGCCGGGCCAGTTTCTCACTTTTCAGCTCACCATCGACGGCAGAAGCGAGACTCGCTGCTACAGCCTCTCGGACTCTCCCGATCCCAACTACTACCGAGTTAGTATTAAAAGGTGCGCTCCACCACGGGACAAGCCTGACGCCCCACCGGGATTGGTGTCATCCTATTTCCACGACACCATCGATGAGGGTGACCTGCTCGACGTGCTCGCTCCCCGAGGGGCCTTCACGATCGACCCCGCAGAAGGAACACCCCTGGTTCTTTCCGGTGCCGGGATCGGAGTGACTCCGGTGTTCAGCATGATGAAGAGCCTGATCGACGTCAAATCGCGCCGGGAAATCTACTTCTTTTACGGAGTCCGGAACGGCGGCGAGAACATGATCGCAGAGGACATCAGGGAGTGGCGCGCCTTGGATCTCCCCAACGTCCACGTCCACGTCTGCTTCAGCAATCCGGCTCCCGAGGACATCAAGGGAGAAGACTACGATCACGAGAGCCGGGTTAGCGTCGAGTTGTTCAAGGAATTACTGCAGAGCAACAACTTCGAATACTACACCTGCGGTCCGGGTCGCATGATGGATAGCATTCGCGATGGACTCGCGGAATGGGGAGTCCCCAGCGAACGGGTTCACGACGAGGCCTTTATTGCCGTCAAGAAGGCGGTGGAAGTGAAGGCCGCCACGGTCAGCTTCCGCAAATCAGGCAAGTCGCTCCAGGTGAGCGGAGCGGCAACCAGTCTTCTCGATCTGGCGACCACCGAGGGCATCACCATACCCTTTGGCTGCTGCACAGGGGGGTGCGGCACGTGTAAAACTGCCATCATCTCGGGGAAGGTGGAATACGAGTGCACGCCCAAGATTCACGTGGAATCCGGCTCCTGCCTCCCTTGTGTCTGCCTTCCGAATGGCGATCTTGTACTAGACGCCTGAGGAGTGGCCTTGTTGACTCGGCTGGTGCCCCACCGCTGGTCGCGCCTCTTTGCAAGCACTCCCCTTCCCCAAGAACCTGCAAGCATCCCCATGCTGCGAGCCTCAAGTCTTTTTCGCGCTGGAGCACTGTGCATGTTGCTCCTTTCATCCTGCCGAGAGGAGGAGATCCGCACCTACCGCGTTGCGGCTGACGCCTCGACCCGCCCGGGATTCCCACCCTCCGGCGGACCATCATCGCTCGCGGCCTGGGAAGTCTCCTGGCAGGCACCCCCGGAATGGCAGGAGGAGAAACCCGCACCCTCACCGGGCGCGCGATTCCGGGTGGGCGCATCCGGTCAGATCTCGGTGACCAGGCTCGGCGGAAATGGCGGCGGCGTTCGCGCCAACGTGAACAGGTGGCGCAAGCAGGTGGGCCTTCCTCCGCTGCTGGAGGCCGAAATCTCGGAGCGAGCTCTTCCGATCGAGATCGGCAGTGACTCGATCCTCGTCTTTGAAGCATACCCCCAAGACGAGAACTCCCCGACGGACGGAATCCTGGGCGGCATTCTCCCCCTGCGCGGCGAAACCTGGTTCTTCAAATTCTCGGCACCGGCCCAAGTCCTCCGCGAGCACTACGAATCCTTCATCGAAATCCTCCGCAAGGTGGTGATCTCACCGCTTTCAAACTCGCTGGCGGGTGCCGCTGGTGAGGAGGTTCGGCCCGTCCCCAAGCTGGACTACACGACACCGGACGACTGGGAACCGAGCCGCGGGAGTGCCATGCGCGCGGCCAGCTTTTTGATTGCCGGAACGCGTGGAGGTGAGGCGGACTTTGCGGTCATTCCCTTTCCGGGAGATGTGGGTTCCCCGCTGGAGAATGTGAATCGGTGGCGGAAACAACTGCGTCTCGCCCCCTTGGAGACGGACCCCGAAGACACCATCGAGGGCGCCTCCGGAAAGTTCATCATCACCCACCTCGTGAGCGCGGAGCCCCTCTTTGACAATGGTGCAAAGGCCGCCATTAGTGGCGCCATCCTCACAAAGGCTGACTACACATGGTTCTTCAAAATGACCGGCGATTCAGAAACAGTGCAGGAGAACCGCGAAAAGTTTGAAGCCTTTGTGCGCACCGCGGTGATCCCTGACCCCTAAGCAACGTTGTCCCTGCTCCAAAAATCCGGAAGGCTGCTCTGCTCCCTGCGTCTCACCGTGGCGCTTCTGGGTCTCGGCATGGTCTTGATATTCGTGGCCACCATTGCCCAGGTGGAGATCGGTATTCGCGAAGCTCAGCTCCGTTACTTCCGCTCGTGGATCGCCTGGCTCGAGGTGGGGCCGGGGACGCTTCGTGTTTCCCTCCCATTGCCGGGGGGACTCCTCCTCGCCAGCGTTCTCCTCGTCAACCTCCTCGCCGCCCATCTCACCCGGTTCAAATTGCAGTGGAAGAAGGCCGGCATTTTTCTGATTCACACCGGAGTCCTGCTCCTGCTCCTCGGTGAGCTATTCACTGCCCTGCTCGGGTGGGAGGCCCAGATCCGTCTCGATGAGGGTGAGACCCTCAACTACTCGACCCATCCGTGGGAAGTGGAACTTGTCATCATCGATTCGAGCGCTCCCGGCGAGGACTCCGTCACCGCCATTCCCCAGAGCCGCCTGCGAGCTGGCGCGGTCTTCCCCCTCGACGGCTTTACGGTTCGCATCGAGCGATTCCTGCCCAACAGCGAGATTGTCCCGGCCGCCACCGCCGGCCCGGAATTCGAGGCCCCCAGGGCAACGAAAGGACCCGGCGTTGCCTTCGCGGTCCGTGAAGTTCCGGAGGAGACCGCCCCCGATCGCCGGAATCTCTGCTCCGCGTTCGTCGAGATTATTCCCGAGCACGGCTCCGCCCCCGGGCGTTGGCTTCTCTCCAACGCGATCAGCGGCATGCAGGAGTTCAAGATCGGCGATGCATTGCTAACCATGGCCATTCGCCAGCGCAGATTTTACCATCCCTTCTCGATCACGCTGCTGGACTTCAGCCACGACCGCTACCTTGGCACCGAGATCCCCAAGAATTTTTCCAGCCGGATCCGGATCATGAATGCCGACCGCGGCGAAGACCGCGAAACGCTGATCTACATGAACCATCCCCTGCGTTACGGAGGCCTGACCTTCTACCAGTCCGGATTCGATAACGACGATACTACCAGTATCATTCAAGTTGTCCGAAACCCGGCCTGGACCCTGCCCTACATCGCCTGCGCGATGGTTGCCTTGGGCTTGCTATGGGTCTTCTCCCAACACTTGGTCAAAGCCATCGGCCGCCGCCGGGCTGAACATGCATCATGAGACCCCGTTTGCACATGACCCTTGGATGGCTCTTGCCGCTCCTGTGCCTGGGAGTGCTTGTCATCACGGGCCTGAGGGCCACGCGGCCATCTGCAGATCTGGATTTAAAGGGCTTCGGCAGCCTCCCGGTCGTCGCGAACGGACGGGTCCAGCCGCTCGATGCGCTGGCACGAAATGGTCTGCTCGTCATCCAGGGGCGCCAGCGCATCGAGGGAGAGGAGAGTCCCGCCTCACCCATCGCCTGGCTCGCGGAGTTGGCATTTCGCCCCGATCTGGCGAATCAGCGCAGGATCTTTCGCATCAATCACGACGAGGTGCTGGGACAACTGGGCTTCACTCAAGACCGAAGCAAGTTCGTCTCCTACGCCGAACTTCAAGATTCCCTGCCCACCATCCAGGAGGAAGCGGACCGCATCGCGCATCGGGAGGCCCAGCTCTGGAGTCCATACGAAAAAGCCCTCATGCAGCTTGCGCGCAGTGTGAAGCTCTACGGACAGCTGAAGCACGCACTCGCTCTCCCCGGCGCCTCGCAACTCGAGGCGGAAATGATCCTCTTCCTGGCAAGCATTGATCAAGCCCTCGCCGAGAGCGAGAAAAGGAACCGCGGTGAAGAACATAACCCGGAAGTGATCGCGAATTCCACTTCGCGCATGCGCGTGTTGCTCGAGTGGGCTCCCAAAACCCATGTCTTCACCACGCCCTCGGGAATCACGGGTGATGTATCCGAGTGGCGAAGGCTTGCGGACTCGGTGATCGATGCCCTCGATGCGGAGGACCTTCACCCCTCCACGAGGGCCTATGCGCGCATGGGAGACGCTTACCGGAAGAGCGGCTCCGAGGGAGTTCGCGACTTCAAGGAAGCGGTCTCCGGGTATCGGTCCTGGTTGTCCGACCAGCGTCCGGACGCATTTGCCAAGGGGAAGGCGGAGGCTCTCTTCAACAAGTTGGCTCCCTTTTACGCTTCCATGGCCCTCTACCTCGTGGCCTTTCTCCTGGCCTGTTTCTCCTGGATCTGGCCCGGCGGCCAATTCCGGCAGGCCGCGTTTCGAATCATGTTGCTGGGTTTTCTCCTGCACTCGGCAGGTCTCCTCGCGCGCATGGCGCTGGAAGGGCGCCCCCCCGTCACCAACTTGTACTCGTCGGCTGTCTTCATCGGCTGGGGAGCCATTCTCCTGAGTGTGGTTGTCGAACTGATGTATCGAAACGCAGTGGGCACCGTGGTGGCTGCCATTGTCGGCTTTGCCACCCTTCTCGTCGCCCACCATCTTTCGCTCTCGGGAGACACCCTGGAGATGATGCGCGCCGTGCTCGATAGCAATTTCTGGCTCGCCACCCATGTGGTCGTGATCACCTTGGGCTACGCGGCCACCTTCCTCGCCGGCGCGGTCGCCATCGTCTACCTCTTGCGGCGCCTGGTTGGAGGGGTCCCCAAGAAGGCGGCCCAATCATTGCGCGGCATGGTCTACGGCATCATCTGCTTTGCCACGCTCGCCAGCTTCGTCGGGACTGTGCTCGGCGGAATCTGGGCCGACCAATCGTGGGGGCGTTTCTGGGGCTGGGATCCCAAGGAGAACGGCGCCCTCCTGATCGTCCTGTGGAACGCGATCATCCTCCATGCCCGCTGGGGTGGGATCGTGCGGGAACGCGGCATGATGGTCATGGCAGTGTTCGGAAACATTGTCACAAGCTGGTCGTGGTTCGGCACGAACATGCTCGGGATCGGGCTCCATTCGTATGGATTCACCAACGCGGCGTTCACCTGGCTCAGCGCCTTCGTCGCGAGTCAATTGATCATCATGGGCCTTGGGTTCGTCCGGATCCCGGGTCAGGCCATGACTCGCTCAGCCGATCCCTCGAACTCCGGCACCTGAGACCGCCCGCTCCGCAATTTCGCGAGTTTTGCCGCCGAATTGCCGGTGAAATCGAGAAAATCCGCACAAAAGGAAAAATCGCCTCCTCGCATTCCGGTGGGACGGGTGTTGAGCGAAAATGCCCCCGGCGCTCAACCACAGTTTAAATAAACACCTTCAGGAAAATGACCGTTCTAGCAGACTACTACAACACCCAACGCCAAACCGTCCTTGAAATGAGGCAATCGAACAAGCTTGGCGCAGAGATGGCGAGACGCTTCCACCAAACCGGCGCGGTCGAGATCCTGGCAAAACTCCGCTCCGTCCTTGAAGGGATTGAGAAAAGCCTGAGCGTGGACTGTTCCTGCGAACCGGAATTTGAGGGACAAATGCACGATTGGGAAATCCTGCACCATGAGGCCATGAGCACGATCGGTGCCATGATGGACAGTGAGTGTGAGGCATCCCGGCAATAGCAGTAATCTGCATGAAGGGACGTGACTACGAGGTGCCCCAAATAAATTGTTGCTCACCTCGCACGGTCCGGACCGATCTCGCTTCGATAAAAAGAGGACTTTTCGGGAATTCACCACTTCTGCCGTCGAACTGCTGAAGCCACGCTAGCGTTCGCGCCCCTGGAGGGTGGCAGTCTGAACTTGTCACGGCGCGCTTCCAAGTGCTCAGATAGCGCTAGTTCAATAGGCGAGATCCCCCTTCCCGACTTGCAAACTCAGGTTTCGAGAGTCCCCAACCTTCGAAACTGGCTCAATCAACTCATCTGAATATGAAGGCATCGGATCTCCTCGTCGCAGCATTAGAGAATGAAGGGGTGGAATATGTCTTTGGCATCCCCGGTGAAGAGAATCTCGATTTCTTGAACTCGCTGAAGGATTCTTCCATCCAGCTCATTCTCACGCGCCATGAACAAGCCGCAGGATTCATGGCCGCCACCTATGGCCGCTTGACGGGAAAGACGGGAGTATGCCTGTCCACCTTGGGACCAGGTGCCACCAATCTCGTCACCTCAGCGGCCTACGCTCAGTTGGGGGCCATGCCGATGTTGATGATCACGGGCCAGAAACCCATCAAGCGAAGCAAGCAGGGCCAGTTTCAGATTGTCGATATCGTGAACATGATGCGGCCCCTGACGAAGTACACCCATCAGATCGTCAGCGCCGATAATATTCCTTTCCGCACTCGCGAGGCCTTTCGGCTGGCCGAGGAAGAGCGGCCCGGCGCAGTACACTTGGAGTTGCCTGAAGACATTGCGGCCGACGGCACCGACGCCGAACCATTGACCAAGAGCAATGTCCGCCGCGCAGTCGCCGAGGAAAAGTCGATTCAGAGCGCCCTCGAACTTCTCGAGCAAGCGAATCATCCCCTCCTCATGGTGGGCGCCGGTGCGAATCGCAAGTTAACTGCGAAGGTCCTGCGCCAATTTGTCGATAAACAGGGAATCCCGTTCATCACCAGCCAGATGGGAAAGGGAGTCATCGACGAGCATCATCCCCTCTTTCTCGGGAATGCGGCCCTCTCTGCGGGCGACTTCATTCATCGCGCGACCAAGCGAGCAGATCTGATCATCAATGTCGGTCACGATGTCGTTGAGAAGCCCCCGTTCTTCATGGAGGAAGGTGGGGTAAAAGTCCTCCACGTCAACTTCAACACGGCGGCGGTGGATCCCGTCTACTTTCCCCAGGTCGAACTCGTCGGGGACATCGCCAATAGTATTTGGCAGTTGAACGAACGGCTCAGTCCCCAGAAGAACTGGGACTTCACTTACTTTGAACGGGTCTGCGAAGCGATGAGTGCCCATGTTCGGGAGGGCGCTGACGATGATCGCTTTCCGATCTATCCCCAACGATTGGTCGCTGATGTTCGCCGGGCGATGCCCGATGACGGGATCATCGCTTTGGACAACGGCATCTACAAGATCTGGTTCGCCCGCAACTACAAGGCCAGTTGTTCCAATACCGTTCTCCTGGACAACGCCCTGGCGACCATGGGTGCCGGCTTGCCCTCGGCCATGGCCGCCCGCATCGTGTATCCGGATAGAAAGGTCATCGCCATCTGCGGTGACGGCGGCTTCATGATGAACTCACAGGAACTTGAGACCTGCATGCGACTGAAGCTCAATCTCGTCGTGATGGTCCTCAACGATAATGCCTTCGGGATGATCAAGTGGAAGCAGGCCAACATGGGATTCAAGAATTTCGGCCTCGATTACGGCAATCCCGATTTCGTCAAGTACGCGGAGAGTTACGGAGCGACAGGGCATCGTCTGGAGCGAGCCGAGGATCTCTCATCGCTCCTGCAGACCTGCCTCGACAGTGAGGGAGTCCACCTCATCGAGGTGCCCATTGATTACTCCGACAACGACCGCATTCTGAACCGCGAGATCGTGGAGAAGAGCAAGTTGGTGTAGCGCAGTGCGGGCCTATGAAGACCTATCCCATGATGGTTGTTGGCGCGGGCCCCGAAGGCTCCGACCTGGTTCGCAAATCGACGACGCGATTGCGCGCGCCAATGCGCTCCCCGTTGCATTTCAAGCTGCCGTCTTTACCAGGGACCTCGATCTCGCCATGAGAGTCTACTCACGCATTTCGGCCTCCGCCGTCATGGTCAACGACCACACCGCCTTCCGCGTCGATTGGATGCCCTTCGCTGGTCTGAAACAGTCCGGCCTGGGGACGGGAGGAATCGCCCACACGATGGAGGCCCTGCAAATCAAGAAACTGCGACCCCAGCTGACGGAGCCCGCCTCGCTCGCACGCGCAGCTTGGCACCCTCGACCACGTTTTTCCACCAAACTCAGCTATCTTCGCTCTGTGCTTGACCCTGCACTCGGGATGGCATCCTCTCCGACATTCGCCGCAAAGCGGCACACTAATCGAGGCTGGCTGAAGCCAGGTGCCAGCGGAGTTTCTACTTTCTTGTTGAATTTTTGACAAGACCGTAGGAACCACTCATACAGTGCCCTATCTGCCCAGAGGATTCGCACTTTCACTCACAATCAGAAACCGACCCACTAATGCCTCTTAGTCCCACTCATGAATCCGCGACCAATCAAACAC
>JAYGGC010000217.1:0-6689 GCA_046581525.1 Roseibacillus sp. | reverse complement strand
AGTTGTAGTAGTCGAGAAACTGATGACCCAAATGTTGGTTTCTCGACAATCCTCTTCACCCTTTTGCCAATCACGTTCCGTGCGAACGCTTGGGCCGAGGGGTGGAGTGACATCGCCCGATGGGTTGCCAGCAGATTTTGTCGTCAGCCCGTATCAATATAAAAAAGACCTAAATGAAAACACACTGCAGACTATTGCTCAGGCATGTGAGGAAACTCGCTGTCGTGGCTGGCTGTGCCCTTGGGGTGCAGGTTGCCTTGGCTGATTTGGACCCGGATGACCTGTTGGCCTACTGGGACTTTGACACCGTTGGAGCTCACATCGACCTCACCGAGGGAAAGGGTAAGACCAGTCCCGATGCCCGGGACCTGTCCGACCTGCGCAACGGGACCTTCAGCGACGCAAGTGGCCGCACCGGCGCCGCCGGCGATTACGGGCTCGACCTTAGCGGCAGCGGATCCTCCGCCCGGACGTCGGCGGGGACTCACTTCGATGACATCGTGACCAACGATACCTTCACCATCACGTGGTGGCAGTTCAATCGTCAGTTCAAGAACTCAAGCGCTTACTGGGTTTCCATGGTCGATGGCGCTAACGCCAACCGCGGAATCCAGTCCCACTTTCCCTGGGGCAACCAGATTCTCTACCTCGACCAATCGGGTTGTTGCGGCGGAGACACGCGATTGCAAGTCGGCGGTAATCTAAGCACCCTCAACGTGTGGGAGCACTGTGCCGTAGTGAAGACCGCCACTGACCGGAAGATCTACCTCAATGGAGTGGAAGTCGCGACCACGGCTGCTGCTGCCCAGGTCCAGACACAGCTCAACGGGTTTATCACCCTCGGTGCCCAAGGCGGAAATGGCACTCAGAATGGCAATAACATGAATGTGATCCTCGACGATTTCGCCGTCTTCAGGGTAGGCCTCACCGCGGCAGAAATCGCATCGCTCGCCGACGGGTCGAAGAACCCGGCCGAGCTCACCTTCGTCTCGGCCGACGGTGACCTGCTCAACGATCCGTTCGAGCAGTTGATCATCGACGCCGATCCCGGTGACGCGATCACCAACCTGGCAGAAGTGCTGGAAGGTGACGACTTTGATGGTGATGGCCTCACCAACCTCGAAGAGCAGACCGCGAAAACCGATCCCGTCAATCCCGACAGCGATGGCGACAACATCAACGATGGCGATGAAGTCAGCGGGAAACAGAATCCCACCCTCGCCGGTGTTATCCGGGATCCCTTTGATCCGAATACCGATCCGGCCGGAGATCCCACCGATCCTCTCAATGCCGACAGTGACGGCGATACCCTCTCCGACGGCGAAGAAGTGGTCGTGGGCGCGGATGGTTTTGTGACCGATCCCAACCACTCCGAGACCACCACGATCATCCTCGCGGGCGGCAATCCTCAGACTACGGAGCGCGCAGTCGTCTGGGTCGATCCCGGCGTGGCCGACGTCCTCGACGGCAGCAACGTCAGCATTCCCGGCGCCGCAGGCACCGTCACGGTGGACGCCAGCGCCTTGAACACCGCCGTTACCGGCAACTACCCGGTGGTCTATTCCTACACCGCCACCGCTCCCAACATATCCACCACCATCACGCGCGCCGTCACCGTGACGGATACCTCTGCGCCCACCGTCGTCATCATTGGCGACGCCACCATCAACGTCCTGGCCGGCACCCCGTTCGTTGATCCCGGCGCCACTTCCACGGACGCCAACGACGCAGCCGCGGTCCCCGTGTTCAGCAACGCAGCCGCCCCCAAGGCGAGCGAGGCCACCGGCAAGTGGAACTTCGACAATGACACCCTCGAGGATTCGTCCCGCGGGGGTTACGACGGCATCCAACAGGGAAACCCGACCTACAGCACGGACACACCCTTCGGACTGGCAGGCAAGAGCATCGACTTCGATGGCGGCAACAAAGCTTTCTACGTCGATGACGGCACCCCCAACCAGAGCGTCTTCGAGGCACAACGGTTCAACAGGGCCCCCGGCCCCGGCGATCCGACCGTCCTGACTCAGTGGACCGTCCACAGTAGCGGCCCCAACGGCGCCCCCGACGGAGGGGTGGTGAATTTCGTGCAGACCAAAGTCGAGATCGATGCCGCGGTCCTGGCCGATCCTACCCTCATCTCGATGTGGGATAACATCAACTTCGGAGACGGCAACAATGGCAAGATTCCCGGAGACAGCTGGTTCCCGGGCGCGATCGACAACAACCCCGAATTCCTCGCGATCTATGCCACCAATACGCTGCATATTCCCGCGGATGGGTTCTACGTCTTCGGCTTCCAGTCTGACGACGGCTCCAGCCTTCTCATCGAGGATACCAACGGGGGTCAATTCGAGACTCCCCTCCTCGAGACCGCCACCGGCGTCTCCGCCCTCAATGGCATAGCCAGTGGAGCCGCAACTGCGGCCAGCACCGGAAGCTTCGGCTCGCCGCTCGGAGATGCGGTCGGCCCGCCGGCGCCCAGCAGTCCGCTCCTCGAAGGTGGAGGTGGCAGCG
Source organism: Roseibacillus sp. (assembly GCA_046581525.1). Classification (GTDB taxonomy): domain Bacteria; phylum Verrucomicrobiota; class Verrucomicrobiia; order Verrucomicrobiales; family Akkermansiaceae; genus Roseibacillus_B. Next base: position 4,175 of record JAYGGC010000217.1, on the reverse strand, counting down.
TGTCCTTCGGGCAGGCTGGCGCACTCGTGAACGACGCCAACAACAAGGCAGCTGACTTCCAAGTGGGCGGCGTCAACGACACCCTCAACATTCTTCCCCACCAGACGGGTCTCAACTTCATCGACGCGGACATCAAGACCGCCACCGGCCTCGACGCCGCGGCTGAGATGACGATCGAGTTCTGGGCCAAGCCCGACCAGAGCGGCATCTTGCAGTGCCCCATCAGCAACATCCACTTCCGCGACGGCACTTCACGTGCCGGCTGGCTCTTCTACCAGAACGGTGGCGGCCATTGGGAATTCCGGGTGGGTGATCTCACCTCCGGTTATCTCAGCGTCGGTTTCGATTCCAGTCCTCCCGGGGGCGGGTTTGCGGGCATTGTCCCGGGACAGTGGAACCACGTTGTGGGTGTGATCCGGGTCGACAAATTCGACCCCGCCTTCCCCTTGTATGAGGTCGACGTCTACGTCGATGGAGTGCTCAGGAACAGCATCTTCCTGGCTGCCACGCCCATCGCGAACACGACCCACGGGATTCGCTTCGGTGCGACCACCCAAGTGACCAGTGGCATTGGCCAGAATTACACCGGCTCCCTTGATGAAGTGTCTTACTACGACAAGGCCCTGACCGCCGCTGACGTGCTCCGGCACTACCAGAACGGCATCGACAACCCGGCGCGGGCCCAGTCCTACGAGGACGAGATCCTCGCGGACACCCCGGTCGGCTACTGGAACTTCGACGATACCCCGGCGGCGTTCAATAACAACATCACCGGGCTCTTCGGGCCCAATAACGGTGGTGACGTCCGCGGCGTTGGTCGCATCTTCCTGGAAGCAGGAGACTACCCGATCAGCTTCATCTCGCGCGAGCGGGGTGGCGGTGAGCACGCCGAAATCTTCGCAAGGGCCGACGCCTCTTCGGACTTCGATCCGCTCTCCTTTGGCGGGTTCCCGGGTTACCTCGCGGAGACTCCCCTTAACATCTCCTTCTTCGTCAAGAAGAACGGATGGAACGGGAACTGGTCCACTCATGTCTCCAAGCGTGGAGAAGGCGGCCAGGGTTGGCAGGTCCGTCGTCGCGGTAGCCAACTCAAGGAGGTCTTCACCACCCGCGGCCAGGGCAATGACGATGCGAACAATGGAACGAACGAAACCGTCCACAACGGGAACTGGCACCACGTCATGGCCCAGTACGACGGCTCCGGTGGCAACCGGAAGCTCTGGATCGACGGCGTGTTGGACTACGAGATCACCAGCAACGGCTTCATCAATCCCGCTCCGGGATACAACTTTGTGGTTGGAGGTCGCGACAACAACGCCAACCCCGGTTCAAACCAAGCCTGGATTAAGGCCAAGATGGACGAAGTCTGTATCTTCCACCGAACCCTCTCGGAAGCTGAGCGTCTTGCCCTCGTGGCCGGAGGCGCCGGAGTCGATACCAACGTCCCCGGAACCTACACCGTGCGCTACCTTTCGATCGATCCTTACGGGAACTCGCACGTCGCAACCCGCGAAGTCATCGTGGATCCCAACCCGGCCATCCCGGTCATCACCCTCACGGGTGCGGCTGATCTCACGATCGAAGGAAGCCAAGACCCCTTCGTGGATCCTGGTTTCGACGTGGCCCAAGGCTCCGGAGGTGCAATCCCGGGTGATCCGCTCGATGCCAATAACGTGGTCGTGACCGGCGATACCGTCGATCTGTCCGTTCCCGGCAACTACGTAATCGTCTACAACTACACGGATGTGCCCAACGGCACCGCCCTGGAAGTTGTGCGGATCGTGAGGGTAGTCGATACCGCTGGCCCGGTCATCACCTTGCTTGGTGATAACCCCATGATCCTGCAGGAGGGTGCCGAGTTCTTCGATCCCGGCGCCACTGCCGTCGACATTGTCGCTGGCAACAGCAGCGCCTATCTCGAAGGCTTCCCGGAATTGAGCCTCATCGGCCGTTGGTCCTTCGATGATCCCGCCGATCGCCTCAAGGATGACTCGGGAATGGGTCGTAACTTGGCCCTCGTTGGCACGTCATTCTTCGACGACTTCGAGGCGCCCGTCCCGGGCGGCAGCTTCCTCGATTGTTCGACCGGTAATAACGGTGCGGTGGTTACCGGCGGTGCCGCTGCCAACGACCTCTTCGAGGCCGGCGGCGATAGTCTGACCGTATCCTCTTGGGTCCGCGGCTGGCCCGATGGAAACTGGGAACCCTGGGTTGCCAAGCGCGGCGAAGGAGGCCAGGGTTGGCAGTTGCGGAGACGCGGCGGCGAGACCAACGCCGTCCTCACCACCCGTGGTACCGGCCAGGATGACAACCTAGCCACTCCTGTCCCACAGGACGGCTTGTGGCACCACGTCTTGGCTGTCTACGACCGCTCCACCAACGTCAAGACGATCTACGTCGATGGTGTGGCAGGGACCCCGGCAAATCCCACCAACGGGAACAACGTCAACAATGCCACCAATCACGCCCTCACCTTCAGTATGCGGGACAATGGCGGCGGCAATTACGGCAACTGGGCCCGCGTTGCAGTTGACGATATCCAGATCTATCGGAAGGCCCTGACTCCCGATCAGATCACGGACCTCTCGGATCCGAATACCGGATTGGACTACATTCCGAATGTTCTGCCGCCTGGAGTCTACACCCTCAGCTACACGGCCAACGATGGGAATGGCAACTCCACCACGGTGGATCGGACCTTGGAGGTCATTGGGATTCCCCCGCCGCCGCCAACCTTCGTCAGTTACTCGCTCAATGCGGCGCTCGACTCGGGTAGCCTGGTGCTCGCAAACCTCATGGTGGGTCAAACCTACCACGTCACTTCGAGCTCTGATGGCGAGAACTTCACCCCGGTGGCAGGAACTCAGTTCGAGGCCGCGGCCGAAGATGAGATCCGATTGGTAGCGGCCGACGTCCTCGCCGATCCCCTCCTTATTTATAAGGTTGAGGAAGGTGTCATCCCGGTCCCGCCAGTAATCTTTAACATCCCAGTCTTGATAGATTTCGAGGCCGATGAAACAGGATTTGTCGCGCAGATCTTTGATCCGATCGACACTGACGCCCCCCCTGCCCCGACCGGGACTTGGCTCTATGGTGCGTCCGGCGTCGGCGGCAGCATGGGTTGGTCCGTAGCGGGTGGTGCAGCGATGTATGAAGACCACCTCACCAGCCCCCTGATCAATGTCCTGGGCAACGGTAATGTCATTCTGGAATTCGACCATCTCTACAACTTCGAAGTCGCATGGGACGGAGGAGTCGTGGAGATGAGCGTCAACGGTAGTGGATTCACCATCGTGGACGACTTCACCCAGCACCCCTACAGCGTAGAATTGCAACCAGAACTGGCTGGGGGTGCGGACTATGGATATCCCGGCGACCTGAACGATGTCGTGGTGTTTTCCGGCCCGTCTAATGGGTTCGTTCACTCCGTTGCCAATCTTGGAAATCTGAGTACCGGGGATGAGTTGGTAATTCGATTCCGGGGATTCTGGGATTGGGGCTTCCTCCAGGAACCAGCCCCGAACTGGGCGATCGACAATATTGGAATTACCCAACCTTAATTCTTCTGCAGATTTAGAAATCTTCAGACAATCCAACAGGGTCCGCTGGAAAGACCAGCGGGCCCTTTTTTATCCCGCGCGAGTGACGCCCCTGAAGCCCGGCAAACTCATCTGGATGACTCCAGGTTCCTGCCGGAGACTGCTGGGACAACTGTGCTCCGCGGGTCACCTGATGGACGAACCTCCACCCCTCTCTCAACTCCATTCAACTTGGACGCCGGACTGTGCATTCCAGCCAAGATTCTGGTGGACTCTGCAGGCTAACCTGTTCGAATCTATTTAATCTGGATCGCCAACTGACGTCCGCAATTTCCTCTCGCCATTGATCTGCCCTGATCTCATGAGAAAACCCACTTTTAGCCGACCACTGACCATCGCCGCTGCCACCATCGTCGTGGCGCTTCAGCCCGCGAGCGCCAGCCTTGAAAATGGCTTGGTTTCCTACTGGGCCTTCGATGATGATCTCCTCGACAGCACTGCCACCGGCGCGCACGGCACCCACTTTCCCGGCACCGGCGCTCCCGACCTGCTCTTCAGCCCCGGGAAATTCGGGCAGGGCCTCGATCTCAACAATTTCGCGGCTGGCGCCTTTGATCAGTACGTGGAGATCACGGG
>JAYGGC010000071.1:0-39212 GCA_046581525.1 Roseibacillus sp. | reverse complement strand
TGCGACGCTGAATACGGGGGACACGGCCTGGATGATCGTGGCCGGAGTTCTCGTTCTGCTGATGACCCTGCCAGGATTGGCCCTCTTTTATGGTGGGCTGGTGCGGGCCAAGAATGTCCTCTCGATCCTGATGCAGTGCTTCATCATTGCAGCCGTCATGTCGATTATCTGGGTGGTTTTCGGCTATAGTTTCGCCTCAACTGAAGGAGCCGGGGGTTTCCTGGGCAAGTTCATTGGGGGAGGAGATAAGATCATGCTCAAGGGCATCGATGCCGACACCGTGAGCGGTACGATCCCGGAAAGCGTCTTCGTGATGTTTCAGATGACCTTCATCATCATTACCCCGGCCCTGATTGTGGGGGCCTTCGCGGAGCGTATGAAGTTCAGTGCGGTCCTGATTTTCACCGTAATCTGGGCGATTGGTTCCTACATCCCGGTCTGGCACATGGCTTGGAGCGGGGTTGGTCTCTTCAGCGACTGGGGAGTGATCGATTTTGCGGGCGGCACGGTGGTGCATATCAATGCCGGTATTGCGGGCTTGGTGGCCTGTATCATGCTTGGCAAGCGCAAGGGACTTGGAGGCCCCAATCTTGCCCCGCATAGCGTGCCTTTCACGGTGATTGGCGCATCCCTTCTCTGGGTGGGCTGGTTCGGATTCAACGCCGGAAGTCAGCTCGCCGCGGATGGAGTGGCCGGCTTCGCCATGTTGGTGACCCAAATCGCCACCGCCGCTGCAGTCCTGGCTTGGATCGGTGCGGAGTGGGTCATTTCCGGAAAACCCACTGCGGTGGGCGCCGCCACCGGGGCGGTGGCCGGGCTGGTCGCCATCACGCCCGCCTCCGGTACCACCACCGTCACGGGGGCCCTCGTGATCGGGATCGCCGCTGGTATCATCTGCTACCTGGGTGCCACCGCGCTGAAGCGGGTACTCGGCTACGATGATAGCCTCGACGTCTTCGGGGTTCACGGCATTGGCGGGATCGTCGGGGCCGTCCTGACCGGCGTCTTCCTTCGCGAGGTGCCGGAGCACGGCATAGCGACCCAAACGATGATTCAAATCAAGGCCGTCGGAGTGACGGTAGTCTGGAGCGGCGTGGTAGCCTTCATTGCCCTTCTGATCGCCAAGGTTACCGTGGGCCTGCGGGTCTCGGAGGACGAGGAGCAATCAGGCCTCGATATCACTTACCACGGTGAGGAAGCCTACAATTCCGATAGCTAGCTTCCGCGATTGGCAAGATTTGGATAAACAACTCTACCCAAGGCTCCCGCGCGATTGCGCTGGGAGCCTTTCTTTTTGAGCGCATCTTACCAAAGGGCACGCTCATATAGTAAATATACATAAAATATCAACTCCCGTTAAAAAAGTTCTTTCAAGAGGGCCTGTCCTGTGGTTTTATCCACAGCGTTATGAGACCTATGCGTGTTCTGGCACTTGCAGGACTCTCAATGACGCTGATTGCTCCTGCGGTTGCGGAAATTGAGAGTGAATTCCATGTTGGCTACAGCTCGGATTATATTTTCCGAGGCTCTAACCAGAGTGGCGACAACGACCTCTATGAGTTCGGCCTCGATTTCGCCGGGAGCGGCACCGCTCCAGTCTTGGGCGACGTCGATTGGAGCGCCGGAGTCTGGTATGCTTCCTTTGGCTCCAACGAGTTGGATGTCTATGGTGAGGTGAGCAAGTCCCTGAACGATATGCTCGCGGTCGCAGTCGGAATCACCAATTACTCCTACTTCGGTGGTAATGACGACGACATCGAGCCGTATATTTCGATTGGAGCGACTGTTGGCGAGATCTCCCTTGGAGCGGCCGCCCACTACGACGAATCGGACACCAAAGACCACGAGGTCTACTACGAGTTCACTGCCAGCTACGAGCGGGATCTTGGTGAGAATCTCAATGGCGCGGTCGAACTCGTCCTGGGTTGGTTCGACGAATCGGCTGCTGGTTCTGACGATGACGACGTTTTCTACGGAGGCACGGTTTCCCTGAGCTATGCGGCTTCCGAGAACATCACGGTCACTCCCCATGCGTCCGTGACGTTCTCCGAGAACCTCGGCGACCACTTCTTCGGTGGCGTGAGCGTTGGTTTCGGCTTCTAAGCGAAATTGACTTTTAACCACACAATCCTTAAACCGAGGGGGAGCCGCAAGGCTCCCCTTTTCGTGTGACGGGGAAAAGCGATAAAAATTGACATTTATGGCATATCCCATGCTAAAGACGGGCGTTATGAGACACACACGCATTCTAGCAATCGCAGGGCTCTCGACTGCTCTGCTTGGCACTGCCACCGCGGAGATCGAGTCGAGTGCTTCTGCCGGATACCATACCGATTACATCTACCGGGGAATAAACCTTGGCGAAGACCTGGTTGATTTCAGCCTCGGTTTCTCAGGTAGCACCGACTTGGGCGACTGGAACCTTGGTCTGTGGTATGGCTCCTTTTCCGATAGCCTCGGTTCCATCGAGGAAATCCGGGTGGAGGCTTCTGTTTCAAGGACCATCCTCGATCTCTATACCGTCAGCGCTGGACTCGCCAACCACTCCTACCAAGGAGGGGGGCTTCTGGTGCCAAACCGACTGGAGCCGTTCCTTGGAGCTAGCACCAATCTTGGCGGTATTGACCTGAGTGCCTCGGCTTACTTCAATGGGTCGGATGACGATTACGCCCACGATGTCTACTTTGAGGTGGGCGCCAGTTACTCTGTTGAACTAGCCGGGAATTTGTCTGGTAGTCTCAGCGCCAATTATGGCGTATGGGATACGGACCCCATCGACGGACTTGCAGATGATGTAACCGTTTTCTCGGTGACGGGTGGACTGCAGTATGCTGCAAGCGACAGCATTACACTGCATGCCTACATCACTCATTCAGTGTCCGATGATTGGATCCTCGAGGATGAAACCTTTGGTGGGGCCTCGGTATCGGTCAGTTTCTAATTTGACCGGGAACGAAACGATTCAACACGAATTAACTTTAGTGAAGAGGAAAGGGGAGCTGTCAGGCTCCCCTTTCTGTGTACCTGTCGTCAGGTTGGATTCGTGATGCCCCACGCAATCCGACGGGCCGGTCCCTAGGAAGCACGGGGATGGGCCCGGTCGTAGGCATCGCGAAGGCGTTCCTTGGTGACATGAGTATAGATCTGCGTCGTCGAGAGGGAGGAATGCCCGAGGAGGGCCTGCACACTGCGCAGGTCGGCACCGGCATCGAGGAGATGGGTGGCGAAGGAGTGTCGCAACTTGTGTGGAGTCACGTTGAAGGGGATGTCGGACAGGGCGAGGTACTTTTTGAGCAGGTTGTTGATGGAGCGGGTGGAGAGCCGGGTGCGGAGTTTGGAGACGAAGAGTGGCCCTTCCGTGACCTTGGCCGCATTGCGGTAAGACTCGATGGCCTTGAGGGCGTGCGAGCCGATGGGAACGAGGCGTTCCTTGGAGCCCTTCCCAAGGACGCGAACGGTGTCGCTCAGGGCATCGAGGTTGCCGACATCGAGGTCGGCGAGCTCTGAGAGTCGAAGGCCGGTTGAATAGAAGAGCTCGAGGATCGCGGCGTCGCGCTGGGGGAGCCAGGCCGGGGCCTGTTTTTCGCGCGGGACGTGATGGGGAAGTTCGAGGAGTTGCTCGATCTGGGCCAGGGTGAGAACGACCGGAAGTTGGCGCTCGAGCTTGGGGAGGTTCACCTCCGCCACCGGGCTTTTGGGGAAGCCGTGGCGAAAGACGAGGAACTTGTAGAAGGCACGCAGGGCCGAGAAATGCAGGCGAATGGTGGAGCGCGCCAGTTCGCGCTTCATGCAATCGAAGAGATAGGCACGGAACTGGTCAGGGGTGCAATCGCGCCAGGAGGTAAAGCGGTCTGCCATCCACTCGCGAAACGCAACGAGGGCGCGTTCGTAGTTGGCGAGGGTGCGCGGCGAGACGTTTTTCTCCACTGAAAGGAACTCATAGAACTGTTCCAGGAGAGAGTCGGCGTCAGGAGAGGACATGTCTTGCTGCTCAGGCGCACTTCGGGCAGGTCCCGAAGAATTCGAGTTCGTGGTAGAGGTTCTGGTAGCCGGTCTTGTTCCGGATCTCGTCCTCAAGGTCGTGCACAGGGCAGGGGGCATCGACAGGGGCGATGTTGCCGCACTCGGTGCAGATCAGGTAATCGCGATGGTCACCCGGAAGCACGAGGGCGAAATAGGCCGCTCTCTCATGGAGGCCGAGCCGCCGCACCACTCCAGCGTCGGTGAGTCGATGGAGCAGGCGGTAAATGGTGGCCTTGTCACACTGGGTGGCGAGCCGCTTGGACCGTTCCAACTTGGCCAAGGTCATCGGACGGTCGGCCTTGAGGAGAGTCGCGAGGAGAACCTCGAGTGCCTTGGTACGGCGCAGGCCACTCTCCCGGCACCGATTGATGAGTTCTCCAAGATTCCCTGTCACACGGTCAGTTTACCCTCGATATGCCGGGAACGGCAGGAATTTCCCTTGTTTCCCATGGTCGGAAGTCCGACAAGGGAAGGAACGAGAGAATCATGATGAAAGCAACCCTCATACTCGCTGCGATCGCAATCTCCACCCTGCCCGGCTGGGCGGTGGAAATGAAACTGAAATGGCAACCGGGCAAGCGCTACGTCTTTGAGCACTCCTCGGAATACACGGCCAAGATGCCCTTCCCTGGTCAGGGGTTGATTGAGACCAAGGGCAAGCTCTCGATGACGATGAACAACGACGTCGCTCCGCACGAGAAAGGGGTAAGCGTGGGGTATGATTTCGCGGGCATTCGCATGAAGACGGAGATGCAGGGGATCGTCATGGAATACGATTCTGAGAATCCTGCCAAGAGCGGTGGGCTGTTAGGGACCATGTTCCAGCCGCTGGCGGAGGCAAAGTGGACCACAACTTACAGCAAGGACGGGAAACTGCTGGAGGTGAAAGGGCTGGATCAAGTCCAGGCACCGGGACAACTGGGGCTTGGAAAGGCGGAACTGGAAGCGATGACCAAACAGTCGTCATTGTTCGTACCGAACAAGGACGTCAATCCGGGAGATTCCTGGGAGGCGGAGATGAATCTCCCGATGGGCGCGGTCGGAGGTGACCTTAGCCTGGTTTACACCTTCAAGCTGGAGGCGATCGAACAGCGGGAGGGCAAGGCCATCGCAAAAGTGTCGATTTCCGGGAAGATGAAGGATGCGCTCGAAGACGGAGGCGAGACCGTTCTCGATGTGGAGGCCAAAAAGGTCTCCGGCGAGATGCTCTTCGACCTCGACCTTGGTCAACCGATCGAACTGCGGACGGCCATCGAACTGGAGATGGCCCTCCCTGCGGGGATCCCCGTTGAGGAGGGAGCACCCGGCAAGATCCCGATGAAGACGTTGAGCGTGCAGAAACTTCTCAAGGTCGAGGATCTTTCCAAGAAGGCCGAAAAGCCCGCGGGGAAGAAGGAGGGCAAGGCTGCTCCTGAGGAGAGTTCGTCAACGCCGAAAAGGAAGGCCCTCACTGACGAAGAGAAGGCGGCTCGCAAGAAAGCGCGGAGAGAGAAGCGGAAGGAGAAGGCCGGGAAGGTCGAAAAGTGAGCGTTGGAAGCTCACCAGCCTAGCGGCTACAACAACTCCCCCTGTGCTCCCTCCGGCGGAGTGGCGCCGATCTTCTGGTATGCGGAGGGCATGGCGACGCGCCCACGAGGAGTGCGTTTCAGGAAGCCCTGCATGATGAGGAAGGGCTCGTTGACTTCCTCGAGGGTGGAGGCGTCTTCGCCCACCGCCACCGCGAGCGAACTAACGCCCACCGGACCACCATTGAACTTGTAGATGATCGTTTCAAGGAGGCGCTTGTCCATTTCGTCCAGGCCGTCCTCATCGATTTCGATCATGGCGAGAGCCTTGGCCGCAGTTTCCGCGTTGATCGCTCCATCGGCGCGGACCTGGGCGTAGTCCCGCACCCACCGAAGGAGATTGTTGGCAACCCGCGGAGTCCCTCGAGAGCGCGAGGCAATTTCGCCGGCGCCGCCTTGGTCGATCGTGATCTCAAGGAGTCCAGCCGAACGCATGATGATGGTGCAGAGCTCGTCGACACTGTAGTAGTCGAGCCGGTTGACGAGGCCGAATCGCGAGCGCAACGGGGAGGTCAGCATGCCGGCCCGCGTGGTCGCGCCCACCAGGGTGAACTTTGGAAGCTTGAGTTGAATGGAGCGGGCGGAGGGTCCGGAATCGATGATGATGTCGAGCCGGTAGTCCTCCATGGCAGGATAGAGGTACTCCTCAATGGCGGGATGCAGGCGGTGGATCTCGTCGATGAAGAGAACGTCGCCCTTCTGCAAGTTGGTGAGGATGCCGGCGAGATCTCCTGCCTTCTCAATCTGTGGGCCGGAGGTGGTGTGCATGTTGGTCCCCGCGGCGGCGGCGATGATGTTGGCGAGGGTGGTCTTCCCAAGCCCGGGCGGGCCCGAGAGGAGGATGTGCTCGAGGACGTCCTTGCGCTGCCGGGCGGCCTCCACCATGAGCATGAGGCGCTCCTTGACCTTCTCCTGGCCATGGAACTCGCCGAACCCCGGAGGGCGGAGGGAGAGGTCAAAGGGGGTTTCCGGGGCCTCGGTCGTTTCCTGGTAAAAATTCTCCGCCATGCGTTCCGCAGCTCGAAAAAACCACAGAAACAGCTAAATTTACAGGCGGATTTGCTCGTCTTCGCCACGCCAGGGCCTGGCAGGCCGATCGTCGGGACGCCCCACCGCGGCGAATTTCGGCAGAGGATCGTGAATTGAGGTGCGAAATGTGGCTAGAATGGACTTTACAGGCCGGGAGCGGGCCCTAGAGTGCGCGTCCCGTTTCGGCACGAGCCATGAAAGTTCTCTCTTCCCTCAACTCCCTCAAGCGTCGCCACGCCGGCTGCAAGGTCGTGAAGCGCAAGGGCACCCTCTACGTCATCAACAAGACGAATCCCAAGTTCAAGGCCCGCCAGGGATCGACCCGCGGAACGCGGCTCTCGAAAAAGGGCGTGAAGTGATTCAGATCACGGAACTCAGATTTCAGAAGGCGGCTGTGGGCCGCCTTTTTTGTTGTCTGCGATGTGCTTGAGGATCTCGCCGGCGGCGAAGAATCCGAAGGTGGCAGTGAGGTGGGTCGCGGAGCCATAGCCGGCATCGCAGCGGAGCCCCGGGGGCAGGTTGGCGGGACGGTCGGCGGATACAGAGCCGTCGGATTGTGGGAAGGCGGCGTTCTCGGGCGAGAAGACCGCAGGGATCCCGAATCTCCTGGGCTTCTCGCCGCTGGGGAAACCGTAGTCGCTCCGCAGTTTTCTTCGGACTTGGTTCAGGAGGGCGTCGTTGTGGGTGAGGGAGAGGTCGGCCACCCGGATCCGGGAGGGGTCTGTCCGCCCCCCGGCTGCGCCGCAGCTCACTACCGGAATGGATCGCTGCCTGCATTCGGCGAGCAGAAGCGACTTCGGTCCGAAGGCATCGATGGCGTCGATGACCGCGCATAACTGGCTCGTCTTCGGAATGAGGACCTTGTTGACAGCGCGTTCAGAAAAGAAGCACTCCACGGTATGGACTTCGCAGGCGGGATTGATGGCGGCAATGCGTTGGGCCATGACCCCAATCTTGGAATGACCAATCGTGTCTTCGAGCGCATGAATCTGCCGGTTGATGTTGGTGACGCAAAGGTCATCGAGGTCGACCAGCGTCAGCTCTCCGACTCCGCTCCGAGCGAGGGCTTCCGCCGCCCAGGATCCCACCCCGCCGATTCCAATCACCGCCACGTGCGCGGCGCGAAACCGATCGAGGGCGTCCCGGCCGTACAAGCGGGCGATCCCGGCGAAGCGCTGGAGGTAGTCGTCGCTCATGGCAGGTCGTGAAGTCCGGCCAGCCAGAGGGCCGCGTGAATCTTGAAGTCGATCAGGAAGCCATCCTCTTCGCGCTCGGCCAACCAGCTCCGCAGGTTCGTTCGGGGAACGAGATGGACGAGGATCTCTTCGCTGCCCACCCCGCCGCCTTCACCTTCCTGCTGCAGGTCGGTGGCGAGAAAGAAGTGGGTGATCTCCGGAGTCATTCCTGCGGAGGTGGGACCGGAGAAGAGAGGAGTCATGCTCCCGGCACGGTAGCCGGTCTCCTCGATGAGTTCACGCTGGGCGGTGGCCTCCAGGCTCTCGCCTTGATGCTCCTCTTCATCACCAATGAGACCGGCCGGGATCTCGATCACGCGGGACTGCACCGGAATTCGGAATTGTTCCACCAGGACGACCTCATCCTGCGGGGTGTGGGCCAGGATGCCGACCACCCCATCCGCATTGGGCCTCTCCGCAAACTCCCAGTCGTCGCGCTTGTAGAGCCCCAAATAGTGCCCCTCTGCGATCTTATGGATCGATCCCATGCCAGTTCCTAACAGCCCCGTTTCGCACAACAAGGCAGATTTCGGGCCCCCTCATTACAGGGCTAAGAAACGGTGGCCAACGATCGTAGTCTGAGCTACCTAAGGGCAGCCCATGGCCGACTACGACTTCGATATTCCGGTGAGTTTTCGCCATCGCATCCGCTTTACGAAGGATGCGTTTGCGAAGGGTAACACCGTGGTCGCGGACCTGTTGGAAGCCAAACGCGAGCGCAAGGTGCTCGTTTTCATGGAAAGCGAGGTCGCGCGCCTCTTTCCCCAGTTGCTGAACCAGATCACCGACTACATCGAAGGGTTGGAGAATCTAACGCTGACCGAGATGGTGGTCATGCCCGGCGGCGAAATGTGCAAGATCAGCAAGACCGAGATCATGGACGGGATCTCGCCCATCGAGCGCAACGGGATCGACCGTCACTCCTACGTTTTTTGTATCGGGGGCGGCGCCTTTCTCGATGTGGTGGGCCTGGCTGCCGCGACTGCACACCGTGGAGTGCGCCTGGTGCGTTTCCCGACCACGACCCTTGCCCAGGATGACAGCGGAGTGGGCGTGAAGAACGGGATCAACGCCTTCGGGAAGAAGAATTTCATCGGCGCCTTCGCGGTTCCCTACGCGGTGGTGAACGACTTCCAGTTTCTCTACACCCAGACTGACCGCAACAACCGCGGCGGTCTCGCGGAGGCGGTCAAGGTCGCCTTGGTGAAGGAGGGGCAGTTTTTCGATTGGCTGGAGGAACATGCAGGCGGACTGAATGCCCTGGAGCCTCCCATTCTCGAGGAGGCGGTGGAACGCTCTGCGATCCTGCATGCGCGACATATTGCCGAAGGCGGTGATCCCTTCGAGACAGGCAACAGCCGGCCGCTCGACTTCGGGCATTGGTCCGCGCACCAGATGGAACAACTCACCGGCTTCAAGTTGAGCCACGCCGAAGCGGTGTCGGTGGGCGTCGCGCTCGACACTCTCTACTCGGCCCGTTCAGGCTGGCTGCCGGAAAGTGATGCCTGGCGGGTGATCTCGCTCCTGCAGGAGTTGCAGTTGCCAATCTGGCACGAGGCGCTGGAACTGCGAGGTGACGATGGAAGACGGCGCGTGTTCAACGGTCTGGAGGAATTCCGTGAGCACCTCGGCGGTCAGTTGACGGTCCTGATGTTGCAGGCGATCGGGACCGGCTTCGATCTTCACGAGATGGATGAGGATCGCCTGGAAGACTGCATGGAGAAGCTGAAGGAAACCTCGCACGCGGCCACTCCGGCCTGACTGGCAGGTCCGCCATGAAGCGTCTTGCAGTGCTGAATGTCGTGGGCCTGACCAAGGGCCTGCTTGCCTCCGAGACGCCACGCTTGAAGAAGTTTGCCGCGCGCTCCGAGATCACGAGTTTCCGCCCCGTCTTTCCCGCGGTCACGACCACTGCGCAAGCGACCTATCTCACGGGGCACTCGCCTGCCCGACACGGGATCGTGGGCAATGGCTGGTACGAGCGGGAAGACGCCGAAGTGCGCTTCTGGAAGCAGAGCAACCACCTGGTCCATGGCGAAAAGTTGTGGGAGGCGGTTCGACGCGAGCGGGAGGGCTTTCGCTGCGCAAAAATGTTCTGGTGGTACAACATGTACTCGAGTGCGGACTACTCCGTGACTCCGCGCCCGATGTATCCCGCCGATGGGCGCAAGGTGTTTGATGTCTACGCCCATCCGCCCCTCATGCGCGATGAGCTCAAGAGAGACCTCGGCGAGTTTCCCTTCCCCAGTTTCTGGGGCCCGCGCGCAGGGATCGCGAGCTCGGAGTGGATCGCGGGCTCGGCCAGATGGATCGAGGAACGCGAGCAGCCGGACCTGAATCTCGTCTACCTCCCGCACCTCGACTACGGATTGCAGAAGTGGGGACCCGGGGCACCGGAGATGGAAGCGGAATACCAGGCGATCGACCGCGTGGCGGGAGATCTCATCGAGTATCTCGAAGGGAGGGACGTGGAAGTAGTCCTCCTCTCCGAGTACGGGATTTCAAAGGTCAGCCAGCCCATCCACCTGAACCGCATTTTCCGCCGGAAGGGCTGGCTGAAGATCAGGGACGAGTTGGGACTGGAGCTGCTCGATGCCGGGGCCTCCCGGGCCTTTGTGGTGGCCGATCACCAGGTGGCGCACGTCTATGTGAACGATCCGTCCATCCGGAGCGAGGTGCGCTCGGTGCTGGAGGGCACCGACGGAGTGGAGGAGGTTCGGGAGCACTGCTTCGGGGACGGAATCGGAGGGAGGCGCGGGGGAGACTTCGTCGCAGTCTCGGCCCCGGAAGCCTGGTTCACTTATTACTACTGGGAAGATGACGCGCTGGCGCCGGACTTTGCCCGTACGATCGATATCCACCGCAAGCCGGGATATGATCCCGCCGAGTTGTTCATCGATCCGAATCTCTGCTGTCCAAAGCTCAAGGTGGCGAAGTTTTTGCTCAAGAAGAAGCTGGGCTTCCGCGGATTGCTGGACGTGATCCCGCTGGATGCCACCCTGGTGCGGGGATCGCACGGTCGCGACGCAGTGGCGGAAGAAGAAGAGCCGATCCTGGTCGGGACGAACGCATCCTCGGTGACCTCGGCGGAGGGCGTCTTTGACTACCTCAAACAGCGTTGCCTGCAGTGAAGCCGCTCACCCCCGAGATTGAATACTGCCGCGCAACCGTCAGGAAGTGGGAGCGGTTGCGGATTCTTTATAACATCATCCTGCTCATTCCCGGGGTGGCGGTGATTTGGCGGATTCTCTACCTGGGGAACCAAATGGGTCTGGATCACTCGATGGCATTCGACGGGAACATTTTCCCGACCGGCGATCCACTGGAGCTGATTGCCTCGGCGCTGGCCTTTGGATTGGTGGCCAACATTTGCTACTGCCTGGGTCCCTACACCGAATTCGTAATTACGGCACTGGGGTTTCCCATCAGTGGAGCGCGTTCCCGCTACCTGATCTTCGGCATTGGGGTGATGATTTCACTGGGGGTGGTCGCCCTTCCCTGGGTCTACGTGGAGTACTACGTCGTTTCTTCGCTCATCCCAGGGCCATAGCGCTGCGCTGACGCTTGTCAAAGAGGGCGGTTTCCGAGAAGCCGGCTTCCCGGGCGAGGGCGATTGCCTTCTCAAATCCGCGGGCGACCTGGTCGGGTGCGTGGGCATCCGAATTGATGAGGAGCGGGATTCCGGCACCTCGCGCGAGCACCAGGAAATCGAAGGCGGGGTATTGCTCCTCGCACGGCTTGTGCCAGCCGGTGGTGTTGAGTTCGATTGCGCAACCGGCCGAGGCAATGGCCTCGATCGCGGGTTCGTAAAAGTGCTTCAAGTCACCATCCGGGCGATAGGCGAACTTCTTGATCAGGTCGGGGTGGCCGAGGAAATCGAAGAGTCCGCTCCGTGCCATCCCGGCGTACTCTTCCCAGTAACGGCTCCAGGTTTCCTCCAGGTCTGCCTCCGCCCACCGCCCCAACCACTTGGGGTTATCAAAGTCCCAGTCGCTGAGGTAGTGGATCGAACCGATGAGGTAATCCCAATCGGCGCGCGAAGCGAGGTCCTCGATCCAGCGTTCGCATCCGGGGAGCCATTCGCATTCGAGCCCAAGCCGGACCGGGATTCGACCGGCGGCGTGCGTGCGGGCAGTTTCGACCCACTGGAAATAGGTGGGCAGGTCGCTCTCCAGCATGCGCCAGTCGTCATAGGGCTCCGGACGGGCAGGGGCATGATCGGAGATTCCGTACTCCGCGACCCCTGCGGCCAGGGCCGCATCGATGTACTGCTCGGGAGTGCCCTCCGCATGGTGGCAGAGGGGAGTGTGGGTGTGGTAATCCGCTGGCATGCGAAATCTTTTGTGCTAACCACGCCTTTGGCGTTGTCGCATTGGAAGAGGAATACTAGGTTCCTCGCCCGGCGCAAGAGCAGGCCCCCATGTCAGAGTCCAGCGACCACCTCCTGAAGGCTGATTCCTTCACCGAATCCCTGATCGAAAAGCTGAAGCGGCATCCCAAGCGGATCGTCTTCACCGAGGGAGCGGACGAGCGGGTCCTCCAGGTGGCGGCCGAGATGGTGCGTCTCGAAGTCGGAGCACCGATTCTCCTTGGGGATCGGGACGAAATCAGGGGACTGGCGGAGACCCATGGGGTGAGCCTGGAACTGGTAAAGGTCCTCGATCCCGCCCACTCCTCGGATCTCGACAACTTTTGCCAGTATCTCAAGCGATTCGAGCGTTACCGCGGGATCGAGTTGGACAATGCCTGCGAGGTTGTGGCCCAGCCCCACCACTTCGGGGCGATGATGATCCAATACGGCCACGCGGATGGGTTGGTGGGGGGCAATCTCAGCGTTCCTTCCGCGGTATTCCGGCCCCTGCTTCACCTGGTGAAGCCGTTACCCAGCGTCCCCCGGGTGTTCTCCGTGGCGATTCTCAGCGCCCCCCACCTGCAACATTTTGGACCAGACGGCGTTCTCTTTCTCGCCGACTGTGGCCTCAATCCCGAGCTTTCGACGGAACAACTGGCTGCCATCGCGGTGGAAACCGGACAACTGGCCCGCATCTACATCGGGCGCCGGCCCCGCGTGGCCCTCCTCAGTCACTCGACGAAGGGCTCGGCCCAGACTGCCGCCGCCCGGCGGGTGCGTGCCGCGACCGAGCTTGCCCGGCAACACGTGAATCCCGATGAAGTTGAGATCGACGGCGAATTACAGGCCGACGTGGCCCTCGATCCGCTCGCGGCGGAAGTGAAGCTTCCCAACGCCAAGTTCAAGCACGCCGCCGATGTGCTCGTCTTCCCGAACCTCGATGCCGCGCACATCACTCTCAAGCTGCTTCGTCACCTCGGCGGGGCCACGGTCTACGGTCAGTTTGTTCTCGGGCTGGCGCGACCGGCGGCGCAGGTATCGCGGACCATGGATGCCAACGGCCTGTTCGGGACGGCACTCGCGGTAGGCGTTGAGGCCATCAAGTACCACGAACTCTATCCCGACGGCGAAGTCTAAGCGAGGTCGCCTTCGGGCAAGCCTTCCTCTTCCAGCCATGCCGTGATGACGGCGAGGAACTCATCACTCTGGGCATCGGCAAAGGGCTCGTGCAAGGCATCCGCAAATTCGCGAAGGCGGAGCTGCGGGATGGTGGCGTGATCGAGGACCTCGTGGAGATACTGGGGAGGACAGACCGGATCGGCGAGTCCCTGGGTGATCAGAAGCGGGATGGTTGGAGGGGAAGAACAGAGCGCGGCCCGGACGCGGCGGGCCGCCTCAATCAGGGCGTAGCCCCAGCCGATCGAGACCCGCGCGTGGAAGAGGTCCGGGTCTTCCTCGTGATCCACCCGAAACTGGTCAGGCTCCTGGGTGCATTGATCGGGCGTGACGCCGGTGCCCACCGTGAGACCCGGGACCAGTCGAGCTGCCAGCGGCGCAAAACGGAGGAGGAGCGGGTGCTGGTTGGCCTCGGGGCGCAGCAAGGGAGAACTAATCCACGAAAAGGAGTAGGGCTCCGGGCGAAGGAGTAACTCCCGCAGGGCCATCAGGCCTCCCGCAGAGTGTCCCAGGATTCCAAGCGGCCCCTGGTCTTCTCCACACAATTCACGGCACCGCTTTCGGTTGGACTCCGCAATGCGATCGACGATTTCGAATCCCGGAACGCGGCCCCGCACCCCTTCGGAGCGTCCGTGTCCGGGAAGATCGGTGGCAACGCACGCGATCCCGTGGCGGGTAAACGGTTCCAGCATCTCGCCGCAGCGCTCTGCGAAGTCACCTTGGCCATGGAAGTACATGGCGACCGCCCGAATACCCTGGGAGTCGTCAGGGCAGAAAATGAATCTGCGGAGGGCATGCCCATCCAGATCGAGGTCTTCTTCCAGGCACTTCATGAGGGGGGGGCCAGGGAGAGTACCAGTTCCTCGATCAATTCGGCGTCGACGCGGTCGCGTTGTTGAGAAAAGGCGAGGTGCAGGTTGCCGAGGATTCGCAGCAGGATTTCGCGCATGGAACAAGGGCCCTCGATCGCACGGCGGGAATCCGGGCTGAGGACCGCGGAATTCGTCCGGAGCTCGGCGACGGGGATGAGTCGGCCGGCGCCATAACAGTCGACGAGATGGGCCTTCCCATCGATCGTGAGCCATCCGAGGAAATGGGCAGGAAAGTTGCAGCCCGCAATCCGCAGGTTGAGCCGGTGGGCCACCAGCATGGCCAGGACGGCCAGTCCAATCGGATTGCCCTTACGCTGGGCGATGATCCAGAGGAGGTCGGAGTTTCCGGGATGGTAGAACCCGGACTTGTTGGCTCGGAACATCCCGGAGCCAAAGAGGAAGTCGCACAGGGACTTCTCATCGTGGTGGGCATCGTGGAGGACCGCCTCGTCGGATAGCTGGTCGAGAGCGTCAGGCAGGGTGGGCCGGATCGAGGTGCCGTCGTGGAGCAGCTCGCTCAGGAGCCGCAGGAGGAGTTCGAAGCTCTCCCAGTCGCCTGCGCTTTCATCCAGTCCTTGAGCGGGGATGATCCACTGGTTGCGGAGGTGGCGGCGGCGTCCCGGGGCGAGGAGTTGTCCGAGCCGGGTGCGGTCCTCCTCGGGCAGGTCGATTCCAAGCTGGCTAAGCTCGGTGCTGAGATCACCGCCGAGGGTCGCGAAGTGCTCCAAGAGGATCTTGCGAACCGCAGGCTCCTCGTCATCAAGGAGCTTCACTAAGTGGGGAAGCTCGTTCTCTAGATGCATGACCACCTCCGCGCACTGGGAAGTAAATGGTGCGCGATGCTGGATTTGAACCAGCGACATCTAGCGTGTCGAGCTAGCGCTCTACCACTGAGCTAATCGCGCGCGTCGGGTGACGGGGGGACCTTACGAGGGGGGCAGGGGGGTGCAATGCATTTTTTGGGGGGAGTGGGGAGCCTTTGGTCCTGGGCGGGGCCCTGAGCCTGGCACCCTGAACGTTGAACTCTGAGACCCTGAATCAGAGGGACGAAAAAGGGGGACACTGTTTCCAGTGTCCCCCTTCCGCGAAATAGTAACGCGAACGAATACTACAACATGTTGCTTATGTCCGTCCTTCGACGTTAGCGGCGTTTTCTCGCGGCCTTGCGCTTGGCAGTTTTGCGCTTAGCGGCCTTCTTCTTGGCAGGCTTACGCTTTGCAGTTTTGCGCTTCGCAGCCTTCTTCTTGGCGGGCTTACGCTTTGCAGTTTTGCGCTTCGCAGCCTTCTTCTTGGCGGGCTTACGCTTCGCAGCTTTGCGCTTGGTCGCCTTTCTCTTGGTGGCCTTTCTTTTGGCCGCCTTTTTCTTGGCGGGTTTACGCTTCGCAGGTTTACGCTTGGCAGCTTTACGCTTGGCCGCCTTTTTGGCGGGCTTGCGCTTGGCAGGTTTCCGCTTTGCAGCGGCTCTTCGTTTTGTGGTCTTCTTCTTTGCAGCCATGGCTATATGGTTATTGAGTTCGCGCTCAACGGCGGTTTTCTCTTCTGGCGTCAGATTGCCAGTGGAGAGTAGGTGGAGAATAGCGCGTCCTATGCTTCCTCCGAAAGCGTTTAACACAAAATCTTTCGCAAGTGGAGAGACGATACGTGCTTGACTTTTAGTGGGTTTGTAGATGTACGCTCGTCTCTCACGTGTCGCTTTGACGAGAGCCTTGCGTTCCAAACTTTGCATCACCGACAGGATCGTGGTGTAGGCACGCTCTCTTCCGTCGGGAAGATTCTTAAGTACGGTCGCTACCGTAGATGGTCCGTCATCGTAGAGAACCGAGAGAGCTTGAAGCTCCAAATCGGACGGGAGAAGGGTACTCAGCATTGCTTACCTGTAAAAGACAAGTGCACTTAAACGAAAAATACGCATTGAACGCAAGATTAATCTTTCTTAAATACAGGGCCGGTTTCCCCCGTCAAATCAGCCCTTTTTCTAACAGAAAGCTCTAACAGAAGTGCCCGGTGGCGAGGCCCGGGAAGGGAGAGGGAGGATCATAATCGCTCGATGATGACGTGCACAGCGAGTCGCTTGCCAAGCAATACTCCTACTCCGATGGTTGCAGGTGTGGGCGCTTTACCTTCGGAGCGACCTCGCGCAAGGCATCCCAAAGTCCGTCTTCAGAGGGATGACCGCTAAACAGGACGCGTCCTTCCCGCGTGAGTAGCGCGACGGTGGGAAGGTCCTGCACACGGAGTTTCTGCGCGAGGGAACTTTTTGAGTTATCCACAATCCAATTCCCAACGTTCTTCGCCTTGATGCCCGCGCGAAATTCTTTGGCAACCTTGAGAGCGTCCGCACCGGGTTCGATGAGGACGGATGCGACCGGGATTTTGTTGTGAGTAAGTTCCTGCGCCATCGCGATGAAGTCGGGCAGGTTCGCCTCACACTCGTTGCTCCACGGAGACCAGAAATGCACCACGAGGTGCTTCGAGTCGTTTGCGAGAATTGCGAGGGATACTTTCTTCCGGTCGGCTTGCTGCGCAAAGTTCTGGGTGAAGTCGATCTTGAGCTTGGCCATGGCCTCCTCCTGGCGCAGGCGCTCGATGTGGGGGGCAAAGGCCGCCGCTTGTCGGGGGCTCAACCAGAATGCTTCCGTGATGTGCTTCTTGAATCCCACCTGGTCATCGATCTCCAGCGCTCCGAGGGCGTGGCAGAATTCAATGATGGCGGAAAACTCCTCCGGCACACTGAAAATCACGGAGTCATCGATGTGGAAGGCCGCACGCTGTTTCTCAAGCTCGGGGGCCAGGGCCGCGACTGCCGCAAAGTCCTGCTGATCAACCAGGAAGAGAAAGCGCGCCTCCAGGATGGCTTGATTGGCGACCTTTCCCTCTTTCGCCTTCTCGATTGCAACGGTCATCGACTTCTCGTCCTCACTCTCGAAGAGAGCCTGGATGAGCTTCTCCTGCGGGGTGAGGGGAGCAGGATTGCCCTCCTGTCCGCGGAGGGGCAGAAGACCCGTCAAGAGGGCGAGCCCGGGGGGAAGAAGGCGGGTAGCGAGAGAGCGGATCAATTGTTGCTCGGAATCTGCAGGGTCCTCCCCGTCTGGATGGTGTTGCCGGACAGTCCGTTGGCCGCCCTGATCGCCTCTGGAGTGGTCTGGTAGCGCTTGGCGAGGCCCCAGAGGGAATCTCCCTTCACCACGATATGGGGCTGGGTAGTGCCTCCGATCGGGGCGCCAGGTGCCGGGGTGGGGGGAAGGCCGGAGTATGGAGTGGGCCCAGGCGTGTTCCCAAGCGGGGTAAGCGGCTCGGGCGCGGGTGGCACGGGATTGTTGACGCCCGGCAGCGGCTGGTAGGGCACATAGCTGCCAGTTTCACTTCCGGGTATTCCGTAGGGATCGGAGGATTGTCCGAAGGGCGATTGGGAACCGGATGCCGCCTCCGCTTTCTTCTGCTTCTTATACGCGGCGTAGTCCGGATCGAGCGTCGAGCAGGAGGCGAAAATCAGTGAGAGACCAATGGCGGAACAGAGGATCAGTTTCATGGCGGTAGATTAATGGATTAGTTAAGAAAAGCGAAATGTTTTTTTGCAGTTTTTCTAGCACATGAAGCGACCGTGCGCGGGACCTTTGTTCAATTTCCGAGCCGAAAGAAGCTCTCCACGGTCCCTTCGGTGTGTTTCGCCAAGCTCTCCAGCGACTCTGCTCGAGCCACCGCAAGGCATTCGGCGGTGGGCCGGACGTAGGCGGGCTCGCAGCGCTGGCCCCGGTGGGGGACGGGGGCGAGGTAGGGGGAATCGGTCTCCACCATGAAGCGTCCGGCCGGGGATTGGACCGCAGCGTCGAGGACGTCCGCGGCCTTCTTGAAGGTGGCGATGCCGGTGAAGGAGACGAGACCGCCCAGGGCGAGAACCCGCTGGGCTTGGGCAAAGGGCCCGGGGAAGCAATGGAAGACCGCGCGCACGCGCTCTGAGAAGGGCCCGTAAATGGCGAGCGCATCCGCGAAGGAGGCGTCCCCCTTGCGATCGCGGGTGTGGATCACGACGTTGAGTCGGAGCTCCGCAGCGAGTTCGAAGTGCTGCTTGAGAAACTCGCGTTGACGCTGGTGATAGTCCTCTGTGCTCCAACCCTCCGGGGCGGGATGGAAGTAATCGAGTCCGGTTTCCCCGATCGCAGCGGTCTTGGGATGCCCGGCAAATTCGCGAAGGGGGCCGAGGTAGTCCTCCGGCGTGTCCTGCACGTCGCAGGGATGAATGCCGACGCAGGCGTAGACCCCCTCGTAGCGCTCGGCGATTGCCAGGTTGGTCGGGATGTCCGCGAGGTTGGTGGCAAGGGTGACCAGGCGGTGAATTCCAGCCTCGCGCGCGCGTGCGACGAGCCCAGGCAGTTCCGCGTCAGTAAACCGGTGCGAGCCGAGATGGCAGTGGCTGTCAGTGAGCATGGGGGAGGGGCGGTCGGAGATCAGAATGTCGAAGGTCGGAAGGTCGAAGGTAGGGAGATCCTACGCTTCCTTGGAGAGGAACCAGGTGAAGGTGAAGGCCGCAACGGTCTGGGCGGCTTCGTTGCGGAGTTCGATGTTGATCGAGTAGAGAGCGCGGCCCTTTGCATCAACGGTGGCAATGGCCTCGGGGAGGGAGTCGGCGGGAGTAGAGGAGTGCGAGGTGATCGTGCCGTGGGCCGGTGCCGAGTACTTGCAGGTGGCTCTGCGCACGCCGCCGCCGACATCATCCCGTTCCGCGCGGTTGCGCAGGAGGAATTCCGCGCTGCTGGCTTCGGCGAGACTGAAGAGGGCAGCGGCGTGGAAGGTGCCGAGGTGGTTGTGCAGGCGCTCTTCGTCGTGGAGGAAAAGAAGAGCGGCAGGATCCTCCGCTCTCCTGATCCCAATCAGTTCGTGGTAGGGAAGCTTGGTGAGGTCCATCGCTCCACTTACTCCTGCAGGTAGATCTTGCCCTTGTAGAGGAGAGAGTAAGGGATGAAAATCAGGGCCGTCGCGATCATCAGGACGGTGAAGAACCAGTAGTATCTTGCGCCTTCGAGGCGTTCGCCGCCTCCCGCGAAGGGAGTCCGGCTATAGTTACCAGCGGCGTTCTCCTCTTTCTCACTCTCCTCCTTGTAGTTGATCTTCTCCTTTCGGCGCTCAAGCCATGGGCTGTCGGGGTGGAGGACATCGGTCCACGATTTCCTTTTCTCTTCGTCCTTCGGCTTGAGGTTCACCCGGATTCCAAGATCCCACTCGGTCTGCGATTTTTCGTCCGGCCCATCACTTGTGATCCGGCAGGTGCGGCTGTTCTCAAGAAAGTAGCGGAGAGGATTGCCCCACTGATCGGTGATGCCCTCAAGTTCCTCGGTCCCGACCTCCGGGCGCGGGAAGCTGGATTCGTGGGCATCGGCCCAGGCTTCAATCCTGACTGCGGCGGCCTCGAGCGGAGCCTTGCTGGGAATGGCCACTTTGATTTGCTCTCCGAAATCGAGGGACATCACGAGATCGTCATCGGTCCCCAACTTCTCATCAAATCCCGCGTGCGTTTCAGTCGCGGTGGCCTTGCGCTCTTCCTCGACTGCGGCCTGGAGCTTTTCCTGCACGGAGGCGACCGGGGAAGGGATCTGGATGTAGTGATTGACCGCGGCGGTGAAGATGTTGCCGAGTGAAACCGCGAAGAGAAAGAGCCCCATGATCATCGATTTCATGGTGCGGGGCGCCTGGGTGTAGGCGAATTCGAGGGCCACAATGGAGACGAGAATCTCGGCAGCGGTCAGGAGAACATAAGCGAGGACCTGCCAGGCAATGTTGGGGCGCTGCCCGGCATCGATCCAACTCTGAATGGTGGAACTCAGTGCGAAGGCGCCGGCCATGAGGAAGAGCCCGGCGCCGATTTTCCGCAGCGGAGTGAGTTTGATCACCTTGGAGATCTTCGGGTAGAGGACGAAGGTGAAGAGCGGGATGAAGGTGAGGATGAGGATTGGATTGACGGCCTGGATCTGCGATTCCAACCACTCCACCCCGAGGAAGGTGCGGTCCATCTCGCGGGCTTGGAAGATCCAGCGGGAGGCGGTCTGGTCGAAGAGAGCCCAGAACATCGCCACGAAGAGAAAGAGGATTGAGAGCGTGCCCATGGTCTTGAGGCCGTTCGGGCTGAAGGTGTCCTTCAGAAACCGCTTGCCGCTCGGGGGAACGTGAATGAAGCGGCGTCGACCCATCCAAAAGACCACGGTGGCGAGGGCCATCAAGACCCCGGGAACGCCGAAGGCGAGATGGGGCCCATACCATTCGAGGAGCCACGGCGTCATGAGGGTCGAGAGAAAGGCCCCGAGGTTGATCGACCAGTAGAAGTAGTTGAAGACCCGCGAGAGGAGGTGGCTGTTGGAGGCGCCGAACTGGTCGCCGACATGCGCGGAGACACAGGGCTTGACGCCGCCGGCCCCCAGCGAGATGAGCACCAGCCCCGCCACCAGCCACATGGCGGCCTCACCGCCGATTCCCATCAGCGCGAGGGCCAGGTGACCGAAGCAATAGACGATGGAAAGCGAAATGATGGTCTTGTACTTCCCGAAGAAGGCGTCGGCGATGACTGCACCAAGCAGCGGCGTGAAGTAGACCGCAGAGGTGAACAAGTGGACCTTCTCCGCGGCGGCGGCGTCGCTCATCGCTTGTCCGGGCGTGTCGTTCATGAGCCAGAGATACTTGGTCATGAAGACCGCCAAGATCGTCTTCATGCCGTAGAAGCTGAAGCGTTCCGCGGCTTCGTTGCCCACGATGAAAGGAATGCCCGAGGGCATTCCTTTGATATTCGAATCCGGTGAACTGCGGTATTTGGACATAAAGTGGCGGGAGTTGTAGCGGGCGTGTGCTAGAAAGCAATATCCACGATGAGCGGAAGATGAGCGGAGCCGAGAGCGGGGCCGGGGCGGCGAACTTCGATCCGGTCGCTCACCAGGCAGTGGTCGATCGGGATTCCCAGGAGGAAGTGGATTCCGAACCTGGATTGGGTGTGGAGCGGACCAAAGCCTCACTGCGCGTCCCGGAGCCCGGAGCGTCGCAGCATCTCCCGGCAGGTGGGAGACCACAGCGAGGCGTTGAGATCACCCATCACGACGAGCGGGCGTGGTGCGTCTGCCATTTCGGTGCCGAGGTGCTCAAGGAGTTGTTCATTGTGCCACGCAAGGCCTTCCTCGACGTGGGCTTTCCACGGATAGGCATGGGAGGCGTAGAGATCGAGGCCCCCCTCGAGGGAGAGTCGCACATCACCGCGCTCCTTGCCGACGGCGCGCAGTTCGTGATCAATGATCGGGATGCGGCTGAAGATCTCGAAGCCTTGGACCGGAAAGCTGAGGTGATGGGGGAGTTCACTCTCGAGCGGTTTGAGCGCGGTGGGCCAATCCCCGGTCGCTTCGAGGAGGATGGCGACATCGGCCCCCTCTCCAGGTAGAAAGGCAAGCACTTCCTCGTGGCTCTGATTGTGCCGCCGGAGGTTGAAAGTGATCAGGCGGAGGGAAGTCGGCGAGGGGGAGATCGTTGCCGCAGGGCTTGGACGATAGAAGAAAGGACGGATCTCGATCCAGTTGAGGAGAAGAGCGACCGCTGCGCAGAGGAGAAGGGTGATGTTGACAACATTGCGACGTCGGAAGCAGAGAGCGGCGAGGACCAGCGAGAGAACCAGGGCCAGCAGGAGGTAGAGGAAGCGAAATCCGCTCAAGTAATCGAGGGTGGCGGTGTGCGCGAAGTAAGGGAGGATCGAGAGCGCAAGAATCGCGACCGCCAGCAGGCCGGGGAGGGAGATTGCGATGATCCGGATCACATTCATCTTCGAGCCGCAGGGCGGAGAGGCAGAGTGTTTCTAGAAGGCCCGTTGCAATTCGGCGATGGTAAAGAGGAGGGTGGATTACGCTTCGCCCTGCGGGAAACGGACCGGACGTCCAGCGCGCGGCGGCCCTTCGATCTACCAGCGCACTGCGGCTGCGGCCCAAGTCAGCCCCGCTCCGAAGGCCACGAGGACGATGTGGTCACCCTTGCCGAACCTGCCGGAACGGTGTGCCTCATCGAGGGCGATCGCACAGGCGGCCGCGGAGGTGTTGCCGTACTTGTGCAGATTCACAAAGACGCGGTCCTTGGGCACGGTGAGCCGCTTGGCGATCGCGTCGATGATGCGCAGGTTGGCCTGGTGCGGAATGACGAGCTTGATGTCCTCCGCTTTGAGGCCCGAGCGTGCGATTACGAGATTGGCGCAATCCCGCATGCGCGTCACCGCGTGCTTGAAGACTTCCGGGCCGATCATGGCGAGAGTGGCGAGACGCTTGTCCGCGTTCTCGGTGGTGATCGGACAAGCTGAGCCGCCTCCGGGAATGTTGAGTAGATGGGTCTGGCTGCCGTCGGTGCCGATCTCGGTGGCGAGAATCTCGCCATCACCGTCCTCTGCCCGCCGCAGCACCGCTGCGCCTGCTCCGTCGCCGAAGAGAACGCAGGTGGAGCGATCTTCCCAATTCACGAAGGCCGAAAGTTTTTCGGCGCCGACAATGAGCGCGTTCTCGAAGGCGCCATCCGAAATCAGGCGCTTGGCCAGCTTCATGGCGTAGAGAAATCCCGAACACGCAGCCGAGATGTCGAAGGCCACCGCGCTGAAGGCCCCGAGGCTTTTCTGCACGTAGCAGGCGGTTGCCGGGGTGAGGGTGTCGGGCGTGATGGTGGCGACGATGATGAGATTGAGTTCGCCGGGATCGAGTTCGGCCTGCTCGAGGGCGTTCCTCGCTGCCTTGATCGCCATGTGCGAGGTGAACTCGTCCTCGGCGGCGATGCGGCGCTCCTTGATCCCCGTCCGGCTGGTGATCCACTCGTCGGAGGTATCGACCATCGCCTCAAGATCGGCGTTGGTGAGGACTTTCTCGGGAAGGTAACTTCCCGTGCCTGCGATCGTGACTGGCAGTCGCCTTGCCGGGTCGCTCATTGGGTGGGAGTGAACGCCAGCCTTGGCGCGCGGGCAAGTCGCAACTGGCGACTTATCCGACGCCCTGCATGGCCTCCACGATATGGGGGTTGACTTTGTGCTCGATCGATTCCGCGGCGACGCGGATGGCATTCTGCATCGCGAGCGCAGAGGAGGATCCGTGTGCGATGATGCACACGCCCTTCACTCCGAGGAGAGGGCTGCCGCCATAGGACTCGTAGTTGGTGCGCTGCTTTACCGCGGCAAATCCGCCCTTGGCCATCAGGGCTCCCGCCATGCGCACGGGATTGCTCTTCATCGCCTCCTTGAGCCACTTCGACATCGCCTTGGCGGTGGCTTCGCAGCTCTTGAGGACCACGTTGCCGACAAATCCGTCGCAGAGGCAGACATCCAACTTGGTCATGAAGAGATCGTGTCCCTCCACATTCCCGAGCCAATCGAAGGGCGCTTTGCCGGTATCGACGTACTCCTTGATGAGGGCAAAAGTTTCCTTGGTGAAGGCCGTGCCTTTCTCGTCCTCTTCGCCGTTCGACATGAGGCCCACGCTGGGATTCTTCACTTTGAGGACGTGACGGGCGTAGACCGATCCCATCACGGCATAGCCGAGCAAGTGGCGAGGCTTGGCTTCCGGGTTCGCCCCGGCGTCAAGGATGTTGCAGAGGCCGTATTCGTTGGGAATGGGAGAAGCGATGCCGGCACGTTCCACTCCTTCAAGCAGGCGAAGCTTGAGAGTGGCACCTGCCACTGCGGCACCGGTGTTGCCGGCACTGATCACGGCCTCGGCATCGCCGCCCTTCACCAGGTCGGTCGCGATGGAGATCGATGACTTCTTCTTGCGTCGGAGCCCCTTCACCGCGGACTCATGCATCTCGATGACCTCCGGGGCGTGCACGATATTGAGACGCGAGTCGGTGAGCCCTTGCTTCCCACACTCTTTCTCAATCGTGTCGGCATCGCCCACGAGATAGAGCTTCTTGATTTTGGGATAGTGGGCGAGTGCGTCCCGTGCCCCAACAACGACGACTTCGGGGGCCTTGTCCCCCCCCATGGCATCGAGCGCGATTTTCATATCGATGTCACCGCAAGGCGATTGTAGGGCGGGCGCATTGCCTGCCCAATACTGAAAGGGAACAATTCGGAGGAATGATCCATGACGGGGCAACCGGTGCGGTCGGCCACGCGGTGGCATCGCGAAGGAGCCGCCCTGCAATGCCCGGGGGAGGGTCCGGACCGGCCTGGGGTGGGGGAGTCCCTAGAGGACCTCCACATCGAGGACTTGGCGCTCGCGGTAGAACCCGCAGGACGGGCACGCGATGTGACCCGGGATGCGGCTACCGCACTCCGGGCAGGTTTGGAGCAGGGGTTTGCGCCAGCGGTTGGCGCCACGGCGCATGCGCTGCTTCATCTTCGACGTTCTGCGTTTTGGAACTGCCATGGCGAAAGAGGGTCGGTTAGGAGTGGTCGTCCGGATTGTCGAGGGCGTCGAGGGCAGCCCAGCGGCTGTCACCCTGTGAGGGGGGCGGGACCTCTACATCATCCGCTACGGGCTTGTCCACCGCTAAATATCGGGGGTCGACCTCGCAGGGGGCGGGGTCATCCCCTTCATCGCAGCGGGGATAGGCCGGAAAGTTGAGCAGAACCTCCTCTCGCAGGGCGTCGGTGGCATCGATTTCGCCCTGGGTCCCTATTTCGAAGGAAAGGGCGGCCTCCGGGAGCTCAATCGTCTTCTGGAAGGGCTTGAGGGTGCGCACGCATTGGAACTCGAAAAGGGCACGGAGAGTCCCCTGGAGGAGCAATTCGTCCCCAAATCGCTGGGCGCTGAGACTAAAATTGAGGGGGCCGAGGGCCCTCGTATCGCCCTCCGGGAGCTCGAAAATCGCAGCCGGAAGCTCTCCTTCGAGCTGCTGGCCCTCCTCCGGGAGTAACCCCAATTCAATAACGAGGCGCTTCATTATTTGAATCGTAGGTTGAAAATTGCTGATGGACTATTGAAATTAGGGCCGTGGAGCCCATTCCTTCTCATGTATTGCTCGGGGCGTATACCGAGGGTGTCTTCCCCATGGCAGAGGGTGGGGAGGTTCTCTGGTTTTCTCCTCTCAAGCGTGGCCTCATCCCTCTCGACGACCGCTTTCACATCCCGCACGGGTTGAAACGAGTCCTCAGGCGGAAGACCTTCGAAGTAAAACGCGACTCGGCCTTTCGTCAAGTGATCGAAGCCTGCGGTGCGCGCGACGAGACTTGGATCGATCAGGTCATCGTCGAGAGTTACACTCAACTGCACGAGATCGGCTTTGCCCACTCGGTGGAGTGTTGGGATGACGAAGGGTTGCAGGGGGGACTCTACGGGGTGGCATTGGGCCGCGCCTTTTTTGGAGAGTCGATGTTCACCCGCAAGGCCGATGCCAGCAAGGTTGCGCTCGTGCACTTGGTCGAATGGTTGCGGGAGGATGGCTACACCATGCTCGACACTCAGTGGATGACCGATCACCTGCGGCAGTTCGGCGGCGAAGAGATTTCGCGCGACGAATACTTCATCCTGTTGGATGAGGCGCTCGAAGACATTTACGAAGCTCCTTCACAGACTTCATCAAAGGAGCAGCCGTCGTAGCGAGCTCATCGGCGGAGTGGAAGCCCCATCCGACCAGGAGCGGCTGCATCCCTGCCGCGACGGCCGCCTTGTAGTCGATGGGGGAGTCACCGATGAAGGCGATGTCTTCCGGGGGGAGCGCGAGTTTCTCGGCGATCATGAGGGCTCCGGCGGGATCTGGCTTGCGCGGATAGTCCTCCCCTTGTCCTAGCACGGTTGCAAAGGAAACCCAGTCGAAGAGAGTCTCGACGATCTCAACCGTGAAGCGATGAGGCTTGTTCGAGAACACCGCAAGCGGAACGCCTTGGCCTTGCAGGTCCTCAAGGAGTTCACGAATCCCGGGATAGAGAGTGGTGCCCTCACGCCAGGTCTCGGCATAGTGGTGAAGGAAAGCCTCCTCCAGATTATCGACGTCGGCATCGCTCGGGTCGTTCATCAGGCCGCGCTTTGCCAACATCCAACTGCCATTCCCAATGAAGCTGCGGACCCGTTCCATGGGATGGGCGGCGTGCCCTCTCGCCTCCAGGGCGCGATTCAGCCCTTGGGCAATGCCTGGGAGAGAGTCGACGAGAGTTCCGTCGAGGTCAAAAATCGCTGCGCGAATCACGCAGGGGGCCTAAGGGCTGCAGGGTGGATTGGCCACGCTAAAGCGACTCCGCTCAGTAAAGCAAAGCCATCAGGGCTTCGTCAGTGAACCTGGTGGGGTCTTCCGCCGCTTGGGCGAGCAACTCCTCCTTCACCAAGTCGTCCAGCTGGACCTGCGGGGTGGTGGGTGCCGGTTCGATGACCAAATCGTTCGGTTTGTCCGGATTGCCCGAATTGACCGCGATGAGGATTGCCACTGCAATCGCCCCGAGGGAACCGGCCAGGATGGGCTTGGGGGTGAGCAGGTGCTGCCACCAGTGGCTGGGGGCCTCATCGCTGGCGAGGCGGACCTCCCGCATCACGTTGCGGACGAAAAAAGGCCCGGCTTCCGAAGCGTTCGCCTCGTCAACGAGGGTCCAGACCGGGTCATTTTCCCAGTCGTTGTGGTCAGGTCCGTTCATCGTTCTTGGTCGCTTCAGGGAATCTAACCCCCACTGTATCGAATAGTTTCAGGAATTCCGGACAAATTTTGCCTGAATTACCGGCCTTGTTCCTCCCCCCAGAGCTCGATCTGGAGGCGATCAGAGAACCGGTGGCCGAGGTCCCGGCACTTGTCCGCGAGCCACTCCCGGCGCTTCCGCAGGGTCTCGGCATCCCGGCCTTCGGGCATCAGGATGATGCGATCCGCCTCGAGGGCGAGCTGGCTCTGGAGTTTCCCAATTTCTTCCAGGTCTGCCGGATGGCTGACCACGAACTTGAACCAGGCTTTGGGGGACTGCGCGAAAAAGGCGAGGGCCTCGTCCTTGATCCGCAGATGGCGGTCATTGCCCGAGTTCGCCAACTTGGGCGAGACGTTGTACTGCGCCACCAGTTCGTCGAGATACCCCACCGGGGTGATCGTGCCGTTCGTTTCGACTTCGACCACCCAGCTCGGATCCCGCGCGCGGAGAATCGCGATGACATCGATGAATTCCTCCTGTTGCACCAGGGGCTCTCCGCCCGTCACGACCAACCGGCGGCAGTTGTACTCCTTGATCGCGGCCGCGACATCTGCGGGCGTCATCTCGATCATCTGCGAATCCTTGCGATACTTCGCGTAGTCAGGGTCCGCATCCTTCTCATGAGGCCAGGGTGTCCCTTCCCAATTCCACGTGTAGTCAGTGTCGCACCATACACAGTGCAGGTTGCACAGCGATGCACGAACAAAGACCGCGGGGACGCCAGCGGTGACTCCTTCCCCTTGCAGGGTGTGGAACACCTCCGGAGACCCGTTGGGAAGACGGGCGATTTTCATGACAGGGGGGCAGGGGAGAACGGTCAGCGCAGCGCGGGACAGGCTGCTCCCTGCACGAAAGAATCAGCCTGAATACATGATGGCAAGAACCATCCTGTGGAAGAACCGACCGGTGAGTATGTCCGGTCCAACGGCCGGATGATGATCGCTATTTGTACTCCTTGGCGAGCTGGTCGCGCACATTCTCGAGAAGCTTTTTGGTTGCGATGATTCCTTCTGCTTCGCCGATCTTACCGCCCTCGTATTCCACCCCTACGTAGCCGCGATAGCCTGCATCGAGGACGAGCTTGAGTGCCTTCACGTAGTCGGTGCGCGTTTCGTTGCCCCCTGCGTCGAAGTCATGGCTCTTGGCGCTCACTCCCTTGGCAAACGGCATGAGCTCCTTGATGCCCATGTAGCGGTCGTAGCTGCCGAAATTTCCGAAGTCAGGCAGCGATCCGCAATTGTCCAAACCGACGTTCTTGAGAACACCTGCGAGCCACTTTCCATTGGAAGAGAGACCCCCGTGGTTTTCCACGATCACGTTGATGCCGTGTCCCTTGCCGAACTCGGAAAGACTGCGCAGACCCTTGGTGGTGTTGGCGGCCTTTTCCTCATCGGTTTTGCCAACCCCGTGCGCATTCACGCGGATGGAGTGGCAGCCGAGAAACTCGGCGGCTTCCACCCACTTCTTGTGATTGTCAATGACCTGCTGGCGCTTTGCTTTATCAGCCTCCCCGAGGTGGCCTTCGCCATCGATCATGATGAGGACACTCTTCACGGCAAGATCATCGCAGCGCTTCTTCAAGTCCGTGAGATACCCCTTGTCCCTGGCCTTGTCCTTGAAGAACTGGTTCACGTACTCGACCGCATTGATGCCAAACTTCTCCTTGGACACTTTCGGGAAGTCGAGGTTGGTCATTTCCCCTTTGCGGATGGTGCGGTGCAGTGACCACTCAGCGAGTGAGATGTCGAAGAGAAGTTTCTTCTTCTTGTGGTGATCGGCGCGGGCAAGGGCGGGAACGAGGGTGAGCCCGGTGGCGGCGGTGCTGTGCTTGAGGAAGAGGCGTCTGTTCATGCTGCCGCGAGGGTAGGTTCTCCGCCCTGCGGCGCAAGGACTAAGCAGGGACAGGGATCCGCGTGGTTGCCAGCTCACGCGGCCTCGGTTAGAGCTTGCTCCATGAGTATCGTGACCAAGCGCGGAGATGACGGGAACTCCGATCTTCTCTTCGGCAAGCGCACATCGAAGACCGATCCGCGTCTCGAGGCGGTGGGGACCATCGACGAACTGAACGCCGCGCTCGGTCTCGTTCGCGCAAATGCCGACTCCGTCACCGATGGCATTGTCGATCAACTGCAAGCCAAGTTGGTCGGGCTCATGGGTGAGTTGGCGGTCCATCCGGAGGACGCGCAACGGTACGCGGACTCGGACTTCCCGTCCATCAGCGAAGAGGACGCAGACCACCTTGAGAGGGAGGCCAATTCCATCGAGGACGAGGGAGTTTCCTTCGACGGTTGGGCGCGGCCGGGCGCGAATGGAAACCTGGCGGGTGCCCAGCTCGATTTCGCGCGCACGGTGTGCCGTCGTGCTGAGCGACGCGTCCTCGCCCTGGGGGAAGGGGTCTCCAACCCGGCCATCACCCTCTTCCTCAATCGAGCCTCCGATCTGCTTTGGCTCCTCGCCCGGAAAACCGAGGCCAATTGAGCTTGCGGCGCTCAGGGGAACGGCTAGCGTTGCTCAATCATGAAAACTCTCCTCAGTGTTCTCTTCCTCAGCTGCATGGCGACCTCTCTCGCTCTCGCCGGCAACAAGATCCGCTGGCCCCGCGATGTCGTGGAGTGGGAAAAGCTCAAGGCTTCCGCCGAAGTCGCGGAGAAGGAAGAGATGGGCTACGCGTTTATCTTCGTACCCACGGAATGGGGTGAGGACCTCGATGGATCAGTGGGACGCTCCATCGCGGCCACCAACGATGCCATCCGTGCACTCAAGTCGTTTTGCCTGATCGTGAAAGGCGACTTCCAGGCAGTCGGCGCCGCGCAGCGCGGGAAAGAAGAGGCTGCTCCCAAGGCCCTGGTCGCAGGCGTCAGCAAAGCCGGCAATTCCTATCCCCTGGTCGTCGTTCTCGATACCGAGATGAAGACCGTGCTCGGAGCGGTCTCCGGGCAGAAGATCCACGACGAAGGCAAGAAGGTCTTTCGTGACGCCAAGAAGAAATTCCGCGAGATCGAGAAGGCCAAGGAGGAAGAGAAGAAGTAGCGGCCTAACAGGGTGTTCGGCGCGATACACGATGCTCGATATGGATGGGTATGCGATCGTGGGGGGGTAGCGCGGGAGTCTCATGGTTTCCGGCAATAATTCGACACCGGCCAATATCCAAATAAATCTCAGAGCCAGAAATCACGATCCAATCGCCGATCGATGGCTCCAAATTGGAAACTGAGACTTGGTGCTGAGATTTATTTGAAAATTGCAAAGTGGAAATTTCGCCGGGCTGCCAAGGGCCAAACTTGGCGTAGAGCAACCAAGGACGAGGCCGAGCCTAAACGAGCGCCCTTCCTGCTAAGGCACCTGCGTCCGCAGCGAAGCCGGGTAGCCCGGAAGATCGATTTTCACCTCCGGGGTCAGGGTGGTGCCCTCCACCTTGAAGACGCTGATCTGGTTGTCCGCGAGGTCGCCGACAAAGAGGTGCTTGCCATCCCTGCTGAATCCGACCCCTTCGGGAAAGCGTCCGGTTTCCACCGTGCCCGCCAGGCTCACCTTCTTGCCCTCGATCTTCAGAATCGCGATTGCCCCTTTCTCATGGAAGAACCACTTGTTCGCAAAGGGCGGCGCGCTGCCTTGCAGGAGGGGGACCACCGCCAGTTTGCCGTCCGGGCTGATTGCCAATCCCTCCGGTCCGTCGCCCACCGTGATGTGATCGATTGCGCGCGGCGGGTCGGCCTCCAGGTCAATCACGCTCACCGTGTCGGCATGCCCGTCCGGAAATCCATTGTTCCCGTTGTTGGCCACCAGCGCCAGCTTCCCGTTGGGGGTGATCTGGACGTTGTAGGGCCAACGCCCCACCGCCACGTCATTCAGTGAGCTGTACTTCAGGTTGTTGCCGTCGATCTCAACGATGGCGACCGCATGCTCCGCAAACTTGGTCACCAGTGCCCGCTTGCCATCCGGAGTAACCGCCACCGCGGCGGCCTCACCTTCGATCGAAATCGTGTGCGTCACACGAACAGTCTTTCCCAGGCGAAGCAGCGACACCGATTGTCCTTTTCGATTCGCGACCACCACCGTCGTGCCGTCCGCGGAAATCCCCATCCCGGATGGCTGGGCGTCGACGTTCACTGAGCTCGTTGCCCTGGCCCTTCCGTTGGTCAGTTCGATCACGTGGATCCGTGTGTCCGGCTCCGCGTTCCACTCCCCGTCCACCTTGACCCAGTTGACGGAGTTGGCCACCAGGGCCCGCTTTCCATCCGGCGTGATGAGCAAGTTGGTCGGGGGGCCAAAGATGGAGTTCTCGAGATCGAGTTTGCTTGTCACCTTGGGTCTGGCGGGGTCCGAGATATCCCAGACGAGGACCGTGTCACCGCTCGGTTTCACCTTGGTGACCCCGCTCGGTCGCAATTCGACCTTCGAGTCGATTCCGATGATCATGAATTCGTTCGCTGCACCGGGTGCAACCGAGCAGGCGAGAGCGAGAAGAGTGATTGTCCGGGTCAGGGTCATGGCTAGGGCCTGTCCTAATTGATGGCGCGCCATGCGGCGAGCAACTTTGGGAGCGGGCAGTGCGCTTGGAAGCCCGTCCGGAAATCCCAGGGAATCCTCAGAGAATATCTCCGGGCTGATATGCCGCTGCGCCCGGATGCATTTCCGCCAGCGTTGCCACCGCAGAAACAAAGGCATCCACCTGCTGGTGGGCCGCTCCCGTATCGCGTTGCCCCTGGTCAAAGACTTCCTGCAGATCTTTGCGCGTCAGGGGCACGCGGTCGTCCTTGGCGAGGCGCTCGAGTAAGTCATTCTGGGTAATCAGGCCCTCGCGAAGTTCCTGCGCGGTTGCGAGGGCGTGTTCCTTGATCGCGGCGTGTGCGCTCTCCCGGCCTGAACCCGCTTTCACCGCGGCCATCAGGAAGGAGGTGCTCAGGAGGAACGGCATGTAGCGCTGGTTCTCCTTCT
This sequence comes from Roseibacillus sp., assembly GCA_046581525.1. GTDB lineage: Bacteria > Verrucomicrobiota > Verrucomicrobiia > Verrucomicrobiales > Akkermansiaceae > Roseibacillus_B. Next base: position 7,428 of record JAYGGC010000071.1, on the reverse strand, counting down.
CAATCGTCCCCTCGAAGGCCTTCATCTGTCCCAGGATGGTGAGGAAGGTCTCGAAGAGTCCGTCTGCCGCGAAGAAGGCATCGGGAAGCATCACGCGCCTCACCACCGAGCAGGACACATCACCCTCGTTCCACTGTGCTCCGCTCAACCCCGTGCCCATGGTGAGATAGCCGCTCAGGATGATGTGAAAACCATTCACCCGCTCGCATGAGCGCGCATTCATTTTGTGCGGCATTGCACTCGAGCCTGTTTGGCCCTTCGCGAATCCTTCCGAGGCGAGCTCGTTGCCGGCCATCAGGCGCAGGGTGGTGCACATCGAGGAGGGGCCTGAGGTAACCTCGGTCAGAGCCGAGACCACCCGCAGGTCCAGGGAGCGGGGGTAGACCTGGCCCACGCACACCCAATCGTCGGGCAGTCCAAGATGTCCCGCGATTTTGCTCTCCAGTTCTTTCACCTTTGCGGCGTCTCCGCCAAAGAGCGACAGCTGGTCCATCTGCGTGCCGACCGCCCCCTTCAGTCCGCGCACCGGGTAGTTTTCGATCAGGTGCTCAAGGCGCACAAGGGAATCGAGGAGTTCTTCGCCGAACATCGCGATGCGCTTGCCAAAGGTCGTCGGTTGCGCCGCCACGTTGTGTGTCCGGCCTGCGATCACGAGCTCGCGCCACTCCGCCGCGCGCCTCGACATCCCCGACAGGGTGGCGACCGCCTTGTCCCGAATCACTCGCAGGGCGGAAAAGATCTGCAACTGCTCCACGTTCTCGGTGAGGTCGCGCGAGGTCATCCCCTTGTGAATCTCCTGGTGACCGGCCAGGTCGTTGAACTCCTCGATGCGTGCCTTCACATCGTGACGTGAAACCCGTTCGCGCTCCTGGATCGACTCCAGGTGGACCTCGTCCTTGACCCGCTCGTAGTCGGCGATCGCCTCCTCGGAAATCGCGAGACCAAGGTCGCGCTGCGCCTTCATGACGGCAATCCAGAATTCGCGTTCGAGAACAATGCGGCCCTCCGCGGACCAGAGTTCTCGCATGGCGGAGGAAGCGTAGCGTTCAGCGAGGACGTTCGGAATCATGCGGACAACCGAGAAATAGCGGAAAGCGCCCGAAGTGCCTAGCAGGAATGGCGCAAGGATTGGAGCGGAGACCTTGGGCAGGGGGGGCAGAAGTCGAAGGTCGGGTGCACGATGCACGAAGCGCGATGCCTGGATGCACGATGCTGGATGCTGGGCCAATGCGTGATGGAGGCAGGCCGCTCAGGGGAAAATGTATCCCTTGCGCGCAATGCGGAATCCACCGCCAAGCTTGCCGTCAATAAACCAGTTGCCGTCCAGTTCCTGCCCGTCATCGAGGACCTTGCCGTGCAGCAGGACCCGGCCCGAAGCGAGGCTGATCAGGCCCTCTCCATTGGTGAGCGGTTGGTAGATGCCACCCTTCTTGTAGTCCTTTCCAAGCGCGGTCTGCGCGTGTGCACTGGCCTCATTGCGGGCAGGATTGCCCCAGTGGGCGAGGTGGACATCCATCTCGAATGAGGTCGCGGAATTGAAGCTGCGGGGGATCGCGGCCGTCCCCTTGTAAAACATGCGCTGCCCGGCGGTATCCAGTGCGAGATCCATCGAGGCCTTCGCGACATCCGAATTGGACCCCTGGGAAGCGCAGGACGAGATCGCGGTGACAACCAGGAGCGCTACTCCAGCCCGGACGCCTTGAGTGATCGCCCGTCTCCACTGTCCCACCTCACTCCAACTCAGCGCCATCTCGTGCAGTATGAATCTGGCTCGCAGGAACCACGAGGACATTTTCCAACTGCGCGATGAGTCGCTTTCGCAACGGCCCTGCGGCATCGCAGAGCGCACCCTGGGCCTCCTCGTATTCCCTGCGCCCCGCTTCGGTTTCCACCGCGATGGGATCGTAGCCATGGCTCGTGAGATCATAGGGACTCGCTCGCATATCAACCTCGCGGGCCTTGAGAGCGAAGAGGAAGCAATCCCAGAGCAGGCTGGTGCTGATCCAGGGAAGCGATTTGGCCGCCCACTTGTAGAGATCCATGTTCGCATGGAGGCAGCCCGGTTGTTCATTTTCTTCACGGGCCCGGAGATCGGGTTGCACGCGATTGAGCGGTTGGGCGGCCGGCGAGAAGAAGCGAAAGGCGTCGAAGTGGCTGCAGCAGAGAGGGCGGGTTTCGACGAGCGCGTCGATTTCCTCTTGCGGTAACCGCAGCGGAACAGTCTCGAGATGCCGCACCATCGTTCCGCGATAGACCATGGCCCATTCGTGCAGGCCGTGGCAGGCGAAGTTCGGCGGGCGCGCTTGGGTGGCAACCAGGAGGTCCTTCGTAAACTGCATCCGCTCGCGGGCCTTCTCGCTGAGGAGGCCGGGGTCCACCCTGCAAGTGCCCCCGGAAAATCGGTAGTGCGTTGGTGAGAATGTGCTCCGCGCCTCCGGGCTATCCTCCAGCGCGATCCCAATTCCCGGGTGCCAGCGTTCCAGCTTCCCGAGCGACAGTTGGTAGTAGGTGTTGAGAAAGTCATGAACCGGGTGCTTCTCACCCCGCGCTCGCCGATCCTGCATCGGCTGGGTACGGGCCCGGGCCTGCGCGCGGTGCCTCCGCGCAGCCTCCATCCACGCCTCTCTCTCGAGAACGAGATCATCCAACGCGCCCGCCGTCATTCTCCGCCCATCATGCAGATTTCCTCCTGCCTGACCAGTGGCTTGGGCGGAACGACTCCGGCCCTCGACGCCTGCTTCGCATCTGCTTACCGTCCCCACCGTGAATGCGGCTCTCCTCACGCTCCTGCCGCCCTCCACAGCCGGTGCCCGGCAACTGGAACAAATTACTTCCACGAAATGAGCCCGCATTCTCCCTGCATTTCAGCGACAATCGCGTAAGGTGAATATACTCAGCCGGGGGCCTTTGGAGACAGCACGAACTGGGAAGGTGGCACTCCTTGGAGCCCTCAACCTAACATTCCAACTGGCCCCAAAAGGGTGTCCCGATCACTGCCGTCCCCTCACCCCAGAATCCCTGCCACGACTTTGCCGTGCACATCCGTCAGCCGGTAGTTGCGGCCCTGGTACTTGAAGGTGAGCTTCTCGTGATCAATGCCCATGAGATGCATGATCGTGGCGTTGAGATCGTGCACGTGGACGGGATTTTTGGTGACATTGTAGCAGAAGTCGTCGGTCTCGCCGTGAATGTGCCCGCCCTTCACTCCGGCTCCGCAAAGCACCTGGGTGAAACAACGCGGGTGGTGATCGCGGCCCGCCTTGTCGCCCGGATCCTGGGCGTAAGTCGTGCGCCCAAACTCGCCGCCCCAGACAATGAGAGTGTCGTCTAAGAGCCCACGCTGCTTGAGGTCTTTGATCAATCCCGCCGTCGGTTGCTCCGTGTCGCGGCACTGCCGGGGCAAGGCCTCGGTGAGCTTGGCGTGCTGATCCCACCCCATGTGGAAAAGCTGGATGAAGCGCACATCGCGTTCTGCCAACCGCCGGGCCACCAGGCAATTCCTTGCGTAAGTCCCGGGCTTCGTCACGTTCGGGCCGTAGAGTTTGAGGACATCCTCCGGCTCGTCGGAGATGTCCGCCAGTTCGGGCAAGCTGGCCTGCATGCGGAAGGCCATTTCGTACTGCGCGGTGCGAGATTCAATCGCGGGGTCGCCCAGGATGGCGTGGCGCACGCGATTGAGTTTGCCCATATCATCCAGCATGTCGCGCCGCATTTCGCGATCGATCCCGGGAGGATTGTCGAGGAAGTAGACCGGATCGCCGGTGTTGCGGAGCTTCACGCCGGAATGTTCGGCCGCGAGGAATCCGGAGTCCCAGAGCCGGCTGTAAAGGGGCTGAGCCCCGCCCGCGGTCGCCCGCGAAGTGAGCACGAGATACGCCGGCAGGTCCCGGTTCATCGCACCCAGCCCGTAGGAAACCCACGACCCGATACTTGGCCGTCCCGCCAGCTGAAATCCGGTCTGGAAGAAAGTGATGGCGGGATCGTGGTTGATGGCCTCGGTCTGCATCGACCGAATCACGCAGAGATCATCCGCGAGTTCGCCCCAGTGCGGAAGGAGCTCGCTCAGTTCCATGCCGCTCTGGCCGTGCTTGGCAAACTTGTAAGGACTGGGCAGGACCGGCAGCGACTTCTGCTTCGAGGTCATGGTGGTGATGCGTTGATCACCGCGCACCGACTTGGGCAGTTCCTTCCCGCGCTCCTTTTCCAGATTCGGTTTGGGATCGAAGAGGTCCATCTGTGACGGCCCGCCGGACATGAAGAGATAGATCACGCGCTTGGCCTTGGCGTTGTGCGGGACCAGGGTTGCGCCCCCGCTCTCTCCGGACAAGAGGGAGCCCAGTGCCATGGCACCAAAGCCGTTGGCCGAAGTCTTCAGAAAGGTGCGGCGGTTAAGGCCGTCCTGCACGCGCATTGCTTCGAAGTGCTCTCTCGCCGTCATTTGTTGATCACTTCGTCCAGGTTCAGAATCACATTCGCCACGGTCGTGAGGGCCGCCATCTCCACCACGGGAAGATACCCCGCCACCTTCGACTCGCCGTGTCCCAGCAGTCTCTCCGCGGCCTCCTCGTCCTTCCGGAAGCGAGCCACCCGTCTCTCGTAGCCCCCTGCCAGAATCGCCAGCTCTTCAGTGGTCGCCTTTCGCGCGGTGGCGCAGCGGAACCCCCACGCGATGCGCTCCGCGGGCGTCCCTCCCTTGGTCATCATGCGTTCGGCAAACTTCTTGGCAGCCTCCACATAGGTCACCTCATTCATCAAGGCCAGGGCCTGTAGCGGCGTGTTGGTGAGCGTTCGTTTCACGGTACACATCTCGCGACTCGGCATGTCGAAGAGCAACATGCTCGGCGGAGCCACCGTGCGGCGAATGCGCGAATAGAGACTGCGCCGATAAAGTTTCTCCCCGTGATCCTGCACGAACTTGCCCCGCTTCTCGACCTCCAGCCAAAGCCCCGCCGGCTGATAGACCCACCAACTTGGTCCGCCCAGTTTCTCTACGAGCAATCCTGAAACGAAGAGCGCCTGGTCGCGCATCATCTCGGCTTGCAAGCGCATGCGTGGACCACGACTCAGGAGGCGGTTCTCGGGATCGCGCTGCAATCGCCCGGCATCGGCCGCCGCACTTTGGCGATAAGTCTTGCTCATCACCATCAGCCTGATCAGGCCCTTCACATCCCAACCGGACTCCACGAAGTCGACAGCCAACCAGTCGAGCAACTCCGGGTGACTGGGCCAATCGCTTTGCACTCCGAGGTTTTCCGAACTCTTCACAATCCCCACTCCAAAGAGCTGCTCCCAAAGACGGTTGACCAAGACGCGCGCGGTGAGGGGATGCTTGCCATCCACCAACCAGTGCGCCAGGTGCAGCCGTGTCATCTTCTCGCTCTGCGGCGTGGGGGAGAAAGCCTGCGGTAAGCCGGGCTGCACTTCTTCCCCCTTCGCGTCGTACTGTCCACGCCTCAGCACGAAGGCCCCTCGCTCCACTTCGTTCCGCATGATCATGACATGCGGGTGTTTGCCCTCTAGCTCCTTGACCTTCCGCTCCCGCGCCCCCTTATCCTGCTCCTGCGCTTCAATCTGCTTCAGGATCTCGTTAAAGGTCGTCTCCTGGTAGCGAATCCTCGGCTCCGCACTTCCGCGCAAGTTGTTGATGAACCCCTTCTCGTTGAGACCATCGAACATCGCAAAGAGTTGGTAGAACTCCTTCTGGCTGATGGGATCGTACTTGTGATCGTGGCAACGCGCGCAGCTCAGGGTGAGCCCCAGAAAGACCGAGCCCATGGTCTCCACCCGGTCCATGACGTACTCGGTGCGCCACTCTTCGTCGATGGCCCCACCCTCGGTTTGAATGCGATGATTGCGGTTGAAGCCGGTCGCGAGAATCTGATCGTCCGTGGCGTCCGGAAGCAAATCTCCGGCTAGCTGCTCAACCGTAAACTGGTCGTAGGACTGATTGGCATTGAAGGAATCGATGACCCAGTTCCGCCACGGCCATTGGGCGTTCTCCAGGTCATTGTCGTAGCCGTGGCTGTCGCCGTAGCGCGCCCCGTCCAGCCACCAAGCCGCCATTCGCTCGCCGTAACGGGGCGAGGCCAGGAGACGGTCCACCAATTTCGGGTAGGCATTATCCGAGTCGTCGCCGAGGAAGGCCTCCACCTCTTCGACGGTCGGAGGAAGCCCGGTGATGTCGATCGTGACCCGGCGAATGAGGGTCTCCTTGTCAGCCTCCTTCTGAGGAGTGAGTCCGGCCATCGTCATCGGCCCGTAGGCGAAGGCGTCAATCGCGTTCACTCCCCACCCTGCCGAGTCAGGGACCGCGCCTTTCACGAGGACTTGATACGCCCAGTGTTTCTCATACTTCGCACCTTCCGCGATCCACCGCCAGAGGAGTTCCTTTTCCCGGAGAGTGAGCGGTTTCTCTTCCTTCGACGGAGGCATGACCTCTTCCTCGTCGCTGGAGAGAATCCGCGCGATGAGTTCGCTCTCCTCCACCATTCCCGGCACAATTGCGCGCACTCCGTCGCGCTCTGCGTAGGCGACCTCCTTCACATCCAGCCGCAACTTGGCCTTGCGCTTGGCCGCGTCGGTGCCGTGGCAGGCGAAGCACTTGTTCGCCAGGATGGGCAGCACATCTCTGTTATAAGCGACGTCGGTGCGCCCTGTGCAGATTCCGCTCAGGGTAAGCACTACGATCAACAGGCAGCGCCTCATCGACCTCCCATTTATTCAGGCCTCTCACGTGATGGCAATGCGCAAATCATCGATTGCTAGGAGCCTGTCGGACTTTGAACAGGTCCGAAAAAGATAGTAGAGTCAATTCATGGGTGCACGCTTTGTTTCGGTAGACCGTGAGACGCCAATGCTATTGCCACCCGACCTGCGGGATTGGGTTCCCGAAGATGATCTGGTCCATTTCGTGATTGAGGCAGTGGAGCGGCTCCCGCTGGAGAGAGAGGGCCTTATTGCTAGGAAATTCCTTTTTCAGCCCTGATTTCCTGGAGGCCCAGGAACCGGGGTAGGTGGGGGTGCAGATAGGATTTGCCCCTGCGCAAGCTCCGAACAAGGACTGCTCTCGCGAATCACTGGGGCGCGTTTCCGGCATCGGCTTCTTCGGCTTGTTGGGCGGGAATTAAAGGCGCCGAAGGTATAGCTCTCTCAATCGTTCTTGCGACGACGGTACTCTCGATAGTCTTCGGATTGTTGAGTTTGCTCTTCGCCGTATTTTCGCTCCACAGTCCAATCTCCATACTTGTCCCGGTTATACAGGTGGATATCTCCGTGTGTTCGTTCTGCACCGGGTCTTGGCGGAGGATCGTCGAGGAGGGCTTCGATCATTTGTTCAGTGCTACAAGCGCTTAATCCAAGCGCCAGCGAAAGGAGAACAATCAGTCGAATCGACCTTAAGACGATTGCTCGACAATGGGTGTCCTGGCT
>JAYGGC010000003.1:0-4844 GCA_046581525.1 Roseibacillus sp. | reverse complement strand
CGGCAGGAAAATCCATCGTTGGATCCCGCGCGAATCCGCGTAGCTTCGCCGCGTGCACCGGGCGGGGATTGTGGGTCATCGTTACTGGATCGCGGTGGTCTTCCTTCTGTTGGCTGCTGCACCCGGTGCCTGGGTGCCTGTGCTCGCCAACGTTCTTGAGGCGAAGGGGTGGGACAAGAGCATCACGTGGGCATTTCTGCTTCCCCCCCTCGCGGGCATGATCTCGCCCATTCTCTTCGGGGCACGCGCGGATCAACGCATCGCCGCCGAAAAGTTGCTGGGGATCATCATCACCGGCGGAGCGGTGTTTCTTTACGCCGCCTTCCTAGCCCTCGAAAAGGCAGACAGTCCAAAGCTCTTTCTCGTTCTCCTGATGGTGAATGCGCTCATCTCTGCTCCCGGTTGGGGCCTCCTCACCACCATCGCGTTGAACAGCCTCGAGGATGAGGAGAAGAGCTTCGGATTCTACCGGGTTTGGGGAACGATCGGGTGGGTGGTGGTCGGTTGGTGCGTGAGCTGGTTCGGCCTCGATGACTCCCCCAAGGTGGGAACGATTGCGGCGGGCGTTCGCGTGTTGGCGGGGCTTTGTTGTTTTCTTCTGCCCCACACCCCGCCACGGGCCACCGATGCCAAGGGCTGGCGGAGTGTCCTTGGATTTGATTCGTTGCGCATCTTCCGCGACTCCGATCACCGGGTGTATCTCATCTCCACCTTCCTGCTCTCCGTGCCACTGGCGGCATTTTACATGCACACTCCCCTGCACCTGCGGGACCTCGGATTCCAGTTCGTGGCGGCAGGGATGACGGTGGGACAAATCTGGGAAATCGTAGCCTTCCTCATGATGGGGTTCTGGATGCGGCGGGTGCGTATCAAGTACATCATGCTGGTCGCGATCGCCTGCGGGGTCTTGCGATACGTGCTCTACGCGATGGGCGGAATCTTCCCCCACTTTGCCTGGGTGCTCGTGGGCGTCTCCCTGCATGGCATCTGCTTCACCTTCTTTTTCGAAACCGGAAGGGTGTTTCTCAATCGGCGGGTGGACCCCGGGGTTCGCGCGCAGGTCCAGGCCCTGATGACCTTCGCTTCCATGGGGTTCGGATCCCTGGTGGGAACCATCCTGTGCGGCTGGCTTCATAAGCACATGGTGAACGGCGGGCTTGGAGGCTGGGCCGGTTACTGGAGTGTGCTCGCGGCGATGTGCCTCGGAACCGGGATCTACTTTTTCCTCGGTTATCGAGGAATGGCGGCGGGAGCGTCCGGATCCGGCCGCCACCGCGCGAACTGAATATGGCCGGGCAACCAGGGACTGCCATCGGAGATCGATTAAGTTTCTGTCACGCTCGCCAAGCTGAGTACATTTGCTTGAATGGCAGATGCCATGTGTGCCCTTCACCCGATCTGCCGCTTCGTTGTCGCCCTCCTTCTTGGTTCCGGCCTCGCCTCGAGTGTTTCTGCCAAGAAGCCCAATATCCTCTGGGTCGTCGGCGAAAACTTCGCCCTCGACTTGGCGTGTTACGGCCAGAAGAACGTGCTCACGCCCAACCTAGATGCCCTCGCCAGGCAGGGCGTGCGCTACACAAACGTCTACTCCACTTCTCCCGTGTGTGCGCCCAGTCGCTCGGCATTCTTCACCGGGATGTACCAGACCTCCACCGACATGCACAACATGCGCTCCCACCGGGACGACGACTTCCGACTTCCGCCCGGCGTGCGCCCGTTGACCCACTGGCTGAAGGACGCAGGCTATACCACCGCGAACATCACCCACATCGGCGACCGGGAGGTGGGGACCGGGAAACTCGATCTCAATTTCGTCAACGAAGGCGAGCTTTACGACACCAGGAAGTGGGAGTCGCTCAAGACCAGGGAGCCCTTCTTCGCGCAGATCAACATGCCCGAAGCGGAGTATGACATCTATGACCGCAAGTCAGCCGAGAAACCGCGGGTCAAGTGGGTGGGAGAGGAATGGCATCCGAAGGTGGCCACCCCCGAGAATGTCACCCCGCCACCATACTACCCGGAGCATCCCATTACGCGGCAGGAATGGGCGCGCTACCTGAACTCGATCTCCGGAACTGATGTGCGCATCGGTTGGATCCTTGAGCAATTGAAGAAGGATGGCACCGCGGACAACACAATCGTGATCTTCTTTGCGGACAACGGCCAATTGATGCCTCGCGGGATACACTGGTGTTTTGATGTGGGCGTGCACGTTCCCCTCATCATCTCCTGGCCCAAGGGCCTGAACCCACCAGTGAACTACCGTCCCGGTTCGGTGAATGAGCAGGTGATCAGTCTCCTCGATCTTACCGCCACCACCCTGCACATGGCGGGAGTGGCACGTCCGCCCGGCATGCAGAGTCGCCGCTTCCTGGGCGAGGGCGCCGATCCCCCTCGCCGCTATGCCTTCGCATGCCGCGATCGTATCGATGAGACCGTGGTACGACTGCGCTCGGTCCACGACGGGCGCTACCACTACATTCGCAACTACACCCCGGGCGCCGGGTTCCCGACCCTGAATCGCTACAAGGAGAAGTGTTTTCTGATCAAGCCTCTCATGCGCAAGTTGCACGCGGAGGGAAAGCTGAGCGGACCGCCCGCCGAGATGATGAGTGCCTTTCCGCGTGAGCAGCTCTACGAATTGCAAAGCGATCCGCACGAACTCCGCAATCTCGCAAGCTCCAGGGAACCCGCGCACCGCGAAGCTTTGGCGCGGTTGCGGGGAGCCCTCGACACCTGGATCAGCGACACCGGTGACCGCGGAGCGGTGCTGGAGCCGCCGGAGATCGTGAAGCCCTTCGTGAAGGAAATGCACGACTGGTTTGGCACGCCGGATTGGGTCAAGGATCAGTGACAGGTTCCTCGACTTCCCCCGCCGCAGTCGCGAGACACTGGCAGCCCTTGATGACCCGCGCCCATTGATGGGCGCCTGTTGTGTTGCGAGCCATCACAAGTGAGAAGTAGCCGTCGAGCAAGGCGTAGAGGGCGCGGTCGATTTCACCGTGGCGCCGCTCATATCCGGCTCGAAAACGAGAGCGCAGGTCGAATGGTCGGAAAGGCGCGAGTTGCGCGTTCCCCCAGTCGATCTCGAAGAGAAACCCTGCTCCGCGTGGTTCCGCCGTCACGATCTCCTCGCGAATGGCGAAGAGCTCACCACTTGCATACGATTCGTACTTCACGAGATCGAAGAGAGGATGTCCTGAAGTGAGGCCGGCGACCGAGACGGGATCGATCAGGAGAAGGGGAGACCAGAGGATGTTCTCGAGGATGAGGTCACCATGGAGCAGGACGACCGGCGTGGCCTCCAGTCTCTCGAAGAGATTGCGCTGCCCAAGGAGAGTGCAGGAGGCGGCGAGGCCGGGATATGGTTGATCATTGATACTGAGTGTCGGGGCGTCAATGAGCGGACGGAAACGATCATGGGAGGCGAGAGCCTCGATCGACTCGTGGATCACTTGACGAACGTGGGCCGTAAACTGGTCGTCTTGCAGCAGCGCTGAGCGGTGGAGGACCTCAAAGATGGCAACGCCAAGCTGGTCCTGCATCTCGTCGGCGGCATCCTGATCGACCTTGCCCGCGAGGAGCAACTTGGCGAAGTCGGACCGGTCCTCGCAGTAGGGGATCTCGTAGCCAATGGTCTCCTCGTCCCACGAAGCGAGCAGGGGGGGGAAGGGGGCCCGCTCGTTGTCTCGAAAGGACTTGAGGTAGGCGATCTCATTGCGAAGCGCAGCGTGGGCCCAGGGACCCGGACTCTCGGTGGGCTTGCTTTCCTTGCGGACCCGCAGCGTGCCGTCGGAGCTACGCACCACGGTGGTGAGATCCCAGTAGCCATCTTTGAGAGTGCGGACGAGTTCGGACATGGCCGAGTGGGTCATTCCCGTTCGTGGGCGGGAAAGAGTTGCGCAATTCCGTCTTCGGAAGCCTTGCAGATTCCACGTTCCGTAATCAGTCCGGTGACGAAGCGCGCCGGAGTGACATCGAAGGCATGATTGGCGGTGGGCGAGCCGGGGTTCACCAAGTTGATCTCCTGCAGCGTCCCCTCCGCGGTGATCCCGTCGACGAGCGAAACTTCCGTGCCGTCGCGTTCCTCAATCGGGATCTCGCGAACCCCGTCGCGAATGTTCCAGTCGAAGGTGGAGGAGGGCAGGGCGACGTAAAACGGAACGCCATTGTCGTGAGCGGCGAGGGCCTTGAGGTAGGTTCCGATCTTGTTCGCCACATCGCCGGTCAAGGTCGTGCGATCGGTTCCGGTGATCACGAGGTCAACCAGGCCGTGCTGCATGAGGTGCCCGCCGACGTTGTCGACGATGACGGTGTGGGCCACGCCCTCGTTGGCGAGTTCCCAGGCGGTCAGGCGGGCACCCTGGTTGCGCGGGCGGGTCTCATCGACCCAGACGTGAACCGGAATCCCGGCGCGCTGGGCCGCATAGACCGGAGCAGTGGCCGAGCCCCAGTCGGTGAAGGCCAACCAGCCGGCATTGCAGTGAGTTAGAATATTGACTGGGGCGCCCTCGGATTTTCCGGCCGCGATCTCGGCGATGAGTTGGCAGCCATGTTCGCCGATGCGTCGACACCACTCCGCGTCTTCGTCGGCGATCGCTTGCGCTTCGAGCGATGCGATCTCCTCCCAGGAACGGACCGGAGCTTCCAGGATCACCTTGAGTTGCCGCTCGACCGCCCACGCGAGATTGCTCGCGGTGGGGCGGGTGGCGATGAGCTGGGCGGCGAGTTCCCGAAGCCGCGATTCCGAACCGGCGGATTCCCGGGCGGCCAGCGACATCCCGTAGCCCGCGGTGGCGCCAATGCAGCCCGCTCCACGCACGTGCATGTCGCGGATGGCGGTG
>JAYGGC010000278.1:0-71785 GCA_046581525.1 Roseibacillus sp. | reverse complement strand
CGCTCGCCGCGCTGGTGGTCACCGCCGCGATTCTCCGGGCGGTTGCCGCGCTGGTTGTCGCCGCCGCGATTCTCCGGTCGGCCGCCGCGCTGGTTGTCACCGCCGCGATTCTCCGGGCGGTTGCTATTCTCGGCGTCCTTTTTGCGATTTTCCGGGCGGTTGCTGCGCTCGCGATTCTCTTCGCGGCGTTCGGTCTTGTCGGTGGTCTTGCGGGGGGCATCGCGCTCCTGGCTCCATCCGGGCAGAGCGAAGGCGGTGGCGAGGGCAACTATGGTCAATTTGATTTTCATGGCTGGTGGCGGTTTGTGCTGGAAGGACATCCCCGAAAACATGGCGGGAGGTCCTTCTGAAACGTCCCCCAAGCTGGAATATTTCTATCCTTGGGTCCAGATCTCTTCTTTCCCGCCAGATACCGCTCCGGAGGGATCTTCCTTGTCAGGCCTCGCTGGAAGGTGAGACTTCCGCCCGCCGTAAGGAAATCGCCCTATGAAACGCATCCTCAGCATTCTGCTCCTCGTCGTCGCCGCTCTGCCCGGCACTGCTGCCAAGCCCAACATTCTCTTTATCTTTGCCGACGATATGACCTACGACGCGATTCGTGCGGTCGGTAACGAGGAAATCGAAACGCCCAACCTCGATCGCCTGGTGAAGAACGGGACCACCTTCACCCATGCCTACAACTCCGGCTCCTGGAGCGGTGCAGTGTGCGTGGCGAGCCGACACATGTTGATGACCGGCCGGCAGCTTTGGAACGCGCAGAAAGTGGCCAACGACAAGAAGGCGATGGCAGAGTATCTCGCGAACGGAAAATTCTGGCCGCAACTCCTCGAGAAGGAAGGCTACAAGACTTACATGTCCGGCAAGTGGCACGTGAAGGCGGATGCCGCCAAGGTCTTCAACGTGGCCACCCACGTGCGGCCCGGAATGCCGAAGTCGGTCAAGAGCGCCTACAATCGTCCATTGGAAGGTAAGCCCGATCCCTGGAATGCGGCTGACAAATCGGTGGGCGGGTTCTGGGAAGGAGGGAAGCACTGGAGCGAAGTGCAGGCCGACGATGCGGTCGGTTACCTGAAGGATGCTGCCAAGGGTGAGAAACCATTCTTCATCTACCTTGCCTTCAACGCCCCGCACGATCCGCGGCAGGCGCCGCAGGAGTATCTCGACAAGTATCCCGTTTCGCAGATCAAGATTCCGGAGAGCTTCCTGCCGAGTTATCCGTATCGCGACCAGATCGGAAATCCCCACAAGCTACGCGACGAAAACCTCGCCCCCATGCCGCGTAGCAAGCACTCGGTGCAGGTTCACCGGCGCGAGTATTACGCCATCATCACGCACATGGATGCGCAAATCGGGCGGGTGCTCGATGAGCTCAAGAAGACGGGCAAGGAGAAGGACACCTACATCGTCTTCACCGCCGATCACGGCCTGGCAGTGGGCAAGCACGGGCTTTTCGGGAAACAGAACATGTACGATCACAGCGTGCGCGTTCCATTCATCGTGGTTGGTCCCGACGTCGCCAAGGGGACGACCAACGATGCGCCGATCTACCTCCAGGATGTCATTCCCACCACCCTCGACTGGGCGGGAGCAAAGACCCCGGACTACGTGCAATTCAAGAGCATCCAGCCCCACCTGGCGGGCAAAGGGGCGAAGCGGGACTACATTTACGGCGCCTATCTGAGTGTCCAGCGATCAATCACGGAGGATGGTTACAAGCTGATCGTTTACCCCAAGGCCAACAACACGGTCCGCCTCTACCATGTGGCGGAGGACCCTCATGAGTTGAAGGATCTCATGAAGACCGGCGGTGCGGCGGCGCAGGCGAGGGCATCGGATCTTTGGGATCGCCTGGAGGCGGTGAAAGGCGACTTTGGTGACAGTCTGCGGCTGACGAAGCCTGGAGCGTGATCATCTGCAGTCCGTAAGTGCCGCGGCTCGCAGCCGGGTGCTCCGAGCCGGGTTTGGTTTGCGGAGGCCGTCCGCGAGCCGCGGACGATTCTTACTTGCTCGTTCCCGGAAGGTAGCGGTAGTAGACCTCGAGCATGAGTGCGCAGAGGCAATTGCGATAGACGATCCCCTCCGGGTTGTTCTGTGCGAAGAGTCCTCCCACGGCCTCGACCTTGTTGCCGCCCCCCGGTTGGGCGAAGGATCCGTCGGCGTGCTGCGCCTTGAGAAGTTGCGGTGCGAAGTTCTCATTGTACTTCGTCCAGGCAACTCCTCCGTGCTGCATCATGGCCTGCGAGTGGTAGTAGTGCGCGTAGAGATCGCTCTGCGCGCCGTTGTAGTCGAGGATGGCGTTCTTTTGCAGATACTTGACGCCCTTGCGGGCGGCACTGTGACTGGCCTTGCCCCAGATCTGGAAGCTGAGTGCTCCCACCCCGGTGAGGGAGTAGACCCCCCCGCCCGCCGGCGTGGTTCCGGAGTAGCCGAACCCGCCGCTGGGGGCCTGGCGCGCTTCCACGTAAGCGAGAGCGTTGTTTGCGCATGCGCGCAGGTTGCGGAATTCAATCCTGGTGGCCTTGCAGGCCCTCAAGGCCTGGATGTGCCAACCAGTGATGGAGAGATCTCCGCCGCGGGCGCCGGCCTCCTCATAAGAGTAGTCCCAGCCACCGGACTTGTGCTGATTGTCGATGATCCACTGTCCGGAGTCGCGCACGGCGTCGTGGTGCCCGGGAATATTGTAGCGGAAGACCTGTCCGAAGGTGAAGGCTTCGGCGAGAGCGTAGGTGGCGAGCGCATGCTCGTAGGGCCAATGCCGGTCCTGGAAATTGGTCGCCATCTTGCCCTGGTTCTTGGCGGCGACGTCGAGGAGGTAGGCGATCGCATTCATGCAGGACTCGCCGAACTCTTCGGAGACGGGGGTCTCGCAGTGTCCAAGGTAGGCGAGGAGGGCAAGGCCGGTCATCCCGACTTTGTTGGAGGCGCCCCAGCTGCCATCCTTGCCTTGATTGGCCTTCAGCCAGCGGAGGGCCTTCACCACGGCATCTTCAATCCCGACCACCCCGCCGGATTCCCGCAGGCGGTTCAAGCGGTCCTCTTTGCCACAGCGCTTCGAGAAGGAATCCGGGATTGGGCAGCGGACTCCGTTTGGGAATCCGTCGAAATCTCCGATTCCGATTCCGATCCCCTCTCCATTCCCGAAGGGAACTGATTCGGCAGGGGTCACATCGGGACGAGGCACTGCGACTTCGGAAGTTGAGTTGACGACAATGATTGCGACGCTCGCACCGCCGGGGGCAGGGTTCGGCTTGCGGTGCGTATTGAGCTGTTTGGGCCTTGGCGGAGGCTCATCGATGAGGTCTCTCCGGTAGACGATGATGGGGTCGATGATGGCGGCCGGCAATTCGAGGATGAGGAAGGCCAGGAGGAGGCCGACGAGGGCCACGCTGAGGATCGAGATCACGATGCTGAGAACGGTCGAAGAGCGCCGCTGCGCTTGGTAGCGGTCGTGCGCCTGTGGGCTTAGTTGGGCATGATGGCTCATGAAATTGTTAGAGTTGGACGTTGGATTGGGACCCACCGGTGGCCGATGGGCATGGTGGTGCGCCGGAGGAACCGGCACCTGCGCTCAAGGTGCGGAAACAGTGAAGCGATCCTGGTTTCCACGGCAGAACCACTTCGCAAGGGGGAACGGGTGAGGGCGGGAATTCTTAGAGGGATTTCGGAGGTGATGGAAGGGGCGCCCCCACCACGCAGATCGCGCAGCGGCTCCCGCCCGAGAAGGGGTCCGCCGCTGTTTGGGCAGGTCCAATTCGGGGGCGCGGACGGGAATCATGGTGAACAACCTCACGGATTGGGCGATTTGCAGGTGCCCCTCAAGCGCGGCAAGGGCGGCGAGGAGGCTGGGAAATGGTGCGAGGGGTGATCCCTCTTCCGGTGGATTTGTCAAGCAGCAGCGCCCGGCTAGGGTGCCGCCATGGCAATCGACGTTCAGTTGTTGGCGCGGGTTTGCGAGGCCCCGGGAGCACCCGGCTTTGAGACGAGGATTCGCAACCTGGTGCTGGAGGAATTGGAGGGGCTGGCGGACGAGGTGCGCGTCGATGCGATTGGCAACGTGGTGGCGCTGAAGAAGGGAAAATCCTCGGAGAAAAAGACGATGGCAGCTGCGCACATGGACGAGATCGGCTTCATCGTGACGCACGTCGACAAGGATGGGTTCCTGCGCTTCAACCCGCTTGGCGGGTTTGATCCTAAGACGCTTACCTCGCAGCGGGTGCTGGTCCACGGACGGGAAGAATTGATCGGCGTGATGGGTTCGAAACCAATTCACATCATGACGCCTGATGAGCGCAACAAGCCGCCGAAGTTGGATGATTTCTTTGTCGATCTCGGCCTGCCCAAAGCGAAGGTGGACAAGTTGGTGGCGATCGGCGATCCCATCACGCGCGAACGTGAATTGATCGAAATGGGCGAATGCGTGAACGTGAAGTCACTCGACAACCGCGCTTCGGTGTTCCTCCTGTTAGAAACATTGCGCGTGCTGAAAAAGAGCCGGCGCAAACCCGCCTATGATTTCTACGGCGTGTTCACGGTGCAGGAGGAAGTTGGACTGCGGGGAGCGAATGCCTCGACCCTTGAGATCCAACCCGACTTCGCATTTGGACTCGATACCACCATTGCGTTCGACACGCCGGACGCGAAGCCGCAGGAACAATGCACGCGTTTGGGAGAAGGGGTTGCGATCAAGATCATGGATTCCTCCGTCATCTGTGACTACCGCATGGTGGAGTTCATGAAGTCGGTGGCCACCGGAAAGAAGATCAAGTGGCAACCGGAGATCCTGCGCGCGGGTGGAACGGACACCGCCGGTCTGCAACGCATGACGCCCGGAGGGTCAATTGCGGGCGCAGTTTCCCTGCCCACTCGTCACATTCACCAGGTGATTGAGATGTGTCACAAGAAGGACATCGCGGACGCGATCAAGTTGCTTGCGGCCTGCGTGTGCGAACTCGACAAGCACGACTGGTCGTTCTAGCGGGTCGAGGGTCGAGGTCGGCTTGCCACGGCGTAGCGCAGCGAAGAGGGGAGGTCGAACGGTCGCGGGTGGAAAGACCTAACCTCGTCCCGAGGGCTTCACTTCCGGCGCATCGCGAAGAAGAGGAGCGCCAAGCCGCCGAGGCCGGCGAGCAGGGTGGTGGTGGGCTCGGGAGCAGCGCTGGTCTCAGGAGATTCCTCGGTGCTCGAGTTGCCGGGGGACCCGGGCACAACGATCGGATCGTCCTGATGCTGGGGGAGTTCCTGGGCAATAGCACCGTGCGAAAGCGCAAAGGAGATGGCGCAGAGAGAGAGGGCTGAGCGGATGGTGAGGGGCATTCGGTTGCTCAAGTGGATTTTCAACGGCAATAGACAGATTGTGATATTCAGAGGAAGCCAGAAAGCGCATTCTTTTTTTAATTTGTTAGAAATCAATTTTTTTAAACGCTGAAACTCAAGAATTCAGGGACTCGGAGTCTGTTAGAGAGCGGAAGGGGAGGTCTGCGGGCTGAGTTTTTAGAATTTGGTGACAATTCGAGACCCCGTGACGAGGGGGTGATTTTTTTTCGCCCGATTCGGGTAACAAATTAGCTGTTAGAAAGTGGCGGTTGGTGCCTGATTCTCCCCGATTGGGGAACTCGCAAGAAAAAAGTGAACCTGCTGGAAAACTGGCAAAACCACAACATGTTGGGGTGTGAATAATTTGTCAGCACAATATGAGCAAAATCGCGTTGACCGAAGCCGCCGTCACAGCATAGGCTCGGCATTGCTGAATGGACCCTCAGAAATAGTTCGGAAAGTCAAAATAACACCAAGAAACTGCCATGTTCACCCTCTAACTCACCATGTCTGAAACCACCACTGTGCAAATTGGGGATCGCACGTTTGTGCTCGATCGGGAGAAAGCGGAACAAGCTTTCGCGGCAAAGCGGGTTATCAACGGCAAGGAAACGATGTTCTTCAACATCCTGCCACTGAAATACCATTGGGCTTACGAGCTCTACAAGACGATGAAGAACAACCATTGGGAGCCGGAGGACATCCCAATGCAGAAGGACGTCGAACAATGGCGCGGCACGGGAGAGATCTCCGACGTCGAGCGCTGGATCATCAAGATGGGGATCGGCTACTTCTCCGCCGCGGAAGGAATCGTCGGCGACAACATCCTTCACGTGGTGCGCGAGTTGGTGACCGCCCCCGAACTGAAGCTGGTGCTCGGCCGCCACGCACACGAAGAGAACATCCACGCCGATTCATTGGTCTACATGATATCCTCGCTGGGGCTCAATCCGCACGAGTGCGAGGCGATGTTCGAAGACATCCCGACCATTGCGGCCAAGAACGAATTCCTCGTTTCCAACAGCCGGGCCTTGCGCCGCGACGTGGACCTCACCATCATGGAGAACAAGCAGGCCCTCGCCAAGAACATGTTCATTTTCGGCCAGGTGATGGAAGGCACGCAGTTTTACGGATTGTTTGGAATGATCCTGAGTCTCTATCGGCAGAACAAGTTCCCGGGGATCGGGCAGATGTTCCGCTACACCCTGCGCGACGAGTCGAATCACATCAAGTTGCTGCGAAAGCTCCTCAATGAGCTGGTGGTCGAGAACCCCGAGATTTGGACCGCCGATTTTCGCGTGGATTTGCGCGAGACCATGCGCCAGGGGATTGAGCTTGAAAAGCGGTTCATTCGCGACTGCCTGCCTGTCGATGCAGTGGGGCTCAATGCCGCCGATTTCGAGTGCTACATCGACTACATCGGTGATCGCCGCCTGATGGGTTGCCGCCTCGATCCGCTCAATGCCAACTCTGCGAATCCTTTCCCGTGGCTCGCCGAGATGATGGACTTCAAGAGTGAGCAGAACTTCTTCGAAGGCAGCGTCACGGAGTATCAGAAGTCAGCCGCCCTCGAGACGGTGAGCTACACCGATGACGAACTGTAGCACCCGTGTGCATGGCATTCGTTTCAGTGCCCGAAGCCGCTGATTGCCTTCCTGTGGCCCTGCGCTCCCGCCTGAGATCGAATGCTGCCCCTGAACAACCAACGCAAACCAGCAAACGCTCCATCATTCACTCCGCAAACCCATCATGTATCGACCCATTACCCTTGAAGCAGACATCGCACTGAAGAAGGTCATCGCGAACCGTCACAGCGAGGACGCGAGTTGCCAGCGCTACAATTGGCGCGAGTCTCTCGCGACTGAACACCGCACGCCGATTCCGGGAATCATTGTAACCCGCGCGACGGGGGAAGAGGAGTTTTCGCTTGCCGATGTTGCGGACACAATTGGCGAAGCGCTCACGGACTTGCTCTTGTCCCGGCAGGAACAGGAGGAGCGCATCTGGAATGCCGAGAACCGCAACTTTGTCTCGGGGGTGTCCTTCAGCGTGGTGAAGAGCCTCATGCAGCAGGTGCAGCGCGGCGGTTCGATCAAGCTGAGTCAGAACGATCTCTATCTCCTGATCGAAAAGGCGCTCATCGAGAACGATGCGCACGACGTGGCGAAGTCGCTGGTCTTTGCGCGGAGCTTTGAGAAGAACGGCGAGATCGTGGTGAGCGATGGACCACACCCCATGCCGGTGCGGCTGATTCGCCGGAATGGCAATGTGGTGCCGTGGAGCGAGACCAAGATCGAGACCGCGGTGCGCAAGGCCTTCCTCGACCTGCGCAAGGATCCCGAGCCGGCGGCGCGCATTGCCCACGGTGTCACGCAACGGGTGCGCTCAGGCGATTCGGCGTTCATGCATATCGAAGACGTGCAGGACCTGGTGGAAGAAGAGCTCGGTCGCCAGGGACAGATCGACGTGATGCGGGCCTACATGTCCTACCGCATCCAGCGGGGGGAAATCCGGAAGGTGCACTTCGCAGAGAACGCCGAGGATCCCAACCAGGAAACCATGGTGGTGGTCACCCACGACAATGGCCAAAGCGATTTCTGGGACGGCAGCGAGCTCAAGAGGAGGATCCAGTTCGGAATGATCGGGCTCAATCTGTGCCTCAGCAATGAGGAGATCGAGCTTGAACTGCGGCGCTCGATCGGCGCGGAGATCTCGGCCACGGAGCTGCAGCGGACGGTGATCCTGAATGCAAAATCGCTCATCGAGAAGGACGCCGACTTCGCCAAGTTTGCGGCCCGCATTCTTCTCAGTTACATCTACGAAGAGGTTCTCGACTGGTCGATCCAGCGGGATGGCGTTGCGGCGCTCAAAGCGGCGCACCAGGAGCAGTTCAAGCGCTACCTCAAGCACGGAGTGGCCATCAAGCGGATCAGCCCGGAGCTGCTGGAGCGTTTTGATCTCGATCGCCTCTCGGCCGCCTTTGATCCTTCGGCCGATCTCGACTTCGACTACCTCGGCATCCAGACGCTCTACGACCGCTATCTCATCGTTGACAAGACCGGGAGAGGCAAGCCGAAGCGGATGGAGACCCCACAATTTTTCTGGATGCGGGTGGCGATGGGGCTCTTCAAGGCCGAGGAGCACAACCGCGAGGACTGGGTGATCCGCCTCTACCAGCTCTACAAGGGGCGCCGTTTCTGTTCCTCCACGCCGACGCTCTTCAACTCGGGCACGCTGCACTCGCAGTTGTCGTCGTGCTATCTTTACAAGGTGGACGACTCCATTGAGTCGATCATGATTCGCGGAATCTCTGAGAATGCCTTTCTCTCGAAATGGGCGGGTGGCCTCGGGGGATCGTGGACGAGCGTGCGGGGCACGGGCGCCTACATCCAGGGCACGAACGGCGAAAGCCAGGGCGTGGTCCCGTTCCTGAAGCTGCACAATGACCAGCTGGTGGCAGTGAACCAGGGCGGCAAGCGTCGCGGATCGGGCTGCGCCTATCTGGAGACCTGGCACAACGACATCGAGGACTTCCTGGAGCTGCGGGTGAACACCGGGGACGAGCGCCGGCGCACGCACGACATGAACACCGCGAACTGGATTCCGGATCTCTTCATGAAGCGCATGGAAGCGCGCCAGGACTGGACCCTGCTGCGTTCCAACGAGTGCCCGGATCTCCATGACCTCTACGGCAAGGCGTTCGAGCAGCGCTACTGCGAGTACGAGGTCCTCGCGGCCGAGGGCAAGATCTGGAGTCGCACGGTGCCGGCCATCGAGCTCTGGAAGAAGATGCTCAAGATGCTTTTCGAGACGGGTCATCCGTGGATCACCTTCAAGGATCCCTGCAACCTGCGCAGCCCGCAGGACCACGTGGGCGTGATCCACTCTTCGAATCTCTGCACCGAGATCACGCTCAACACGAGCGACGAGGAGACGGCCGTGTGCAATCTCGGCTCGGTGGTCCTCGACACCCACATCACGAGGGACGGCATGCTCGATCACGAGATGTTGCGTGAGACCATCAATGTGGCCATTCGTGCGCTCGACAACGTGATTGACATCAACTTCTACCCGACTGAGGCGGCCAAGACCGCGAACAGCCGGCACCGTCCGATCGGTCTCGGGGTGATGGGATTGCAGAATTCCCTGTTCAAGAAGAACCTGGCGTTCGCGAGCGCCGAAGCAGTGGCCTTCAACGACGAGTTCATGGAAGCGATCGCCTACTACGCCTACAGCGCGTCGAGCGATCTCGCTTCCGAGCGCGGGACCTACTCGACCTATCGTGGCTCGAAGTGGGATCGTGGCATCCTCCCGCAGGACACGCTGGATATTCTCCAGGAAGAGCGCGGGCAGGAACTGGCCGTTCCGCGCGGAGGCAAGATGGATTGGCGCCCGGTGCGCGACAAGATCCTCAAGCACGGCATCCGAAACTCCAACGTGCTCGCGATTGCGCCGACTGCGACGATCTCGAACATCATGGGAACCACCCCGTGCATCGAGCCGAACTACAAGAACATCTTCGTGAAGAGCAACCTGAGTGGCGTCTTCACGGTCTTGAATCGCCAGCTGGTGCAGGACCTGAAGCAGGAAGGGCTCTGGACCCAGGGCATGCTGGATGAACTCAAGTTCTACGACGGGGAACTGGCCGACATCGAGAGCATCCCGGAAGAGCTCAAACAGAAGCACCTCACCGTCTTCGGGATCGGCTTCAATTTCATTCTCGACGCCGCTGCGCGCCGCCAGAAGTGGATCGACCAAAGCCAGTCGGTGAACCTCTTCCTGGCCTCACCAGACATGAAGGCCCTCAGTCACATGTATCGCCACGCCTGGCACGTGGGACTGAAAACGACCTACTACCTGCGTACGATGCAGGCGAGTAACATCGAGAAGGCGACCGTGACCCGCCCGAAGAAGGAACTCCCGCGGGAGGGGGAGCCGGAGAAGAAGACACCGACGCCTGAGGAGCAGAACGCCTGCTCGATCAACGCGATGATGAATGGGGAGGAATGTGAGAGTTGCCAGTAGAAACCATTCAATAGTGGCCTCGCCGGCACGGGCGAATCAAGAGTTACCGAGTGAACCTGGAGGCGAGCGGAGGCCTCGCGGAACCAGGCGATGGGTCTGTGAGAATTCGGTCTCTTGCAGGCGAACAGGAGGGCTTGATCTCGACGGGCCGCGCGTGATTTGTTAGAAGAGATCGTGGCGGGGCGGAAACCTGTAGAGCCGGCGGAGAAGGTCGAGGGTGTTCGGCTCTCAGACGCGGCGACAAGCTGATGAAAGGCCGCATCAGGGAACTTGACGGAGTGAGGGGGATCGCGATTCTCATGGTGCTGGTGTGGCACTATGTGACGGGAGTCGAGAAGGAGGTGGCGCCGGGGAGTCTGGTTGAGGGGTTGTTGCAGCCGACGGGGGTATTCTGGTCGGGGGTGGATTTGTTTTTTGTGCTCTCGGGATTCTTGATCGGGGGGATCATCCTGGACAGCTGCCGGAAGAAGAACTTTCTCAAGGTGTTCTGGATTCGGAGGTCGTGCCGGATTTTGCCGGTACTCGGGGTGCTGCTCATCTCCTGCTACGGGTTGAAGTTGGTGCTCAGCAGCGATGACTTCGGATGGCTGTTTTTCGATCTCATGCCCTGGTATTCCTATGCGACCTTCACCCAGAACTTCTTCATGGCTTCCGGTGGGTTTGGAGGGAATTTCCTGGGGGTGACCTGGTCGCTGGCGGTGGAAGAGCAATTCTATATCGTGGCCCCCCTGCTCATCCTCCTGATCGGCAGGGTGGCGTGGGTGAAGAGCATCGTTCCCTTGATCCTGGTTGCCTTCCTCCTGAGATTGGCGCTTCCGGGATTCCACACCTACGTGGTCACCTTGTTCCGGATGGATGCCTTGATGGCCGGAGTGGCGGTCGCGGTGCTGGTGCGGAGCGAGGCGATCTGGTCTGCTGCTCAGAAACTGCAGCTCTCCATCCTGCTGTGCTTCATGGTGATGTTGTGCATTACCTTCACTCTCAGCATGGCTGGTGGGTTTGGGTCGTTCAAGTACTCCTGGTTTGCGATTCTCTACGCAACCTTCCTGCTGGTAGCGTTGCTCTACCGGGGATCGGGACTGACCTGGGTGCTCCGGTCTCCGGGGCTCTGCTTTTGGGGGAGTATTTCCTATGGGCTCTACATGTATCACCAGGCCGTGGCCGGGTTGCTGCATGGGTGGGTCTTGAAGGCGCCGCCTTCGCTGATGACCAGCGAGGCCATGTGGGTGATGCTGGGTGCGTTTGTGGTATCGACGGCAGTGGCGTGGGTGTCGGCGTGGACGGTGGAGCGATTCTTTCTGAAACTCGGAAAGCGGAGTAGCTACGGGGAAGGGCCGAGGGTCTGAGGTCGGCGCTGGGAGGAAGAGGGAGCAAACCGCCTAGGAATCAGTATCCTTGGCCGTTGACGCTGGAACTTGTGGCTTTTGACTCCGGCCCATCGGGCTCTGCAAGCCCCGGGCTTGCGGGGAGGGACGGGCTGGGCCATAAGAGTCTCGCCCCTTGATGAGAGTCCATTTCCCGCTATCCTCATTGCTCTGCGCGAATGCCGGACAAGTTGTGGTGTGGCTGATGCTCGTTTCCCTGGTAAGTGGAGTGGGAGGCACCGCGCAGGGAGAGGGAGACCCGCCGAATGTGATCATGATCCTGGTCGACGACATGGGTTGGGACATCGCGGCATTGGGTCATCCGCATGTGAAAACACCGAACCTTGATCGGCTGGTGTCGGAAGGGCGCGTCTTTGAGAATTTCTATGTGGCCTCACCGGTGTGTTCGCCGACGAGAGTCTCGTTCATGACGGGTCACCAGCCGTCGCGGTTTGGGATTCACGATTTCATCAGTAGCAATCTGCGTGTGAACATGCGACGGAACATGCCGAATTATCTCGATACCGATGTCGTGCTGGTCACGGATGTCGCGAAGCGGGCGGGTTATCGGACGGGGCACTTTGGAAAGTGGCACTTGAGCAGAGGGAGTAATGCACCAAGGCTAACCGACTACGGCATCGACGAATTTCGGACTTCCTGGCCGATCAACAACCACTATTGGTCCTACTCTTCTCATTACTTTGTGGATGCCGCGATCGGGTTCCTTGATGCCAACGGTGATCAACCCTTTTACCTGAACCTCTGGTTCTTCCAGATGCACGATCCGTTGGTCGCTTCCAGTGCGCAGAAGCGGGTCTACGACGGAGAGACATTTCCGGTGGAAGATTTTGATTCCTACATGCGGGACTATTGCGTCTCCATGCCAGACGCGCACGAGCGATTCCTGGAATACAATGCAGTGATGACGAGTGTCGATGGAGCTGTCGGGAGGTTACTGGATTATCTCGAGCAGGCAGGGCTGGCAGAGAATACCCTGCTCCTCTTTACCAGTGACAACGGACCGGAAGATTACCGTCTCAATCTCTCGTCTTCGACGGGGTGCGGAAACACGGGCCGGTTCCGGGGGCGGAAACGAAGCATTTACGAGGGTGGAGTTCGGATGCCGTGTATTGCTCGTTGGCCGGGAGTGATTCCCGCGGGGACGGTGGACACGACCTCGGTGATCTGCTCAAGCGATTGGCTGCCGAGTATTGCGACCCTCCTGGGAGAATTCGTGCCGCCCTTCCTGGATGGGGAAGACCGGCTGGAGGTATTGAAGGGAACGCCCTCGGCGCGCGCGACCCCGATCGTGTGGGAGTATCGCTCAGACGCAGTGGGTCCTCTTTCAAATGCCCCTCAGTTTGCGATCCGGGACGGGCGTTGGAAGTTGCTGTGGGAGGAGGGGCTCGCGGAACCCGAGTTGTACGATTTGGTGGATGATCCGGAGGAACGTCACAATGTGGCTGCGTTGGAGTCAGCGGTGGTGGCAACCCTGCGGCAGAAGATTGAAGACTTTCAGGGAGAACTGGCGCCACGCGTGCCCGAGATCCACAGCCAACCTCCGGCGAACGAGACGAGCGATCCAGGAGATTCGGTATCCTGGATGGTGGAGGCGAGCGGGTCTCCGCCGCCGGCGTTTCAGTGGTACCGCAACGGTGTCGCATTGGAGAACCGAAGCGGGTTGCAGGGAGCCTCTTCGCCTCTCCTCACGATTGAGAATGTCGGGCTAAGTGACACGGGGGACTACGTGTGCGAGGTGAAGAACAGCGCGGGAACAGTCGAGAGTTCGGTTCAGCTTACGGTTGAATTGGCGCCGACCGTGACCAGGCATCCGGTCCCCGTGTTCCTCTGGGATGGCGGAGTGGCGTCCTATTCGGTGAGCGTGATAGCGAGTGAGCCGATCTCGTACCAGTGGCTGCGTAACGGCGTTGCGCTGAGCGATGGTGGTGGGATCGAGGGAAGCCGCACTGCAAATCTCCTGATTGGGGGGCTCCCGGCGCCCCTCTCCCTCAGCGGTTCTGCAGGGTATCGTTGCCAGGTCTGGAATCCGGTAGGAGCAATCCTTTCGGAGGGAGCAGGGGTCACGGTGATTGCACCCGGTGCGCCGACGTTTGAGACCTGGCACGTGTTCCACCTGGGAGGCCCGGTTGGCAGCGGGACCTACGAGGAAGACAGTGATGGGGACGGTTGGAACAACTTCCATGAATTTGCGGGGGTGACCAATCCCAATGATGATCGCTCGAAGCCCTACTTTGACGTGGTTTGGGTGGGGGACGCGCTGGAGGTTCATTACAACCGTTGGCGGGGTGGAGTAGAGACGGGGTTTGGGAGCTACGAGACACCCGAACTTCGGTATGAGCTTGAGATCCTTGAGGCGACCAATTGGGAATCCAGTCTGGAGCTGCTGAGTCTGGTGCGCACGGAGCCAACGATTGAGACCACCGGCGAGCGGGTTGTTTACCGTGCCTTGCTGCCGTTCAGCCGGTCCTCGCTGATCTTGCGACTGAAAGTGTCTCAGAGATAGGACGCGGGTGCGGAAGGCGGCGAGTTCTTTGGCTTGTCAGGCAGGGGAGTCCTGCGATTTTCTTGGGGGAGAACCATGAGAACATTGCCCTTCACCCTGCCCGCCACCCTCGCTCTTGTTGCCTTCACGTGTGAATTGTCCGCGCAGGAATTTCACGAGACCCTCACCGATACCGCCACCAACACGTGGGTGGAGAGCTTCGCGATCGATAGTGGAGTGGTGAAGACGACCGGGAAGGCGGAATGGTCGGTGCGGAAGTACACCCTGCGGGGAGGGAAGCAGGCGGGCGTCGATGTGGTGGAGGTGGATAATGGGAAGCTGAAGTTCTCGGTGATCCCGACGCGCGGGATGAATGTCTACGAGCTTCATTGCGAAGATGTAAAGTTGGGGTGGAACTCACCGGTGACCGAGATTGTGAATCCGGCCTTCATCAACCCGGCGGACCGTGGCGGCCTCGGATGGCTGGACGGGTTCAATGAGTGGATGGCGCGTTGCGGCTATGAGTTCGCGGGGCATCCGGGCGAGGATGGGGAGAAGATGCTGACCTTGCACGGGAAGGCGTCCAACCTTCCCGCCTCGAAGGTGGAGGTTCTTGTAATCGGCAATCGCATTCATGTGCGCGGGCGGGTGGAAGAGAAGATGTTCAAGTTCGCGAACCTCGAGATGGTGACCGACATCTCGACCGAGATCGGAAGCACGACCGTTCGCTTTGATGACACCCTCACGAATCGTGGATCGACCGAGCAGGAGTTCGAAATCATCTATCACAGCAACTACGGCGAACCGCTGCTTGAGAAGGGCTCGAGGTTTGTGGCACCCATCAAGAGCGTGAGGCCTTTCGATGAGCGCGCGGTCACGGAGATCGCGGATTACCCGGTCTACGATGGTCCCACCAAGGGTTACGGCGAGACGGTCTACTGCATGGTATTGAATGCCGGGAGTGACGGCAGGACGACGGTGATGCTGCAGAACAAAGCTGCGGACCGTGGAGTTTCGATCTCCTACAACGTAGACAGTCTTCCCTTCTTCACCCTCTGGAAAAACACAGACGTGGGCGAGAAAGGCTACGTGACAGGCCTCGAGCCGGGATCGGGCTTTCCCTACAATCGATCGGTGGAGCGGGAGCGCGGCCGGGTGAAGACGATCGCACCCGGCAAGAGCAAGAAATTCCTCGTGGAAGTGGGAGTGCTCACCAGTGCCGCGGCGGTGAAGGAGACAGCGGTGGCGATTGGGAAGATCCAGGGTGGAAAGAAGACGACGGTGGTGCAGGAACCGGAGCCCAAGCCGGAAGAGCCGAAGGAGTAGGGGAGCGTGTTCAGGGACCAGGGTAGAGACGCTCAGATGCCGGGGCTGGCGTTTCTCCTGAGGGTTGATTATTTGCGGCGGAAGGGGGTCAGGAGCATGCCAGGGAGGCTGCGCCATTCGCGTTCACTCCAATGGTCGAGACCCAGTTCGATCTCTCCGGGGTGTTCGCGGAGGCGGAAGGAGCGGAAGAGGCGGTCCCAGAGAGAAAGACAGCTGGCGTAGTTCGAGTCGGTCTCGGGTTGGTGCCGGGAATGGTGCACGTAGTGCATGCGCGGGGTCACGATGAGCCAGCGCAGGGCACGATCGAATGGGGCGGGAATACGGAGGTTGCTGTGGTGGAAGAGGATGATGGGAAGGGAGATCGCTTCGTAGAGAAGAAGATGCGGAATTGTCAGACCGAGGAGAGGGAGGACGAGCAGACGGGCAAGGAAGGAGAAGATGATCTCGAAGGTGTGAAAGCGAACGCCGGAACTGGCATCGAGTTCGGCATCGGCGTGGTGGACGGCATGGAAGCGCCAGAGGAAGGGAAGACGATGATTGAGGCGATGCCACCAGTACTGCCAGCAGTCGAGGAGGACAAGGCCGAGGATCCAGTGCAAGGGGGTGGGAAGAGGGAGGAGGGGGAGCAAGCCCAGGTGGTGAGAGCGTGCGAAGTCGGTGACCGTGAGCAGCGCGAAAGCGAGTCCGAAGGAGAGGGCGGTATTGATCGCGGCGAGCCCGAAGTTTGCGGCGTTGTGGGAGAGACGCCGACGACGCGGCGCGAACATGGGCGCGAGTGATTCGGCGGTCCAGAGGATCGCGAGGACAAGAGCTGCAGGGAGGTAGCGGGGGTCCATGGGCAGGAAATTGCTGCGGGCCGGAGAATCAGACTGGTGAGGTCGGGATTCCCCAAATCGGGTAGCAGCGTGGGCAATATATGCGGAATTTGAGCAGAGGGAAGCCTGTGAGAGGACCCTGAGATTGGCCCTAAAACCCCTGTTTTTGAAGCTTGAGGGTTCCCTTTTGGATTTGCAGTCGGGAATGACCGTATTTACAAAGAATATACCGTATTTACAATGTGGATACGGTATGTATAATGGCAATACGTTAACCGACTGACCCATGAAGATGAAATCTGTTTTGAGCAAGCTCGGAGGAGGGGCCCGCCGAGGGTTCGTTCTCATCACCACCATTGCGATCCTAGTCATCCTGTCGCTGGTTGCGATTGGTCTCCTTTCGCTCTCATCGCTGACGGTGCGGAGTGGATCGGCAGAACTGGCGCAACTTGAAGCGCGAGCGAATTCCCGCCTGGCGCTGATGCTTGCGCTCGGTGAGTTGCAAACACAACTCGGCCCCGACCAACGCATCTCGGCCGAGGCCGGCATCCTGGATGAAAGTCCCGACTCGCTTTCCATCGAAGGGGTGGACCAACCGCATTGGACCGGAGTGTGGAGCACGGAATGGCTGGGTGATACTGGAAGCGATGAGAACAAGTCACCGTGGGTGCGGAACGACACCGAGGGTGGACTCCGTGACCGGCGTTTTGAAGAAGGCTATGACCGCGAGAGGGAGGTGCTCATTTACCTCGTGAGTGGCAATGAAGGGGGCAGGGCGGAGTTGGGCGACGACTTCATCAGTGCGCAACATGCCAAGCTCGGGGCCGACGCAATTCTCCTGGTTGGTGCGGGGTCGGCGGGCCCCGGCGAATTTCAGAGGGTGAGTGCACCCCGCGTGGCGACCTCGAGGAATGGCCGGGTGACGGGCGCGTATTCCTTTTGGGTGGGGGACCTCGGGGTAAAGGCCCACGTGGCGCAAGTGGACGACTACAATCTCGATGCTCCCCGGCGTGGCAACAGCCCCGACGGCATGGAGCGTCTGGTGAACGCCCTGGACGCGGAAGCAGCATTGATCGATGGACTGGGTGAACTGAAGGAAGAGGAGGCCCGCCGAACGATCACGGACAGGACTGCCGGCCTGGCCGAAGGCATCGACAAGAACGACCTGAAGCGCGCCTTCCACTCGATGACGACCTATTCCAGGAGCATCCTGGTGAACGTCCGGCAGGGCGGGCTGCAGCGCGACTTGACGGCCTTCCTCAACAGCCGCGGTCCCATTGCGGATCTTCGTGTCAATGGCAAGGTGGTCTCCCAGGGACTTGCTGACCTGGACAACATGATCGGACCGGCGAACCCCAGGATGGCTTCCGAGCAGGGGACGAACTGGGCCGATACCAAGTATCGCGATATCTCCCCGACCTTCCTCCTGCTGCGCAGGTGGGCGCAGATCGGAAGACAGCTGGGCTGGTCGGAGAAGGAGCACCACATGATCGTGCCGGCTGGGGTGAGCGATCCGACCATGCTGCGCGGGATGAACAACGGCATCAATGTCTATGACGGCGCCAATCTGCGCCCCGCCTCTCCCTTTCTCCTCGATACCCCGAACATGTTCCCGGTGATGGTGGAAGGCTCGCTCTACTACAACCTGGCCTCCTATCCGGATCGACCCGGGACCCCGAATTCCCAGCGTACGCTGCGGATCTGCTACTATCCGCGGATCGCACTCTGGAATCCCTTCAATGTCGCATTGAAGACCGGGCCGATGGTGGCGACCATCTTTGTGAACGGAAACAAGGAGGTGCAGCTCACAGATTCCAACGGAAGTCGCCGGAGTGCCCCCATTCCCTTCGGGCGCGGTTCGACCAAGGTGGGTGCGGTTCAGAGTGCCCCGGATGTGAGTCCGGCACACTATGTGGGATGGATTCTCTGCAACATCGCGCCGGTCACGATGGCCCCGGGAGAGACTCTGGTCTTCAGTCCGGAGCGTACTCAGCAGTACGAGATCTCAGACGTCTTCCGTAACAGGCTCTCTCCTTCAGTTGCACCCGATCCCTCCCTCTACTGGTGGCAGGACATGCAGGCCAAGCACTCGCGGTCGCCGGAGAGCTTCATCGAATTTCCGGGACCAGGCAACCGGTCCGGGGGCGACAATTATATGATGTCGCTCAAGGATACTTCCAGTGTTGGCGGGCAGGTCACCGACACGAACTTCAACAATCTCCAGTCGATCGTCTACGCCAACTGCTCGCTGCAGGCCGGTGGGAGCGACGAGTTGCCCGTGCAATGGAGTGCCAACAACCCGGTCCCGGTTTATGCGCTGCGCAGCGGCCGCGATCGCCTGCCGGGCACGGCCATTCCGGATGTGCGCACGCGGGACGGATTCCGGTTGCGCTGGTGGCGGGAGCACCCGTCCAACCAGCGAGGATCGGGCCAACTTCGGCGGTCACCGCAGCACCTGCAGACTTCCTTGATCGGGACTTGGAATCCGCGGGCCGCCTACTTCTCCCGAACCCCTTGGGATAACGTGACGGATCAGCCCCCGCACTTCTTCGGGATGTATACCCGCGACCTCTTCGATCCCGCGGTGTCCTGGCAGTCGATGATGCCCCGGCCGAAGGACGGCAAGCAGCTGGGCAATCCGTTTGGACAGCCACTTTCCGGTGCGGACCAGGTGGTGCTCTTCGAAGTGCCGCGATCCGAGATCGGCATTCCGTCCCTCGGATACCTGCGCCATCTCAAGCTCTCGGAGTTTGGCTGGCATCCGAGCTATGCGATCGGCAACTCGCTGGCCGATCCCCGGGTGGGCCGCAAGACGACCAGCCCGGTATTGCGGTCGTCCCGCGAACGAGCCAATCACGGCTGGAACCAGTATCTCTTTGGCTGGGCCGATGGCCGGGTCTCCGGACGGGGACCGGACTACTGGGCGATGCTCTTCCGGCAGATTCTCTTCGAGCGTCCCACCGATCACTTCGTGGTCTATGACCTGAGCTACGAGGTGAACTTCAATCTGTGGGACAACTACTTCCTGTCGACCGGGGACGCGGCGCGCAAGTCGGACTTCCTGGACGATCCGGATGACAACCCGTTGCCCAACAGCCGCATCAGCCTCTACGGATCCGGCGACCGGGTGGAGAGCGAGATCAACGACTTTCACCGTGCCGCCCGTCAGCTTCTGTTAGAGGGTGGTTTCAACGTGCACTCCATCAGCAAGGATGCCTGGAAGGCCTTCCTGGCATCCACGATGGACACCGGCTACGGCAGCAAGGGGGCCATCCCATTTCCACGGGTTCTCAACCCACCGGAGGGGGAGTGGCTCGCCGCGCAAGCTGACGACAAGGAAGCGATGGCCGGATTCCGCAGTCTCTCCGAGGAAGAACTTGATGCCCTTGCGGAGCAGATTGTGCGCGAGGTCAAGGAGCGCGCTCCGTTCTTCGGTCTCTCGGACTTCATCAACCGGCGCCTGGTGGACAGCGCGCACGGCGAGAAGGGGCCCCTCGAGGCGGCGATCTCCGCCTCCGGCATCAACGCGAGGTGGGATGCGGGACCGTACGCGATCGATAACGATGAAGATCTTCCACCGGTTCGCTTCGACAACATGAGTGACGCCACCCGGCTCGACCAGACCCTGAAGCCGGACTCGGTGGCCTGGGGGATTCCCGGTTACCTGACCCAGGGAGACCTCGTGCAGCTCGTCGGTTCGGCCCTCCGTCCGCGGTCGGACACTTTCCTCGTGCGGGCTTACGGCGAGTCACTGGATAGCGAGGGGAAGGTGCAGGCCCGGGCCTGGTGCGAGGCGATTGTGCAGCGCACTCCGGAGCCGGTGAATCCCGATGAAAGCGGCCTCAATCCGATCCTGAACGTCAAGGGCGCCATCGACTTCGGACGCCAGTTCCAGATGGTGAGCTTCCGCTGGTTGAGTGAGGACGAGATTTAAGCCGGGGAGGAGCAAGAATTGCGGAGAATGAGACGGAATTGACCTCCGGGCGGCGCTGTGATTTGATGGCAGATATTGGCCTTGAAGCTCTGTTTTTGGAGCGTCAGCGCAGGGTGGGTGCTCTGGAACTGAACGGAAATCTGAGAATACTTGGTGAATACAGAGATTTTTCTGGCGCGAGAACCGATTCTCGTATGTATATTGCGAATACACTGACCGACTGACCAACTGACCAATGAAGACGAAATCTGTTTTGAGAACTCGCAGGGCAGGAGCACGCAAAGGCTTCGCCCTGATCACGACCGTCACGATTCTGGTACTCCTTTCCCTGATCGCGATTGGTCTCCTCTCCCTCTCGGCGGTAACGGTGCGGAGCTCATCGGCGGAACTGGCCAAACTGGAAGCAAGAGCAAACGCACGCCTGGCCCTGATGTTGGCCATTGGTGATCTGCAGAAGCAATTGGGCCCCGACCAGCGAGTCTCGGCGGCGGCAGGAATCCTGGATGAAAGTCCGGAATCGCTCTCCATCGAAGGGGTGGATCAACCCTTCTGGACCGGGGTGTGGAGCACGGAGTGGCTGGGCGACACGGGGAGCGTAGAGAACAAGTCTCCCTGGGTGCGCAATGACCTCGAGGGTGGACTGAGCGACCGGCGCTTTGAGGAAGGATATGACCGTGAGAAGGAAGTGCTCAACTACCTTGTGAGCGGCAACGAAGGCGGCAGACTGGAGAGAGGCGATGATATGATCAGTGCGCAGAATGCGCGCCTCGAGGAAAGTGCAATTCTGTTGGTTGGTCCCGGCACGGTGGAAGATGGAGCGGGAGGGGGAGTTTCCCAGGAAGTCCTCGCGCCTCGTGTTGCGACGTGGAAGAATGGACGCGAGACTGGCGGATATGCGTTCTGGGTCGGTGATCTCGGCGTGAAAGCGCACGTCGCCCAGGTCGACGAATACAGCCTTGATAATCCCCGGCGGGGAAACAGTCCGGATGGGATGGAGCGCTTGGTCAACGCGCAGGATACCGCGGAAGAAAAGATCGATGGACTGGGTGAGCTCGACGATGACGAGGCTCGCCGGACGGTTTCGCACAAGACTCTGGGACTGGCGCAGAACATCGACAAGGATGACATGAAAGTCGCCTACCACCACATCACCACCAATTCCAAGGCGGTGCTGGCCAATGTGCGGCAGGGAGGACTGCAGCGCGACCTGACGGCCTTCCTGCACAGCAGGGGCCGCATTTCGGATCTCCGTGCGAACGGCCGGATCGTCTCCCAGGGATTGAATGACCTGGACAACATGATCGGACCGGCGAACCCGAATGTAGCCGACGAACAAGGCACCCGTTGGGCCCAGACCAAGTACCGCGACATCGCCCCGACCTTCGCCCTGCTGCGTAACTGGTCGCTGATGGGGAGCCGCTTTGGCTACTCGGAGAGCGAACACAACATGATTGCGCCGGCACCAGCCCAACAGAGTGCGTTGCGGGGAATGAACGACGGGGTCAACGTCTATGACGGTGGCAACCTTCGCCCCGCCTCGTTCCTTCCCTTCGATAAACCCAATATGTTCCCGGTGATGGTGGAGGGCTCGATTTACTACAACCTGGCCTCCTATCCGGATACCCCCGGGGCGCCCAACACCCAGTACAACCTGCGGATCTGCTACTATCCGCGCATCGCGCTTTGGAATCCCTTCAACGTTGAGTTGCAGACCGGCCCGATGGTGGCGACCATTTTTGTGAACGGGAACAAGGACGTGCAGGTCACGGGTGCCGATGGCACTCGCCGGAATGTCCCCATTCCCTTTGGCCGAGGTTCGACCAAGGTGGGCGCCAAGCCGAGCGCACCGGACCAGAGCCCCGGGCACTATGTGGGATGGATCCTGATGAGCATCGCGCCGACGACGATGTTGCCGGGCGAAACCCTGGTCTTCAGCCCCGAGCGCACGCAGCAGTATGAGATCTCAAACGTGTTCCGCAACACCTTGTCGTCGTCGGTGGCGCCCGATCCTGCGATCTACTTCTGGCAGGATATGCAGGTGAAGCACACCAGTCCGCTGGCCAGCTTTGTGGAGTTTCCGGGACCGGGCAATCAGTCTGGTGGTGATAACTACATGATGTCCCTGAAAGACGCCACGAGCGTGCGAGGCCGCGCCACCGACTCGAGTTTCAACAACCTGCAGTCCATCGTCTATGCGAACACCTCGGTGCAGGCTGGTGGTAGTGACGAATTGCCGGTGCAGTGGAGCGCGCGCAACCCCGTCCCCGTCTATCCGCTGCGGAGCAGCCGCGACCGCTTGCCGGGCACGGCCATTCCGGATACGCGGACTCGCGATGGCTTCCGGTTCCGTTGGTGGCAGGAGCACGCCTCCAACATTCGCGGCTCCGGACAACTCCGGCGCACGCCGCATCACTTGCAGACCTCGATCGTCGGGACTTGGAACCCGCGGGCAGCCTACTTCTGCCGGACCCCTTGGGACAACGTGACAGACCAGCCTCCGCACTTCTACGGAGTGTACACCAGGGATCTCTTCGATTCGGCGGTTTCCTGGCAGGCCATGATGCCCCGCCCCAAAGATGGCCGGATGCTCGGAAATCCGTTCGGAGCGCCGGTTGCCGGTCCTGACGAAGTGGTTCTCTTTGAAGTGCCTCGCCAGGAAATCGGGATTCCGTCCATTGGCTACATGCGTCATCTCAAGCTCTCGGAGTTTGGCTGGCATCCGAGCTATGCGATCGGCAACTCGCTGGCGGATCCCCGAGTGGGTCGCAAGACCACCAGCCCGGTCCTGCAGTCTTCCCGCGAAAAGGCCAACCATGGCTGGAACCAGTATCTCTTTGGCTGGGCCGATGGCCGGACTTCCGGACGGGGACCCGACTACTGGGCCATGCTGACGCGCCAGATTCTCTTTGAGCGCCCGACCGATCACTTTGTGGTCTACGATCTGAGCTACGAGGTGAACTTCAATCTCTGGGACAACTTCTTTGTTTCGACCGGCTCTTCCGGTCGCAAGTCGGACTTCCTTGAGAATCCCGATGAGAACCCGCTCCCCAATGGCCGGATCGGTCTCTATGGTTCCGGCAGTAAGGTGGAGAGCGATATCACGGACTTCCACCGGGCAGCTTCCCAGCTGTGGCTGGAGGGTGGCTTCAATGTCCACTCGGTGAGCAAGGAAGCCTGGAAGGCAGTCCTCGCCACCACCGCCGACACGGGTTACGGCAGCGAATATGCGGTTCCCTTCCCGCGCCTGCTCAACCCGCCCCAGGGCGAGTGGTTGGATGCGGGGCCCGAGGACAAGGAAGCCACCGGTGGTTTCCGCAGTCTCTCGGACGGGGATCTCGATGTGCTGGCAGAGGAGATCGTGCGCGAGGTGAAAGAACGGGCTCCCTTCTTTGGCCTGTCCGACTTTGTGAACCGCCGCCTGGTGGACGACGTGCACGGAGAGAAAGGCCCCATCGAGGCGGCCCTCTCCGCCGCCGGAGTCAATGCCGAGTTCGATACCGGCCCGCTCAAGATTAATAACGAGAATGATCTTCCTCCCGTTCGCTTCGACAACATGAGCGACGCCACGCGCCTGGACCAGACCCTGAAGCCGGACTCCGTGGCCTGGGGAATTCCCGGCTACCTGACCCAGGGAGATATCCTCCAGGTGATTGGTTCCACACTCCGTCCCCGCTCGGACACCTTCGTGGTGCGGGCCTACGGTGAGTCCGTGGACGGACAGGGGAATGTGAGAGCCCGCGCCTGGTGCGAAGCCATCGTGCAGCGCACGCCGGAGCCAGTGAACCCCGATGTGACCGGACTCAACCCGCTCCTTGAGCAAGGTGAGAGCTTCGTCGACTTCGGACGCCGCTTCCGCGTGTCCAACTTCCGCTGGATGGGTCCCGACGAGGTTTGATTCCAACAATGCTTTCAGGCCACAGGTCGGAGGTTTCCGGCTTGTGGCCTTTTTACTGTGGCAGCAAGGGGAGGCCGCAACGGGAGACAGGCAAGGACCGGGGCTTGCTCCCGGATCCAGGATGCTCGACCCCGCCAGGTGCCGAGGACTTGTGGGATCTTCAGAAACTGGCTCGTGACTTCCATTTGGAAATTGGTCCGTGCCGCGATCGTCGTTAGAACCGATGGGGGTGAGGACGAATCCGGAATTCATCGAGAGCGAAGAGGCTTTGGAAGAAGTGCTCACCCATCCCCGGCGGGAGTTGATCGAGGCGATTGCTGAGGTGCGCAGCCCCCTCGTGATCCTGGGCGCCGGCGGAAAGATGGGACCCTCGCTGGCGGTGTTGGCAAAGCGGGCGGCGCAGGAGGCCGGTCACCAGTTGGACATCATCGCAGTCAGTCGCTTCCGCGCGGGCGGGCAGCGGGAGTGGTTGGAACAACGGGGGATCCGGACGCTCTCCGCAGACCTGCTGGATCGCGCGAGGGTGGAAGAACTCCCGGAGGCCGGTGATGTTCTCTACCTGGTTGGGTTGAAGTTCGGCACGCAGGAGAATCCGTCGCTTACCTGGGCAATCAACACGGTGGCTCCCCACCATGCGGCTGAACGTTACCGGGGCCGGCGGATGGTGGCGCTCTCGACGGGCAATGTGTATCCGCTGACGGAGGTGGGCGCCGGAGGGTCGGTGGAAGATGACGCGCTCACTCCGGTCGGCGAGTACGCCAATGCCGTGGTGGCACGGGAGCGCATTTTTGATTACTTCTCGCGGGAGAGCGGAGGCGCTCCGGTGGCCTTGCTCCGCTTGAACTACGCGACCGACCTTCGTTACGGCGTGCCGGTCGACTTGGCGCGCAAGATCTGGACCGGGGTCCCCATTGATTTGAGCAATGGCTCCTTCAACTGCATCTGGCAGGGGGATGCCAACGAGATGATTCTGCGGGCCTTTCCCCTGGCCGCCTCGCCGGCGCGCGCCTGGAACCTGACCTCGCCGCAAGCCTACCGGATCCGGGAGGTCGCGGAAGAGCTGGGATCGCTGCTTGGCCGCGAACCGATCTTTACCGGGAGCGAATCAGACACCGCACTGCTCAGCAATGCGGGAGCCCTCTGCGCGGAGTTGGGAGAACCTCCCACGGACTTGCCCTGCATCCTCGCGCGGACCGCTCACTGGGTGAAGAAGGGGGGCCGCGAGCTCGGAAAACCGACCCACTTTGAGGTTCGCGACGGGCGCTATTGAAGATTCAAGCCCTGCCGCTCCTACAATAGGGAGATCGGGGCGGAATCGGTTTGACGGGCCTTCTCCTTTTATCGGAGAATGAACTCCATGTCGTACCGGTGGATGATATCGGAGAGGGTGTTGCTGTCGATTCTGCTGGTGGTGCTCACCAGCATTTCCCTCCCCGCCGAGGAGAAGTCACGAGTGTGGACCAGCAGTGATGGAAGGACCCTGACCGGGGTGTTGAAGGAGAAGGGCGACGGCTGGGTTAAGATTGAAATCAAGCGGAAGATCCACCAGATCAAGCTGGAGAAGCTCAGCAAGAAGGATCGGGAGTACATCAAGAATCTCGTCATCTACAAGCCGCTCGAAGTAAAGGTCAGGTTGGAGTCCTACAAGGATTCTGGTCTCGATAAGAACATCAAAACCGTGATCTTGGAATTGACCAATGTGCCCAAGGAAACGGAGTACTACTGTCTCTTGGTGTGGATCTCCGCGCTCAAGACCAGTGGAACAATCGGGATCAAGTCTGTTGTGGAGTCCTTCCTCAATTCTGATTGCGTGGAGAAGTACGAAGCCGGTTTCTACAACAACCGGAAGGTGGGTGAAGCCTACCGGGGCTACGCCCTGCGCCTTTACGATCCAGAGGGAAAGATTGTGGCGGAACGGGTGAGCTCCAATGCCTACACCAAGTATCTCGACCAGGCGCCGGCGCGATTCAAGCCGGAGCCCAAGGTTCCGAAAGAGGAGAAGAAAAAGTAGGCCCTGGCAAGGTCAGGCCGCAACGGAGAGGTCGGATGGGCAGGGCTTGAGTCCCGGGGAGGAAGGCGTGGGCCGGGATCAACCCCGTGGCACTGTCACGGATGAATGGGTTCGAAGGGGGCCTCCGGGGCCCTGCCGAAGGCGGGATCGAGCGTGACGCCGGAAGGGTCCACGGCCCTGACGATACCGTCGAGATGAACGACCTCGCCCACCGCGCACGCCTCGGCCGCTGCCTTGAAGGTCCCGAAATTGGCGACGAGGCCGTGGCCCAGCCTGACTGTGCATTGGGCCGGGTCGGAAGTGTCTACCGCGGTGACCTCGCCACGCACACTGACCTTCCGCCCCAGGTAGCCCGGGGCCAGCGCTGCTGCGTTACAGGCCTCAAACTGGGCCACGGGACTACCGTAGTCCAGGGTCCATCCTTGGCACCCACCGAGGATCCACGGAGTGAGGGCCAGCCCGGTCACCAAGAACAGGAGGGCTGTTCGGCTCGAAATCAGCATTTTCATGATGGGAGCAGATTACCTGCCCCCGCCGGGTTGCGCTCATTGAAAAGGGTGATTCGGTCATTGGCTGGGGTGATGGGGCCGGGGTGATGGGAATGATCCTGCGCCTAGGGCACGGGAACGGATCGGTCCCGGCTGGTCCCTCCCGCCGCGATGCCCGGCGTAAGGTGAAGAGAAGGGCGTGCTTGTGGGGAGGACGGTTGATGGCTAAAGCTTTCCCAGCCACGGCTTTTTGATTGTGCGTGTCTGCCTGCTCACCACCCAGGATCTCGATGCGGACCCCTTCCCGTCCGACGACTGGCCCTGTGATCCCCGGCCCTTCCTGCCGGAGGCGCAATGGGCGGTGGAGACCCTCAGCAAGAGAACCTCGGTGGAGGCGGTCACCCGGTTGGTGCAGGGCGGGGAATTTGATCTCTTTTTCAATCTCTGTGACGGGGCGGCGGATGAGGACACCCCGGGCATCGAGGTGGTGCAAGCCCTCGAGCGACTGGGCGTGCCCTTCACCGGGGCGACCTCGGAATGCTACGAGCCGTCGCGGGAAGAGATGAAAGCGGCCTGTCGTGCGGAAGGCATCGCCACCCCGGCGTATGTCCTGGCGCGCGAGGAGGCCGACGTGGAACTCGCCGCTAAGTCACTGAACTTCCCTCTCTTCGTGAAACACCACAGCAGCTACGCGAGTGTGGCCCTGAGCCGGGCGTCGCGGGTGCAGTCCCCGGCCGGATTGCGCCGGCAGGCTCGCAAGATCATGTCGCGATTTGGGGCGGCGCTGATCGAGGAGTACATCGAGGGGATCGAGTGCACGGTGCTGGTGGCGGAGAATCCGGAGGACCCGTTGCGTCCCATCACCTATGTGCCGATGCAGTATCGATTTCCACCGGGAGAGAGCTTCAAACACGCGGGAATAAAGTGGGTGGACTACGATGAGCTGGCTTGCTTTCCGGTGGATGATGCGATGCTGGGGGCGCGCCTGCGTGAGGAGGCCGCGCGCTTCTTTGTCGCTTTGAAGGGAGCGAGTTTCGGGCGCTGCGATATGCGGGTGGATCGAGAGGGCACTCCCTTCATGCTCGAGATCAATCCGAATTGCGGGGTCTACTATCCGCCGTCCGATCCGGGCAGTGCGGACCTGTGTCTCCTGAAGGATCCCGCGGGTCACGAAGGATTCACCCGGCTCCTGGTGCGGGCCGCCTTTGAGCGGCACAGGCGAAAGATGCAGGGCTCCACCCCGCGGTCCTGATGCACGATACACGGTCCACGATGCACGCGGGAGTCTCATCGTTTCCGGCGAAAATCGACCGGCCAATTTTCCACTAAATCTCAGAGCAAGAACTCAGGATCCCATCGCCGGGCGATGGCTCCAAATGGGAGATTGAGACTTGGTGTTGAAGCCTATTTGGAAATTGGGAAGTGGAGATTTCGCTCGGCTGTCAGGTGCCAACCTTGGTCCGGGTCACTTGGGGCGCTCGTGAAAAAAGATCTTCACGAACCCCATTCCCCTCTTCTCATCGAAGCCGCGTTCGAGGGCGGACTCCTGGAACTCGGGAAGGAGGCGCACTTCCACGCCGGTGTCGAATCTCATGACGCCCCCGACCTTCTTCTTTGCCTTTGAGATGGCGGTCGTGGTAATGCCAAAGGATTCCTTCAACGGTTGCCCGGACTCCTCCTCGAAGCGGGCCTTGTGTTCCTTGAACTTCGCCATCATTTCCGGATCCTTGCGCAGGACTTCCTCCTCGAACTCCTGCATGTTGAACTGATCCTTGGTGTCGAAGTAGTTCATCGCGCGCTTGGCGGCCACGGTCTTGGCGGCCACGTCTCCCTGCCCCGCGTCTCTCTGGCCCTCGCCCTGCAGGAAGGTCACCGCCAGATCGGCGTAGTGGTTGGTGAGGAAGGTGTCGTCGGCGATGAGGCGCACGCCGAGAAACTCGCGGATCCAGAAGCGTGAGTGGGCTCCCGCGCGGTCGAAGGTCAGGACGTAGTAACCGGTCTTCTCAAAGGTGTTCAGGATGAGGCAACCCTTGTCGATCTTCTCGGGATTGATCCCTTGTTCGGTCGTGATCTTGAGATCGCCGTTGTGGGAGGAGATGGTGAGGAAGGGTTCGACGGTCTCTGACTTCAAGATGCAGAGCGCGTCGGTGGGCTTGCCATCGACCGTGAGATTCTTCAGATGAGCGATGCAGAGGTCGCCCGACTTGATGTTGGGATGATTGGATTTTGCGTAGAGTCGCTGAGCAATCTCGCACCCCTTCTCCAGCAGGGCATTCTCCTTGGCGAAGACGGCCTTTGCGCAGGTGTAGGTCTCGTTCTTCCCGAGCGAGGAGTGGTGATGGAAGCAGTAGCCGGTCAGGCTCTTGAATGGTTTCAGGAGCAACTTGGTGAGGAGGTCGCGATCGGCCTCCGCGATGCGGCAAACCTCCCGCGAGGTCTCCAGCGGTTCGTCGCGTTGCGGGTTTCCAACTTTTGCCAAGACGACTCCCGTCGCTTCGGCCTTTGTAAAACGGATGCTTACCGGCACGGTGCGGACCGTAGGAGAGTCTTCGGTGATCGCCACGCGAAAAGATGGAAAGCGATTCCCATAGTACCAACAGCTTGTCCACATGACGGAGGAAATCTCGTTCCCGGAGCAGGCTGAGAAGGACGGCGGAGGAATGAGATCCGGGAGTCTGCCTGTGGATTGCCTTTCCTCGCTAATTCACTTGGATAGAGCAAATTCCCCTCCTGAAAATCCCCGTGCGAATCCCTTCTGTGGCCGGGCTCGAGAGGAACCTCTTCTCACGCGCACGGGCGCGGTGGCGAAGTAATTCTCCAAGCTACTGCTTGTTGGCGTTTGCTCCGATCGGAGCCTGCGGCCAGGGCGTCTCTCCGGGCTTCCACTCCTTCGGTTGGGTGGCACGAATCGCATCGACGTGTTTCACCAACCACTCCGGTGGCTTTTCGTTCTCCTTGAGGCCGTAGATGTAGGGCAGGGGCGGATCCATGAGGAGGGGCTTGTCACCGAGCGGGGGACGTTCGCTGTTCACCTTCGCGAGGCGGTTCGCCAGTCTCTTCACGATCCCGGGGTTCTCCTTGGCGATGTCCTTCTTCTCGTAGGGATCCTTTTTGATGTTGAAGAGCATGTCGCCCATCAGTTTCCAGTTGCCGCGGCGGATGGTGGGAAGTCGCACGCTGCCTTCGACTTCAAAGACGATCTCCTTGCGCGGGCTCGCCTTGTCGCCGAACAGGGTTTCGGTCATGTCCAGTCCGTCGACTTTCCTCTCCTGCTCGTGTTTGGCGCCGCCGAGGGTGATGAAGGTCGAGTAGAAGTCGGAGATGAAGATCATCCCGTCGTTGGAGGTGCCCGGCTTGGTGTGGCCCGGCCAGCGGAGGAGGCAGGGAACACGCACGCCTCCTTCAAAGGTTGTGTTCTTGGTGCCGCGCCAGGGAGTGCTCATCGATTCAAGGACCGGGCCGTTGTCATTGGTGAAGACCACGAGGGTGTTGTCCTTGATGCCGTTCTTCTCGATGGCGTCCAAAATGCGACCCACTCCGTCGTCGAGCGACTTGAGCATGGCGTCGCGGATGGCAAGCGGGTCCTTCTTGTCCCCGGCGAATCCGGGGGGTGGATTGAGCGGACCGTGCACGGCATTGAAAGGCACGTAGAGGAAGAAGGGCTTGTCCTTCTCCCTGGCGCGGGTCGCGATGACGCGCTCCGCCTCGGCCGCGAAGAGATCGGTGGCATAGCCCTCCTCCCGGATCGGTTTCTGATTGCGGTGCCAGTCGTAGACCGCGAAGCGGGCCGGGGCGTTGTGCACGATGGTCTTGGTGAAGTAGTCGATGCCCCAGGCGTAGTGGCCGTATTGATGCATGAAGCCCTGGCCCATGGGAAGGTGTTCCTCGAGCCACTCGCCGCAATGCCACTTGCCGACCAGGGCGGTGAAGTAGCCGGCCTCCTTGAGGGCCTCCGCGATGGTGCGCTCGCTGGTATCGAGAGCGTGGATGCGCCTCGTCGGCTCACCGCGATCGTTGTGTGCGAGGGTGAGGCCGAGGGCCTTGAGATAGCTGGGCTTGCCGAAGTCCTCGGAGCGCCAGTCCATCCAGTTGCGGAAGGCGTAACGGCCGGTGAGGAAGGCCCCGCGGGTGGGAGCGCACACGGAATGAGTATAGAACTGGGTGAGCTTCAGGCTTTCCGTCGCGAGCTTGTCGAGGTTGGGGGTGAGCTCTTTCTTGCCGCCGTTGAAGCCGGGCTGGTTCCAACCCATGTCGTCGGCAAGGATGAAGACGAGGTTTGGTCGGCTGCCGGCTTCGCCTGCGGCGGATGAGAGGGAGGATGAGAGGGCGAGGCAGGCCAGGGTGAGGACGGCGTGGTGAATGCGCATAGGCGGATGAAAGCCCAGCGAGGAACAGATTCAAGTCCACAGTAGAGGGGTCGGAAGCGGCAGAAGGTAAGGCGCTAATGAGAAATTGAGTGCCTTCGTGGAAAAAAGGACTCGATCACCGGTGGGGTATCGCTACGAAACTCGGAGAACCATAATTATTGATGAGATCACTTTTCATGATTGGCATGGCCCTTTGGTTGAGCGGCCTGCCCACCCTGGCCGAAGAGGAATGGAAGTACCGCTTCTTCACGCGGGTCCTCAACGCGCAGACCGGCAAGCCTCTCGAGGAGCCGATCACGGCCGAGATCAAGATCGTCAGCAAGATCGACGATCACACCTTCAAGGCGGTCATCCGTGACAACACCAAGGCCTTCAGGATGGACGCAAAGTTGTTCAGCTTGGCTGACCAGGATTACCTGCGAAAGTGGAATCCTACCTTCGCGATCGATCTGCGCGACTTTCCGATCGAGAAGGTCCTCGAGCAGT
Source organism: Roseibacillus sp. (assembly GCA_046581525.1). Taxonomy (GTDB): domain Bacteria; phylum Verrucomicrobiota; class Verrucomicrobiia; order Verrucomicrobiales; family Akkermansiaceae; genus Roseibacillus_B. The sequence goes on along the minus strand of JAYGGC010000278.1, from coordinate 40,258 downwards.
CCGGCTACGACGTGGTGGATCTCCAGCAAAAGAGTCTCGCGTTTTATGTGCCGGTCACCCTGAACGGTCAGGAGCTGACCTTCCTGGTCGACACCGGCGCGATGGGGACCTTCCTCGACCTGAGCACGGTCAAGAGACTCAAGTTGCCCGCGAAACCCTCGCGCACGATGGTGGCGGGGATCGGGGGAATCGCCGGCCGTGCGATGGAGGCAACCTATCAGAGCTTCAAGATCGGTGACGTTCCGATCACAGGAGGGCGGAAGAAGTTGCTGGCGATCAACCTCCCCTTCAGCGCGACAGGCGGGAGGCTGGACGGGATCCTCGGCTTCGAGTTGTTGCAGCAACTGGGCGGGATGATTGACTACAAGTCGAAGCGATTGTTCCTCCGGCCGCGCCCTGAAGCGAAGCCGGAGCCAACCCCGAAGCCTGTGGCGGGGCCCCAGCAAAAGTAAGGCCCGCCTCCGTAGCGGACGAGGGCGGGCCCGCTATATAAAAGACACCGAAGCGTCTTCAGAAGCTTCAGAGTTGTCCTAGACGTTTAGATCGTACCCCTTGCGCGGGTCGATGGTGAGCCACTTGTTGGCTTCGGAGTAGTTGGTGAACTTGCCGGCCTTGGCGTCGAACTTGAGTTCGGTGCCGGGGAAGCGAAGCGCAATCGCACCGAGAGCGAGGGATGCCGACATGGGGGCGGAGTACTCGAAGTTGCTGCCGGGTCCCTTCATGTCGCCCTTCTTGGCGGCCTCCACCCACTGGCGGTGGTGATCAGTGCCCTTGAGCTTGCGGTGTTCGCCCTTCCAGTGCTCGTCAGCTTTCTTGATGGCGTCATTGTCGAACTCCTTGCCAACCCCGATGGGCTTGGGCGTCCCGGCGTGCGATCCACCCATGGCCGACATCTTGGAGCCGACGATCATGCAGCCGTTGCCGCCGACTTTTAGACTCGGATTGGCGCAGGCGGGAACTTTGGGAAGCTTCTTGCCGTCGTACCACGTCATCGTGATTCCGCTCGGGCAAATCTCGGTGGCGGGGAACTTGAAGGTGATGATGGACCACTTGGGATAGGCGATCCCGGCGGGTGCGGAGGCCTCGGCCACAATGGTGGTCGGGATGCCGAGTTTGCAGGTCCAGAAAGCGGGATCCATGTTGTGGCAGGCCATGTCGCCCATCGCGCCCGCGCCGAAATCCCACCAGCCGCGCCAGCTGAAAGGCAGGTAGCCTTTTCCGTAAGGGCGCATTTCCATCGGTCCGATCCATGAATCCCAGTCGAGACTATCGGGGACGGCCGCTTCCTTGGGATAGGAGGTCATGCCTTGCGGCCAGATGGGACGGTTCGACCATGAGTGGAGTTCGAGAACGTCGCCGAAAGCGCCGTCGTCCATCATCTTTTTCCAGAGCAGGAGGCCGGAACCAGCGTGGCCCTGGTTGCCCATCTGGGTCACGACCTTGTACTTGCGGGTCGCGGCGAGGAGGGCTTTGCACTCGCCATAGGTGCGGGCGAGAGGCTTCTGCACGTAGACGTGCTTGCCGAGTTTCATGGCGGCGAGAGCTGCCACGGCGTGACAGTGATCCGGAGTGGAGACCACCACGGCATCGATCTCGTCGGCGTGCTTCTTGAGCATCTCGCGGAAGTCGGTGTAGGTGGGAACCTTGTGCTTGGAGAAGTGGCCCTTGGCGCGGCCGGAATCGACGTCGCACATGGCGATGAGCTTGCCACCGGAATTGATGGTGTTGTTGAGGTCACTGCTTCCCTTGCCGCCGCACCCGATCTGGGCAAAGCGGAGGGGCTTGTTGCCGTTGGCGGCGGAGAGGAGGCCGGTGGAAGCTGCGGTCGCCGCCGCCGCGGTGGTCCCGATAAAGGCCCGGCGGGAGGGCTGGGGCGTTGCATGGTCGCTGGATTGAGGCATGGGCTGAATACAGCGAGAATCGGGCAAACTTTCAGGCGGGGCGCAGGGGATCCCGGGCTGCGGTGGTCCGTCTCGTGTCTTGCCAAGCGGGAGGCGAGGGCCTAACCAAGCGGCTGCAACAATTCGCTGCTGAACGCGGTATGTCCCCGGGACCCGACGACATGAAAGCTCTCCTCGCCTGCCTTGGCCTGATGATAATTGCTCAAGCCGCACCGGCGGCCGACAAAGCCGCAGTCGGGGCGCCGGACTGGCCTCAATTCCGCGGACCGGGCGGGCAGGGGGTGTCGAACGCGAAGAATGTGCCGCGATCGTGGGGGAAGGAGAAAGGAGTGGCATGGAAGCGGAAGCTTCCCGGCAAGGGCTGGTCATCGCCGGTGATCAGCGAGGGCAAGGTGGTGATGACCGCTTCCAAGGAGAACGACGGGAAGATCACCCTGGGGGTGGTGGCGGTGGACCAGGAGAGCGGTGATATCCTGTGGGATCGCGATCTCTTCAACCCGGCGGACCAGGAAGCCAGGAAGCGTCACGCCAAGAACGGTCTCTCAAGCGCCACGCCTTACCTCAAGAACGGGGTGATCTACGCGCACTTTGGACACATGGGCACGGCCGCGTTGAAGCTGGAGTCGGGCGAGGTGATCTGGCGGCAGAAATTCGAATACAAGCCCTTGCACGGGACGGGAAGCTCGCCGGTGATCATTGGCGACTTGCTGGTATTCCACGCCGACGGGACTGAGAACCCGGTGCTCGTTGCTCTTGATGCCAAGACCGGGGACCTGAAGTGGAAGACGCCGCGCAACCAGGAGGTAAAGCGCAAGTTCTCATTTTCCACTCCGCTCGAACTGAAGGTGGGCGGCGAGTCTCTGATCCTGAGCCCGGCCAGTGGGATGGTCGGCGCCTATCGCCCGGCGGACGGCAAGCTGGTGTGGAAGGTGACCTACGGAGAAGGTTACTCGGTAGTGCCCCGTCCGGTGTTCGCGAACGGGTTGGTCTACGTCGCGACTGGTTTCGGCGTGCCGCGTCTCATGGCGATCGATCCGAAAGGATCCAAGGGCGACGTCACGAAATCAAAAGTGGTGTGGGATGAGAACAAGAACATCGGCAAGACTCCGAGTTTTGTGGCAGCGCACGGCAGCATCTACATCGTGGACGACAACGGGACCCTCAGCTGCCGGGATGGCAAGACCGGGGAGCTGCGCTGGAAGGAAAAACTTCCCGGCAATTTTTCGTCATCACCCGTGATCGTCGGCAACACGCTCTACAGCGCGACGGAAGATGGAGTTGCCTACGTCTTGGAGGTGTCACCCAAGGCGTGCAAGGTGCTCGCCGAGATCGACATGGAGGAGCGGATCTTCGCTTCTCCTGCAGTGATCGATGGTGCGATCTTCATTCGCTCCGAAGAGCACCTCTGGAAGATCGGAGGCTAGCGGGCACCACCATGGGTTTGCCGGAAAGGGGAACAAGCCCGGGAGGGAGAATCTCCCGGTGCCCTGAGGGCTGGATGATCACCGTCGCGTGGGGTCCATCCTTGTCATCGGGCCGATACCTGGAAGGCGAGGGAGGCCCTTGGGGATTGGCATAGTCATGCCCGAGCGTATCGGCAGCACTTTCAACCAGGAGGGGGCCACCGAGGGAGAAATCAGCGAAGATCGTGATCAAGGTGAGGGAAGGAAGCGATCGAATGGGGCTCTGGGCCCACCCGTTTCAAGAGACGAGGGACGGAGAATTTGGCAAAATCGACTAGGTATTCGCACGAATTCTGGAATTCAGGCGCCGAATCTCTATCGGCTTCGTTTGGTTGACGATGGGATAAAAAAGACCAGGTTCATTATTAGGGTTTTGTTATTTTTTTGATCGGTTAACATATCTAGGGCTTTACAACACTCTGCCCGATATTTCGGGGGCCCCCCTTCTCCCATGAGTCTGCGGTTCCGCTTTCTTTTACTCTCCTGTTTATTCCTCACCATGATGCTTGGCATCGGGTGGCTGGCGTTCACGTCGCTGGAGCGTCTCCACGCCCGGCTCCTCGCGCAGCATCTCCAGGTTTCGGAGTCCGAAGTGCATGCGGTGTCGGTGCAGGTGAGTCTCACCTACCAGATGAAGGAGTGGCAGAGCTTGGTCGCGGTGGGGCACGATGAGGGGGAATGGCATTGGAGATGGGCGAGTTTTGCACGGGCGGAGACCGAGACCCGCCGCCGTCTTGCCCTCGTGATCGGGGGGCTACCGGCCGACTCCAAGGCTTCAAAGCTCGCCGCTCATTTTCTGAAGGTGCACGATCAGATGGGAGAGGACTACCGGGAAGCGCTCGCCGATCTTCGGACCGGAGCACCGGGTGCCGAAGAGCGGGCGATGGAATTGGTCAACAAGGATGCGACCGCGGCGATGCTGACGTTCGATCACATCGTGCAGATGCTCTCCGCCGATCGTCAGTCGATGCAAGCCAGGATGGAGATGTTGAAAGTGCGCAATATCGCGATCACCACCCTCTCAATTGCAGGCGCCACGGTATTGGCCTTCCTCGTGCTGGTGCTCTCGATCAACCGCTGGGTGAACCGGCCCCTGCTTTCGATCGTCAAGCAAGCTGACAAGATCGCGGGCGGGAAATTTGTGCAGCGTGCGGCCCCGTCGTCTTCCACGGATATCGTGCAACTGCAAGGGGCGCTCAACAAGATGGCTGGTAGTCTCAAGGCGGGCTACGAGTATTTTGAGACCGTTAACATCGAGTTGGAGCAGGCCCGCGATGAAGCGCTGGATGCCTCGAGGCTCAAGTCGGAGTTCCTTGCCAACGTGAGCCACGAGATGCGGACTCCGCTCAACGGGGTGATTGGGATGAGCGAATTGCTGGTCGATACGAAGCTGGATCGTGACCAGACCACGATGGCGACGATCATGCGAAGTTCCGCGAAGACCCTGCTCGCGGTGATCAACGACTTGCTCGATTTCTCAAAGATCGAAGCGGACCACGTCAAGTTGAAGGTCATTGAGTTCGAACTCGAAGGCGTGCTGGAAGAGTCGATCCTGGTGGTGGCGCCAAAAGTGGATGCCAGTGAAGTGGCCTTGGGATTTGTGATGGAGAGTGGCGTGCCGGCGCGCATCTGCGGGGATCCCGTCCGCTTGAAGCAAGTGCTCACCAATCTGCTCAGCAATGCGGGCAAGTTCACGGGGGAAGGAGAAGTCTCGGTGCGGGTTCGCAATCTGGAGACCGGAGAGCGGGGAGCTCACCTGGAGTTTTCCGTGTGTGACACGGGAATCGGAATCGCGAAGGAGAAGCAGGAATTGATTTTTGAAGCCTTCCGTCAGGCCGATGGCTCCGCCACCAGGGTGCACACCGGGACCGGATTGGGGCTGTCGATCACGAAGAAGTTGGTGAATTTGATGGGCGGCTCGATCGAGGTGGAAAGTACGTTGGGAAAGGGCAGTCGTTTCATCGTGGAAGCCTGGTTTCCGATCGCAGAAATCCAACCGGGGGAAGATTGCACGGGGAGTCCGGCCTTGGAATCGAAGCGGGTGCTCATTGTCGATGACCACGCGATCAACCGGGAGATTCTCACGCGTCAGTTTGAGTCGTGGGGTTGCTCTGCCGTGGCGGTGACACTTGGGAAGGAAGCAATTGAGATCCTGCAGCGGGACAGCAGCTTCGACCTTATCCTGTCCGATTACCAGATGCCGGGGATGGATGGCCACAAATTGGCGAGGTGCCTGAAGAAGCTCCCCAAAGTGCGGGACATCCCGATCGTGTTGCTCACCTCGGTGGCGCCGGGGCTGGGCATGGAAGACGCGCCGGAGGGCTTGTTTGCTGCGGTGGCCACCAAGCCGATCATCAAGCAGGCGCTCTTTGATGTTGCCACGGGGATCCTCGCCGGGTCCGGGATGCGCGGGGATAAGAGAGTAGCCGGGGCCAAGTCCGCAATGCGGAGGCAGCAGCGAACACCGGCGGAGGCAAAGGCGCGCCTGCTGGTGGCCGAAGATGACCCGATGAACCGCAAATACATGTCCCTCCTCTTGCGCAAGGCCGGCTTTCGGCATGATCTGGTGGAGAATGGGCAGCAAGCCATCGAAGCGATGCAGCGAGGCGATTATGATGTGGTCTTGATGGATTGCAGCATGCCGGTGGTCGACGGATATGCCGCGACCCAGGCGATCAGGGAGCTCACCGTTGGCGGGAAGTCTCCCTACATTATCGGGCTTACCGGGCACACGGGAAAGTGCGCGGAAGAGAAGTGCCTTGAGAGTGGAATGGACCATTACATGCCGAAGCCGATCGAGCCGGAACGCCTGTGCGAGGAGATCGCGGCGGCGCTGGCGGGAATGGCCGTCTAGAGGAGGTCGCAAGTCGGCTTGCCGCGGCGCCGCACCGCGCAGACGGGAGGTCGGCTTGCCACGGAGCAGCGCAGCGCAGACGGGAGGTCGGATGCTGCAAGGTGGTGCGAGGAGGAGGGACGAAGGACGAGGACGAGCCTCAAGCGGGCGCCGTTCCGACGAGAGGTGGTGAGGGCCGGGATTTCCAGGTCCCCTTGCAAGAATGATCGCGACTATTGCGGGCAGGTGGGGTTCTATTGTCCAGAAGGACCCTCGGTGGTCGAAACTGACAATAGATAATGCGATGAAAGCGACGAAATACTTGAGCTGGCTTGCCTTGGCGAGCGTTCTGACGGGGCTGGCCACGCCGGTCATGGCCCAGAGTGACCGACGAGGTGGGTCGGGATTGCTAGGGGCCCTCGACCTCAACGGGAATGGCAAACTGGAGCCTGGAGAAATTGATTTGGCGGTCGCGTCACTCCGCAAACTCGACCGCAACAAGGACGGGGAGATCACCCGCGAGGAACTCGGCGGGCCATCCGGCACCGGTCGTCCGGGTGGAGCTCCAGGGCAAGGTGGTGGTCAGCGTCGCGGAATGCCGAATTTCTCGGAGTTGGACAAGGACGGGGACGGGAAGATCAGCAAGGAGGAAGCACCCGACCGTATGAAGGAGCGTTTTGACCAAATGGACAAGAACGGGGACGGCTTCTTCGACAAGGCCGAGCAGGACGCCTTCATCAAGATGATTCGCGAGCGATTCCAGCAAGGCGGTCAGCGTCGTCCCGATCAACCTGGTCGGCCCGGTGGTCGTTCCGATCGCCCCGACCGCAGCGGGGGTACGGGAGAAACCGACAAGCCGAAGCGTCCGGCTCCGAAGGACGAATAGAGTTCGAAAGGATTTCGGTTAGAGAAAACATCAATGAACCTGAGATCCACCAGTGCCCTCCTGCTGCTCGCAGCCCCGCTCGCAATTGGCGAAGACGAGCTGAGCAGCGAGCAGATCAACTTCTTCGAAGCGAAGATCCGTCCTGCCTTTGCGGAACATTGCTACAAGTGCCACTCTGCGGACGAGAAGATCAAGGGAGGGCTGCAACTCGACACTCGTGCCGGGCTGCGCCATGGGGGAGACTCGGGAGAAGTGATCGTCCCGGGCAAACCGGATGAGAGCCTCTTGTGGACCGCCATCAATTGGGCGGACGAAGATTACGAAATGCCGCCGAAGCGGAAGCTGCCGGCGAGTGTGATCGCAGACTTCAAGAAGTGGATCGAGATGGGCGCACCGGATCCGCGCGTGGCGGAGAAACTGGTGGTCAAGACGGAGATCGACATCGAGGAAGGCCGCAAGTTCTGGTCCTTCCAGAAGCCGGTGCAAGTCGCCCCGCCCGAGGTGATGGATCCTGAGTGGAGCAAGTCGGACGTCGACCGGTTTATCCTCGCCCGGTTGGATGAAAACGAGTTGTCGCCCGCGCGGGATGCCGGCCCGGATGTTCTTCTGCGGCGCCTCTACTTCGATCTGATCGGCCTGCCGCCCACCGTGGAGGAAATCGAGGCCTATGGAGTTGCCTGGCGCAAGGACGCGGAGGCGGCCTATCGCGCCAAGGTCAACGAGCTCCTCGCCCGTCCACAATTTGGCGAGCGCTGGGGCCGGCACTGGCTGGACGTCGCGCGCTACGCGGAATCGACCGGCAAGGAGGTCAATATGTCCCTTCCGCACGCCTGGCGCTATCGCGACTACGTGATCGATTCCTTCAACAAGGACAAGCCCTACAATCGTTTTGTGCGGGAGCAGATCGCGGGGGACCTGCTGAAGATCGAGAGCGACGAGGAGTGGCAGGAAAACCTCATCGCGACCGGCTTCCTGGCGATCGGTCCCAAGGGGCTGAATGAGCGCAACCCGCGGCAGTTCGCCATCGATCTGGCGGACGAGCAGATCGATGCGACCACCCAGGCAATTCTCGGTCTCACCGTTTCCTGTGCGCGGTGCCACGACCACAAGTTTGATCCCATCCCGACCGCGGACTACTATGCGCTCTCGGGAATCTTCCAGAGCACGAGGACCTACTTCGGGACAGTCAACGTGATCGTGAATCGTCGCGGGACGAAGCTGCTGGAGTTGCCGATCGCGGACGAGACCCCATTGAAGACTGTTTCCACGCGGGAGATGGAGTCGATGCGAAATCGCCTGGCCGACTCGCAAGACCGGATGGCGGAGCTCCAGGCGCAGAGTCGCCGCAGTCGCACCCAGGGAGCGCAGGGAGCGCCAAGCAACCAGCAACAAATCCTGCGGCTTCGCACCACCCTCGCCCAACTTCGGGCCCGCCTGAATGGAATCAACTCCGATGGATCTTCGAAATCCCTCACCATGGGTGTGCAGGACTATTCGCGACCGGTTCAGCCAACCGTGCTGGTCCGCGGCGAATTGGATAAGCCGGCTCAGAAAGTGGAGCGTGGCTTTTTGCAAGTGCTTCATCACCCCGGCACGCCGAGTTCCCTTCCGGACGACGGGAGCGGCCGGCTTGAGCTCGCTCAGTGGCTCACTTCCGAAGAGAATCCGCTCACCGCCCGCGTGATGGTGAACCGGATCTGGCAAAAGATCTTTGGACAGGGGATTGTGACGTCCTTGAACAACTTCGGGACGACCGGTCAGGCCCCGAGTCACGCGGAGCTCCTGGACTACCTGGCGTTGCGTTTCATGGAAGAGGGTTGGTCGGTGAAGACCATGATCCGTGAGCTTGTGATGACGCGGACTTACCACATGAGCTCGGAATTCAACAAGGTGGCCTACACCAAGGATCCCGACAACGCGCTGCTCTGGCGGGCCACCCCGCGGCGACTTGATGCGGAGGCGTTGCGCGACGCGATGCTGGTGGCGAGTGGCAAGATGGATCTTGTGCGACCCCACGGATCGATCGTGGCGCAGAGTGGAGATTCCGGCATCGGTCGCCGCATGAGCCCGGAGACCTTCAATCGGCCCACCACCTATCGCTCCGTGTATCTTCCATTCGTGCGGGACTCACTTCCGGAATCACTGGCGCTCTTCGATCCGTCCGATCCGAACATGGTGACCGGAGCGCGCGAGTCGAGCAACGTGCCGGGCCAGGCCCTCTATCTCATGAACAACCTGTTTGTACTGCAGCAGAGCGACGCCATGGCGCGGCGCCTGTTCGGCGAGGCCGAGACTCCCAGGGAGCGTCTCTCGCTGGCCTTCAAGATTTGTTACGGCCGGCTCGCCACGAAGGATGAACTGGAAAACTCGACGAGCTTTCTGTGGAGCTTCATGGCGGCGGCCCAGAAGAAGGGAGAAAGCCGTGAGCGCGCGGGCTACCTCGCCCTCAGTTCGTTCTGCCAGGGCCTGCTGGCCTCCGCCGAGTTTCGCTTCTTGAACTAGTCCATTACTCCCGATTTTCGATGACCAACGTTGAACATCTCATCTCTCGCCGCAGGGCTCTCAAGTCGATCTCGAGCGGTTTTGGCTACCTCGCCTTTGCCGCGTTGGCAGACCAACAGGCCCGTGCCGCCGGGGCGGTGGGTGTGAAAACCAATCCACTTGCGCCGAAGGAACCTCACTTCACGCCGCGGGCGAAGCGCGTCATTTTCCTCTCGATGCGAGGGGCGCCTTCCCACGTCGATACCTTCGACTACAAGCCGCAGCTTCAGAAGGACGATGGCAAGTCCGGCAAATATGGCCGGGGACGGAGCAGCAGGTTGATGGGTTCGCCCTGGGAGTTCTCACAGCACGGCGAGAGCGGACTGTGGATTTCGGAACTGATGCCGGAGATCGCGACGCACGCTGACGACCTTTGCATCCTGAGCGGGATGCACACCAACGTGCCGAATCACCCGCCCGCGCAGGTAATGATGCACACCGGGAATTCCCAGTTTGTGCGACCGTCGCTGGGAGCGTGGAGTCTTTACGGACTCGGCACCGAGAATGCCAACCTGCCCGGGTTCGTGGCGCTCAATCCGCCCAACGGAGCAGCCCAGCACTTCGGGAGCGCCTTTCTCCCCGCCATCTATCAGGCCGCGCGTTTCGGCTCGGGCAGTCGTGGCGGCGGTGGACGACGCCCCCGCGGCCCCCAAAAGCCCAGGATTCCAAACATCAAGAATCCCAAGCTCGATAACGAACTCCAGCGCATGCAACTGGACTTCGTGCAGTCCTTGAACCGCGCCAAACTGGAGCGCGACGTTCACCACCCCGAGGTGGAAGGCGTGATCGAGTCCTTCGAGCTGGCCTTCCGCATGCAGGCTGAAGTTCCGGAGTTGATGGACATCGACAGCGAGTCCAGGAAGACCCTCGAACTCTACGGCATCGATGGAAGCGAGACCGATCGCTTTGGCCGGCAGTGTCTCCTTGCGAGACGCTTCGTGGAGGCGGGAGTGCGTTTCGTGGAACTCTCCCACAGCAACTGGGATCACCACCGCAACATCACCAACGACTTGCCCGCGCGCTGCAATGAGATCGACAGGCCGATCGCCGGTCTTCTCGCCGATTTGAAACAGCGAGACATGCTCAAGGATACCCTGGTGATCTGGGCCGGCGAGTTTGGACGCACGCCGCACGGACAAAACGGCGACGGTCGCGATCACAACAACAAGGGTTACACGACCTGGATGGCCGGGGGTGGCGTGAAGGGCGGCTTCAAGTATGGCGCCACCGATGCGCACGGTTACGAAGCGGTGGAGGACAAGATGCACATTCACGACTGGCATGCCACCATCCTGCACCTGCTCGGATTGGACCACGAAAAGCTCACCTTCCTCTACGCCGGTCGCGACTTCCGCCTCACCGACGTGCACGGGGAAGTGGCCAAGGACATCTTCGCGTAGATTTTTGAACGCGGTCTCTTCGAGCTACTTCAGTGGGTCCGGGAGCGATGGCGGAAGGATTGCGGCGGCTCCAGTGGCAAGCCGAGGAAGGTGGGACCGACATCGTGCATACGGGTTCTGAATTGACCGGAACTTGGAAAGCGCGGAGAGCAATTTCCGAAGTTGACGCATTGGCGACCTGGATCGATAAGGGAGGACCGCGCCTCCGCGACGGAGGAGAGCGGTTATTACCGGATTCTCGAGCAAGCGCGGTAAGGACAATGCTCCTCGCCATTGCTACTGAGATTGTGAGACCCAAGAGGCATCGTGCGCCAGTTCACAGGGCGAGGGAGCGCGGAGGAATAGTGACCCATCGATACGCAGATACCGGTCATCACCATCTTCGGCAAGAGCTGGGAAGCTGCACGTGACTGAAGTGCTCAAGACGAGATGGCGACAATCGCCTTCCAGATCCCTGCGCCGCCGAGCAGGCATGTTACACCGACGATCACCGCGGTGAGGAGGTTCGTTCTGCGACCGTTGACTTGGGTGCCGAGAAGGGTTCGATCGTTGGCGAGGCGCCAGAGCGCGATCGCGATGAGGGGAAGGAGCACGCCGTTCGCGGCCTGCGCGAAGACGATGGCGGGAACCGGCTTGATCTGGGCGACCCCGAAGGAAGTTCCGAAGAGAAGAGTACCGATCCAAACGGAGCGGAAACGCCACGAGCGGGCCGACCAGCGGGCGCTGTCATCGGGGGATCCGAAAACCGACCTGGCAGTGAGGGCCGCAGCGAGCGGAGCGGTGATGGCGGATGTCAGTCCCGCGCCAAGGAGGCCAAGCGCAAAGGCCTGCCTCGCCCAGGGAGCGATGCGATCGCCGAGGGTGGTGGACACCGCTTGCAACGAAAACTCCCCGCCGCCGAGGTCGTTTCCGGTCACCATGATGGCGGCGGAGGCGAGTCCGCCACCGATAATGGCGATAGCGAGGCCCACTCGCAGATCGCGAAGGTTGTGACCAGCGGCGAGGGCGGAACCGAGGAAGAGATTGTAGGGAACGACGGTGGTCCCCACGAGGGCGAGGGCCAGGAGGGCTGCTCCGGAGGGGATGGTCGGAACGAATCCCGAGGCGAGTTCTCGGAGGGAGGGTCCAATCAGGATTGCGGCGCCGAGGAAGATGAGCGCCATGAATCCGACAAGGATCGAGAGCGCGGTAACCACCACGCGGGTGGAACCAAAGAAGAGGAGAAGACCGGCCGCGAGTGCGAGGGTTGCTGCCAGCGCGGGGCGGGGAAGATCCCAGGTCATTTTCAAGCCCTCCACGCCGCCCAGGATGTTTCCCGATTCGTAAGCAGCACAGCCGGCGATCACTGCGATGGCGGAGAACCACGCCAGGGGGCGAGGTCCGGCCGATCGTCCGGAGCGCAGGGCTTCCCCGAGGGTCTTGCCGGACACCACTTGCACGCGGGCGGCCGCTTCCTGGAGGACGAGACAGGCGACGATCGAAAAGACGAGCGCCCAGAGAAGGGCCATGCCTTGCTGGGCCCCGGCCTTCGCGCAGGTGGTCACCGTCCCGGGACCGATGAAGGCTGCCGCGATGGCGGAACTAGTGAGAATGGCGGAGCGACGATTCACGGGAAGCGTGGCCGCGGAGTGGTCAACGCGGGAAGGTCACCGGATGCCGGTAGATGGGTTTGCCGTCCTGGTTGCGGATGATGAGGGAGGGGACGGGAATTTTCCCGGACCAGTTGATCTCGATGGTGCCGAAGTTGATCTTGGTCCAGCAGGGACCGACTCGGTGCCGGTTGGGTCCCACCGTCGCGCCGGCGTGAGTCATGCCGCTGGAGGTGAAGTCCACGAGGTCGTAGGGAAGGCCGGATTCTTTCCTGGTCATCACCGCGATCTCCGCCAGGTGGCGATCACCGCTCAAGAGGACGACGCGCTTCGTGCCGGTCTTCTTGAGGAGTGCGATCAGGCGCGTTCGCTCGCGGGGGATGTTCGACCACTTTTCGAATCGGTGTTCGGTGGTGATGACCTGGATGCTCGAGACGATGAGCCGAAGGTCGGCTTGCTTGTGCAGTTCCACTTCGAGCCACTTCCACTGTGCCTCGCCCAGCATGGTTGCGCCGGTTTTGGTGTTCGGGACAAGAGTGCTGCGGCGCTCGATCTTGACTTTCTCGAGGGGACTTCGGAAATAGCGAGTATCGAGGAGGATGACCTGAAGGCGTTTGCCGGGAGGCCCACCGATCCACGAGTGGTAGACACCGGAGCTTGCGCGGGCCGGGTGATCGCCGGGAAACTCAAAGACGTCGAGGAAGATCTCCCGGGAAGAGTCGCGCTTTGGATAATCCGCTCCGGCGTCGTTGGCTCCGTAGTCGTGATCGTCCCAAGTCGGAAGAAGGGTGGTGGATTTCCGAAAGGCGGCGAACCCCGGGTGGGTGATCAACTCCTCGTAGCGGGTCCGCATCAACGCCATGTCCTCGGTGTCGGCGTAGACGTTGTCCCCCATGAAGAGGAAGAGTTGTGGCTTGGTGGCGCTGATCTTCTCCCAGAGACCGAGGTCCTTGCCGGGCCTGTAGCAAGAGCCACAAGCGACCCGGGTAATGGGCTCCTCGGCGATTGCCGAAAGCGACGCGCCGAGGAGAAGAGCAGCCAGCTGCCTGTGCATGCGCTTACTTGGAGGGGCCGATCAATTCGATGAAATTGCCGTCCGGGTCGTGCACCACGGTGATCTTGGTCTTGCCCCCGAGGGCGGCCGGGGTCTTGCCCAGGAGCCTGACGTTGGCCTTCTTGAGTCGTGCCACGGCGGCGTCCATGTCGGTGACGAAGAGGGTGAGGTAGGAGACCCCGAGGGTGGAGTGAATGTATTTCTGATCCTGCTGCGCACCCGGAGCATCGGGAAAGGACATGATCTTGAGGGAGGTGCGGGGTTCTCCCTTGGTGTCGTCGAGGACGAAGACGCGAATGGTGGCAGGCTGGTTGTCAGCGAGGCCAAAAGCGGTGGTCTTCTCGGCGGACACACTGAAGCCCTTCACTTCCTTCAGGCCGAGGACCTCGGTGTAGAACCTGGCGGACACCTCGATGTCCTTCACCACCATTCCAATGTCGACCACCGCCTTGGAGAAGGTCTTGGTATCGTCCTGGGAAAAAGCGGGCGCCAGGGTGAGAGTGAGGGAGGCGGCGAGGGCGAGGGCGGTCCGTTGAATCATGCGCGCCAGCCTAGGAGGGGCGCTTGAGCGTGCAAGGAGTTTCCTCAAGCCTTCCGGTGGCGTTACTTTTCCATGACCAGCGGCCCGGAGGATCCAAGGGTGTGTGCCTCGCGTTGCTCACTTCCCGGTTGCGCGTCATTGCCCAGGGTCGCGACTGCCTGGGCGACCAGCGTTACCATCTTTGCCATCACATCCGGATTCCCTTCCGAGAGATCCTTCTTCTCCGCGAGGTCGCTCTTCAGGTTCACCAGCTTGCCGGGGCGGCCTCTGCCTTTCTGTTTCGCCGAAGTCCAGTTTGGATGCGTCTCCTTCAGGTCGAGATGGAGTTTCCAGTCGCCCCAGCGCACAGCCTGAAGTTGGCGGCGGCGATAATAATAGAAGACCTCGTAGGGGGACTTTGTTGCCTCCCTGGAGAAGAAGAGATCGCGGATGTCGTGGCCGTCGATCTTGTTCTTCGGGAGCGGGGCATCGGAGAGGGCGCAGAAGGTGGGGAGCAAATCCATGGTCGTGCTCAGCGCGGAACAGGTGGAGCCCGCGGGAATCTTGCCAGGCCAGCGGGCAAGGAGAGGAACGCGCATGCCGCCTTCCATGGTGCTGCCTTTCGCTCCGGAAAGCGGTTTGTTGGATCCCCCGTTGCGTCCGTTTGATCCGTTGTCGGAGGTGAAGATCACGAGGGTGCTCGCGGCGAGCTTGAGTCGGTCGAGGCACTTCAGGATCTCGCCGGTGGACCAATCGATTTCCTCGACGCTGTCGCCGTAGCGGCCATTGGCGCTCTTCCCGTGAAAATCGGGCGAGGCGAAGAGAGGGAGGTGTGGGAAGGTGTGGGGGAGATAGAGGAAGAAAGGCTTCTCCTTGTTTGCTTCGATGAACTTCACGGCCTGCTCGGTGTAGCGCCTGGTGAGGGTGGACTGGTCGGCGGGCGCCTCGATCACCTTGTCGTTGACCACGAGGGGAAGCGGCGGGTCTCCGCGGCCCTTGCTCTGCATGTCATTGGAGTAGGGGATGCCGTAGTAGGAGTCGAAGCCGTGCTGGGTGGGGAGGTGCGGGGGCTGATCGCCGAGGTGCCACTTGCCGATGCAACCGGTGGCGTAACCCCGGGCCTTGAGTGCCTCCGCGATGGTGACTTCCCTTGGATTCAGGCCACGGCGGCTGCGCGGGATGAGCACCCAGTGTCCGGTGTAGTCCTCGTGCATGCCCACGCGGCGCGGGTAGCAGCCGGTCATCAGGCTGGAACGGGAAGGAGTGCAGACCGGGCTGGAGGAGTAAAAGTCGCTGAACTTGCGACCGTCCCGGGCAAGGCTATCGATGTGAGGAGTGCGATTCTTGTTCGATCCGTAACAGGCGAGGTCGCCGTAGCCGAGGTCGTCACAGAAGATGACGATGAAGTTCGGCGGGGCGGCGAACGCGGCGCTGGCGAGCAGGCTGAGAAGGAAGAGCGGAGCAGGTGTTTTCATGAGTTGAGGTGAGAACGGAGCCTCGGTTGAGTTCCAGATCCTTGGCGGCGGAGGGACTTCGGGGAAGGGAATTCTTGATTACCGGGAATAGGTCCGACCCGCGGGTCTCCCACCCAGATGAAAGCCCGCTCTCTTTCGCTGGCGATCCTGGGGCTGACCCTGGGACCAGTCCCCTTCGCGGGGGCCCATCCCCACGAACCGCACCCGATGGGGGTGCCAGCGGAGGGCTCGATCCAGAATGCCAAAGAGGCGGCCGCCCTTCCCGCGGATGCCAAGGTCGCGATTGTGGACGGTAGCCACCACCCGGAGATGGCCGGCGAGATTCTCAAGGCCCTCGCAGCCAAGCCGAACCTGCGCGAACTCAAGATTTACGGCGCGACCAAGTGGCCGGAAAACTCGCTGGGAGCGCTCCAGGGATTCAAGCGTCTCGAGGTCCTGCGCATCTTTGACGACTCGACCCGTCGCAAGCCCGGGTTTCTCCGCGATATTGGCAAGGTGCAGACCCTGCGCACCCTTCAGCTTTATTACTCGGGCGACTGACGGAATGTGGACGCAGGCGCCTGTAAGGCGGCTCTCAAATGTCTTCCCGAACTCCAAGAGTTCAAACTCTCCCAACACACTGCAAATTCCGCAAGGCAACTGATGGATTATGCACAGGAGTTGAGGCGTGACCGCGAGAAGGAGAGTGCTGGATCCGGATCCAAGTAGCTGATCTTGATCGTTTGATGGGATCACCCCAAGAGGGTGCTCGCTTCGTGTGACCGCATCGATGGGAAAGTTAATTGCGAAAATGAATTCCTGTCGTTTCCTCCCGTAGCTGCTGGTTCTCCCGTGAGAGCCACCTGCTCATTGGGGGGAGTACTGCGCGATTCTTTTTTGGGGTTATGGGTTTCCTCATGAATTGCGCGGTGCTTCAACCTCCCCGGTCCAAGCGCCTTGCCGATCCCGGTTAGACCGATTGCCGGCAAGCGGTCTAGATAATCCCTTCACGCAGCGCCTTGGCCACCGCACCAGTGTTGGTGTTCACGTGGAGCTTGTCGTAAACGCGGCGCAGGTGAGTGGAGACCGTGTTCACACTGATGCTGAGGGTATCTGCGATCTCCTTCTTGAGTAGGCCGTCTGCAAGGAGTCGCAGGATCTCCTGTTCGCGGGCGGTTAGACCGTAGTCGCCCTTGGTGCCTGTCAGCAGCTCTGAGTTTGCGAAGGCATCGAGGACTTTCTTGGCGACCTCGGGGGTCATCGGGGCGCCGCCGCCCATCACTTGCCGGATGGACTCGCCGATATTGTCCATTCCGGATGCTTTCAGCACGTAGCCCGAAGCTCCGGCACAGACCGCACGGAAAATCTTATCAGCGTCGTCGAAGACGGTGAGAATGATGACGCGGGTGTCGGGAATGCACTCCTTGAACTTGCTCTGGGCTGAGAGGCCGTCCACGCCGGGCAATTGCACATCGAGAAGGATGACATCGGGAGCGGCCTGGTTTTGCAGGGCCCTGAAGGCGGCCTCGGCGGATTCAAAACTGCCGTCGCAGGACATGCCATCCAAGTTGGTGATGACCCGTTGGACGCTGCGACGAAACACTTCGTTGTCCTCCACCAGCCAAACTCGGATCTGTTCTGTATTGGATTGGGTCATGAGTTCTTGCGGTTGAGCGGTGCGGAGAAGGAAATGGTGGTCCCCTGTTCTGGAATACTGTCGATTTTGCAGCGACCATTCACTTGTTCTGCGCGGCGCCGAAGATTTTCCAGTCCGTAGCCGGATTCCTTGCCGCTGTTGACATCAAAGCCCACCCCGTTGTCGGCAACCTCGAAGCTCAACTCACTGTGGGTCACGGTAAAGCGGATCGCAACGGTGGTCGCCTGAGCATGTTTTCGCACATTGTGCAGGGATTCCTTGAAGGCGAAAAAAAAGTTCCTTCGCAGGGGCAGTCCGAGGGGACGATTCTTGAAGTCGGCCGGTTTGGATTCAATGGTGGTGTTGAGGTCCCCCACGATTAGTTCCACGGACCCCCTCATCTTGATCAACATGTCCCGCGCGCCGGCCTTGTCGACGTGGATGAGCCACACAATGTCCCTCATTGCTTCCGAAGTCTGCTCCGCCGTCTCCTTGATCTCGTGAAAATCCTTCCGGATCTCCGGGCTTGCCTCGGAGCTCTTGGTGCCGACTTCGCTGATGAGAACGATTCCCGCGAGATTGCTTCCAATGTCGTCGTGAAGATCGCGGGCGATTTGTTCGCGCAGGCGCTCTGAATCGCGACGCCGCACCCCGCGCTGGCGCACGATCATCCAGAGCCAGCCAAACACCGCCACCCCACCCAGGGTGCCCACCCCGGACGTCATCGCGGCGGAGGCAAACTCGATCTTGTCTTCGCGCATCAGCAGCAAGGATTGCCGTTCATTTTCGAGGATCCCGCGCTCCACGATGCGCTCGAGGAAGGTGGGCAACTCCACGAGTCGATTGGTGCTGGAGTAGCCATCGACTGCAAACTCCGGAGCCCAGCGCTTGGCGGAGGGGCGTTTGGTTTGGTCACTGACCCGAACGGGCTTTCCGAGGGCGACGTTCTTCCCCCTGGAGTAGGCCTGTACCTCGGCGAGCGCAAAGCTGTGTTGGTTTCCGCGTGCGAAGAGCTCGGACGCATGCACTCGAAGGTAGCGAGCGGAGGTTCCCTCGCAGGGCCGGACAAAGGCCGACTTCCATGGGAATCCAAGCGGCTTTTTCGAGCTCGCAGCACGCCAGACCGTCGTTCCGAATTCGGGATCGTTGGATAGTTCCAGCGAAATCTTCGTGGGATAACCCCGTCCGCCCACAACTTCCGAGTCCTCTGAAGTACTCGGAATGACGCGAACCTCGTCGATGGGAATCTCCTCCTCGAAGTCGATGATCAGCCACTTCCCTTCAGTCGATGATTTGGAAGGGGCACTCAGGTATCCATTGGTTGGACTGGGCGCGGGATCCCACGGATAGCCGAGCCGGCTGATGCCATCATTGACGCGGAGAATGGACCAGTTTGGAAAGAGTTCCTCATGACTGCTGGCCTCCCGGGGCCTGGCTGCCGCGATGTTGTAGTTGCCGGAGAGAATCATCATTTCTTCCATTGCCCAAATGAAGCCATCGCCGGAAGCAACATGCTTGGTGGAGGTGATGCGCACATAGCGGCCCTGGACGCCCGGAGTGGGGAACAGAACCGGGTAACGCCCGGGATTTTCGAAGTCGCTGGCGGTGTGATCGACGACCACCTGGTAGTCCGGTTTGTTCTTTGTTTCGGAGACTTCGATTTTGAATCGGAGCGGAAAGCCATTCCCTTCTTCTAAATTTGCGAAGCTCGGCATGTGGACGGGTACGAGAACGATGGAATCAATGGGCCACGATTCGCGGAGGTCGATCTGGACCCAGTGGGGCTCGGATTGATCCTCAATGGTCTCGCTGTGGAAACCGAATCGCGAACCGCGCGCCCCATGATACAATTCGGGCAGGGATTCCAGTCTCTTTTCGATCTCTGCGAGGCGCCGGTCGGCCTTGCGCACGCCGGCGTCGACCAGCCGGGCGATGCGATCCGCGAACGAGGATTGCTTCCCGTCCTCCGCCCACAGGGATCCCATGCCTGTAGCGACGAGCATGATCAGGGTGATCCGGACGGGTTTCTCCATCTTCTGTGCAGTTTACGAGAGGGCGTAATGGGAATCAGTCATCATGAGACTCCGCGCTGGCCCTCGCTCCTCCGTTCGTGTGACGTCTACCGTGCAGAGATTTCATGGAGTCGTCCAGCGAAGGGTGGTGGGGACCCCTGGTAAAACCCCGGCGGGCGCCAGCGGAGCTCTGAGACCGGTCCCTGCGGGCCTCAATGCCAACAACGGAGGTGATTGTGCCCTGGGGCCCGCAGCCAATTTGTTTCCAGCCCTTCGATGGGAGCTGATTTTGCAGCAATTCCTTGCGACGTTCGTAGTAATCCGAACGTATGAAGGGCGAATGGCGCATGATCCTCTGAAAACTCCATGGGTGCAGTGCGGCCTGGCGGTCCTCCTCTTTATGGCCGGGGCGTCTCTGGCCGTAGCGTCCAAGCCCCTTGTCCCCAATCTGACAAAGGGGGCCAAGACCGATGGGAAGCACGATTGGAACCTCGGACCGACCGGGGCGCGAGGATGGATCTGGGGCTGGAAGTTGGAGACTACGGATAGTCGGCAGATCCTGATTACCTCGGTGGCTCCTGGGTCACCGGCGCACGGTGTGCTCCAGAGAGACGATGTGATCCTCGGAGTGGGTGGGAAACCATTCTCCCGCGATGCGCGCAGGAGTTTTGGAGAGGCCATCACCGAGGCCGAGACCACCGCCGCCGACGGTAGGCTGGTGTTGTTGCGATGGCGATCAGGCAAGACCGAGTCGGTGAGCGTCAAGTTGCCGGCGCTCGGCAGCTATCACGATGGCTCGCCGTGGAACTGCGAAAAGTCGGCCAGAATTGTGGACGCCGGCTGTGCGCACATCGCTGCCAACCTGAAGGGCGGGATCGATGGCAAGATCAACGCCCTCGCCTTGCTGGCGACCGGTGACGACAACTACGCGCAGCTCGTTCGCGACTACGTGCGCGAGCTCGCACCCAAGGATTTGGATTTGAATCTCGCTCCGACGAGCAGCATGGCATCCTGGCACTGGGGCTACACCAACCTATTGCTCACCGAATACTTTCTCGCCACCGGGGACCAGGAAGTGTTGCCCGCCATCCGGGAGTTCACCGTGAAGATCGCACAAGGGCAGAGTGGTGTGGGGACCTGGGGGCATGCCATGGCGTGGCCACAGTGGAACGACGACAGAATGCACGGTCGGCTGGGCGGCTACGGCGCGCTCAACCAGATCGGCCTCGTTTGTCAGCTCTCGCTGGTCCTCGGTGTGAAGTGCGGAGTCGATGATCCGGTGGTGCACGAATCGGTGAAACGGGGGAACGCCTTCTTTGGTTTCTACATCGGCAAGGGCGCGATTCCGTATGGCGATCACCGCCCGGATTGGGATTCGCATGACGACAACGGGAAGAACTCGATCGCGGCCGTGCTCTTTGACGCGCAGGATCACTCCGCCGGGGCGCGGTTTTTCTCGCGAATGACGGTGGCCTCCTACGGTGAGCGTGAGCGAGGTCACACCGGAAACTACTTCAGCTATCTCTGGGGTGGACCCGGAGCGATGCGCGCAGGTGCGGAGGCGGCGGCCCGCTATCTCAAGGAGCAGCGCTGGTTCTTCGACCTGAACCGAAGTCACGACGGACGATTTCGCTATCAGGGTGGCGCCGCCAGTGAGGGTGCGGAACACAAGTACGGGAATTGGGATTGCACCGGGGCCTTCCTGCTGTCCTACCTCCTGCCGGAAGGCCGCCTCTTCATGACCGGGAAGGGCACGAAAACCTCGCAGGCTCTGCGTGACCAGGAACTCGGCAACACGATTGCGGCAGGACGGGCATTCGATTCCTGGGAAAAGGGTCTGCGGCCTTATCGCGATTTTTCGCCCACCCAATTGCTGCAAGCGCTCAAATCCTGGTCGCCAGCCGTGCGCTCGCGTGCCGCCAAGGTCCTCGCCGAGCGCAAAGACGTGCCTCTGAATACCTTGATCGATCGCCTCGATGACGGCGATCTCAATACGCGCTACGGCGCTTGCCAGGCCATCGCCTCACTCGGAGAGAGAGGATTTTCCGCGGTCAATCCTCTCCGGGCGCTGCTCTGGAGCGACGACCTCTGGCTCCGCATTCAGGCTTCCCATGTCCTCTCCGCCATCGGCGAGCCGGCCATGGAGGCCGTGCCGGATCTGCTCAAGCTGGCGACCAGCAGCAACGATGAGGATCCGCGTGAAATGACGCAGCGCTACTTGGCCTTCTGTCTCTTTTATCGCGGCGGCTCTCTCAAGATGAAGGGGCTGCTGGCGGAGTCTGTCAAGGGTGTGGAGCTGGGCGATCTGCGGCCCGCGGTGGAACGAATTCTCAGGAATCCCGATAGCCGGGCGCGAGGTGCGGTGGGATCACTCTACCAGCATTTGAGCTATGAAGAAGTGAAGCCCCTCCTGCCCGCCGTGCACAAGGCCATCGTCGAACCTGCACCAAGCGGAGTCATGTTTGCGAGCAGCATTCGCATGCAGGGACTGGAGCTCCTGGCCAAGCATCGGATTCGTGAGGGCATGTCGCTTAGCCTCGAAGTGATCGACATCAACTCGTGGGGAAAGGCTGAACGCATCACGCGTTGTATCAAGATCCTGGGAATGTACGGCGGGGCCGCAAAACCGATTCTTCCTCAACTCCGCGAAGTCGAGAAACAACTGCGCGCCCATCGCGAAGCGAAGAGGCTCGCGAAGCACATCGAAGAACTGGGCAAACTTATCGCTGATATCGAGAAGGCTCCGATGGGAGAGCCCATGCGGTCGCTGAAGGACTGAGGTCGAAGGTCGAGAGACGAAGGTCGAGAATTGGAGGTCGGGAATTGGAGGTCGGGAGCCACCGTGAAACCGGATCCCTGGAAGCCTTGCCCGTTCGCCGCTAATCGAACGAAATCACGTTCTTGATCCCCGTGGCCTTGTCGAGGAGAAGCTCGCGGCTGGAGTCCATGGGGTAGCGCTTGGTGATGACCGCCTTGATGGCGTCGGGCCAGTGCTTTTTGAAGTAGGCCAAGTCCTCGATGGCCGCATCGAAGGAGGCCTCATCCGCATTGACGGTGCCCACGATGGCCTGGTTCTGCAGCACGATGTTTCGCATCAGGTTGTCGGCATCGATCGGGATCGGATCTCCGGGAGCGGGGATGCCCGTGTAGATGTAGACCCCATTCAAACCGAGCACGCTCAGCACATTGAAGGCAACACCGGAAACCCCGATGCCCTCGTAGACGAGGTCGATCGAGCCCACGATGTTGGGAAGTTCCTGCACCGGCACTTCGAGTGACGAAATGTAATTCACGCCAATCGACTCCAAGATATCGGCCTTGGGATTGGGAGCTTTCGAGCGTGAGTAGACGAAGGTGTTGAACCCGGTCGCCTTCAGTTTCATGGCGCCGAGGATTCCAATCGGACCAGCCCCGAGGATGAGGGCGTTGAGGCCTTTGCCGGTTGGCTTGCCCTCTTCCTGGTGGAGCACCCAGGGGAGGCGGGTTTGCACCGCCCAGGCCTGCGAGAGTCCCTTCTCCGCGATGGTGAGGGGCTCCATGAGGACTGCGACGTCCTTCAGCTCCGGCGGCACGTAAGTGAGGAAGCGCTCGCGCTCGACAAACGACTCCGTCAGGAAGCCATGGTACTCCTTGATGCCGCGCTCCACATAGTTTCCGGTGGAGCAAAAATCCTGGCGATCGTTGCGGCAGGGCACGCAGCTTTCGTCGGTGCAGGGACGACGGACGGAGGGGACCACGAGGTCACCCACTTTGAGGGATTCGACGTTGGTGCCGACTTCCACCACCTCGCCAAGGGACTCATGCCCGAGCACGAGATAGTCGGACCCCGAGGGCGGAATGCCATAGACAAAGGTGCAGATCTCGCGGTCAGTGCCGCAAATGCCCACATCAATAGTACGGATCTTCACTTGGTCATCCACCTCCAGACTGGGAGCGGGATGTTCAAGGATGCCGACTTCTCTCTGACTTGGGGTGACGACTACTGCTTTCATATCGACCGTCGCCCGGTGCTGCGCCGGGCCTCCGGCGCGAGAGGCACCCGAGCGGGGACGCGGGGAGTCTAGGCGAGGAACTCCCTCCGCCAACCCTAAACCCAAGCCCTTTCGGGGCTCTTGGCGAGGGGGCGGAAGGTCCTCGCCAACCGTTGTGGGGGTCTTGTTTCTCAGGGCGTTGTGAACGGGTGAGTTCGTCCGGGATACCGCAGGCGGTTCGTCTCGCGGTGGTGAGCCTCCGCCGCTGCGGATTCTCTTGAGCCATGGGAGGTCTGGGCTAGGTTCCAATCATGTACCTCGATCCACCCCTGTCGGCGGGGAAGGAAGCCGGTCGGGTGACGTTGATCTTCGCTGCGGTGGCACTGAGCGTGGGTCTCGCCCCCGCGGGAGAGGTGCTCACTGCGGTCCGTGTGGTCGGCGAATCGGGCTTCCACCATGCGGGCTCACTCTCTGAAATTGTGATGCTCTCGGACGGCGAGCGCTTCCTCAGCAGCGCGCGGGATGGAACGGCTCGTCTCTGGGACCTGAAGTCGGGTGAAGAGCTTCGTCGCTTCATCCGGGACGACGCCAACGATGTGTGGGGCACCGTCGTGCTGCCCGGCGAGAAGGAGATCCTCACCGCCGGGGGAGGGGGTTTCGTCACGCGCTGGGAGCTCGCCACGGGCAGGGAGGTGATGAGTTACAAGCACACCGGTAGCGTCTTTCGGATCGCCCTCCGCCCGGATGGCAAGGAGTTCGTGGCGACGGACAACAAGAACCTCGCGGTGCTCTGGAACCTGGAAACCGGCAAGAAGGTCCGAACCTTTCGCGGACACACCGACTCCGTCTACACCGCGATGTTCATCTCGGATGGCAAGCGCCTGCTCACCGGAGCCAGCGATGGCAAACTGAAGGTCTGGGATGTGGAATCGGGGAAATGCGAGCGCACCTACGAGAAGGATCTGGGCGATGTCTTTACCATTCGGCCCTCGCCTGACGGATCGCAGTTCGCGATGTGTTCCGGCGACGACAAGTTGCGTCTCTTCGAATCGGAGACACTCAAGCTGCTGTGGAAGTCCGAATTTGAAGACGACCTCAATGTGGTCTGCTGGTCGCCGGATGGAACGCGTCTCGCAACCGCCTGCGAAGACAAGTTCCTCTACGTCTTCAATGCGGAGAGCGGGAAGGAATTGAAGAAGATCGCAGTCCCGCACGGCTATCATACGCCCATCTCGTTTACCAGCGACGGCAAGGAACTCATTTCAGGGGGCGACAACATGCTTTACCGGCACAAGGCGGCGAGCGGAAAGCGCATCGTGCCCCCCGCTGGAGACCCGAAGGTACGGTTCGGGGTTGAGACGGTTGCGCTCTCTCGAAGCGGCGATCTGGTCTACGCGGTGGGCAGCGACAAGGTCATCCAGGTTTGGGACACCGCCGGCGGGAAGGTTGTGAAGAGTTTTGAAGTGCAGACCACCATCGAGACGATGGTGGCCTCGCCGAACGGTGAGCTCCTTGCGACGGGTGGTCAGGGCGGGGCGGTTCGGTTGCGATCAACCAAAACCGGCGCGGTCGTGCGGGAGCTCCCGGCGGAGGGCAGCATCGAGCAGGTGATCTTTGCCAAGAGCGGGGCCTGGGTGATCGCCGGTGGCGCCGATGAAAAGGTCCACTTGTGGGAAACTGCGACGGGGAAAAAGCTGCGATCGTTCGAAGGCCACACCAACGACATCAACTCGGTGGCGGTATCGAGGGACTCGATGATCCTGGTAACTGCCTCCGACGACAAGACTGCGCGCATGTGGGAGCTTGAGACCGGAAAACAACTACGCTCTTTTTCCGCGGTGGATGATAATCTTTATGGGGCGGTGGTGCTTGGTGACGGGCGCTCGTTCCTCATCACGGCAAACGAGCCGGAGCTCTGGGGCTGGTTGGCCCCGGTGGTTGTGGCGGAAGGGAACTTGTCCCGGGAAGAGATCGAAATACTGATCGCCGAGTTGGTGGCGGAGAAGTATTCCGAGCGAGACGCAGCCACCAAGACCCTCATTGCTCGCGGAACGAAAATTCTGCCCCTGCTCGAGCAGATCAAGCCCGATGATCCCGAGGTGGCCTTCCGTCTCAAGCGGATCAAGTCCAAGATCCGAACCGCCCAGTTGGAAGGGGAGTTGGAAACACTCCACGAGTTCAAGGAAGACGTCACGGCGTTCGCGGGCGATCCCCTGGGACGCTACTGGGCTGCGATCGTGGGTCGGGAATCGAATGCCAAGGTGGTCATTGGGGAAGTGCGGAATCGCAAGTTGCACGTCCTCCAGCAGCTGTCCGATGGACACTCGCCGAAAACTCTCACCTTCAGTGGGAACGGAACAATGTTGGCGACGGGAAATCGTAATGGAACGGTGAGCCTCTTTCGCGTCGATGGTGGGGAGTAGCCCAGCGAGTCGGCTGGCTGCCCAGTTCGACCTTGGATTTAGCGGAGCAATGTGGAAAATCTCTTCCGAGGGCACAACATCGATGCCTCCCCGCAGGCCGAGTCCCCCAAGCCTGCGACTAAATCCTCCCTCTCCCCATGTTTCCAGTTCTCGCCTTGCGGTCGAAGACCTCGCGGCCTTCGAGTTTCGCTATGGAATGGGGCTCCCTGTTGCGGGTCAGTATACCGGCAAGCTGGATGATGGCGGGGAACAGGTTCGGGTTTCCAACATCCTCGGCACGGCGCTCATCGAGTTCACCTACGACAATCTCGCGCCGTGGCCGGTGGAGGCCGCGGGAAGCGGAGTGTCCCTGGTGTTGACCGCTCCCGGCGTCAGTCCCGAACACAACGATTCGTCCAGTTGGGCAGCGAGTGGAGTGGCCGGGGGCACGCCGGGCCAGGAGAATGTGATCTCCTTTTGCCTACAGCCTGGCGGCGCAGGTGACCACCACTGTCGAATTCTCGCGAGGGTTGGAACTCTGGGACAGCGGGCCGGGCTTCACCGCGCACCATCTTTCCTGGCGACGGAACCGCCACCGCCACCTGGCGCAGTGCCACGCCAGCGTCGTTCGATGACAGGCAGTTTATGAGAGCTGTTTTCAGTGCCCCCTGATCCCCGGAAGATCAACTCACCACGGCAAGGAAAACGTCTTCGTGTTGGTCATGAACTTGACGGCCTCGGACACCCCTTCCTTGATGCCGAGGCCGGAGTCCTTGAGGCCGCCGAATGGGGTCATCTCGAGGCGGTAGCCGGGGACTTCGTTGACATTGGTGGTGCCCGCCTGCAGCTCCTTGCAGGCCCGCATGGCAAGGTCGAGGTTGGTAGTGACGATGCCGGTGCTCAGGGCGAAGGGTCCGGAATTATTGTAAGCGATGGCGGCAGCGAGATCCCGGATCGGGATGATGGGGGCGAGGGTGCCGAAGCTTTCCTTGACCACGATTTCACTCTGGCGCGAGACGTTGGCCAGCACGGTGGGCGCCATCAGGGCGCCGCGGCGCGCGCCGCCGATGAGGACTTTGGCACCGTCCTCCTCCGCGGCCTGCACGCGCGCTTCAAGGGTGGCGGCAGATTCTTCATCGATGACGGTCCCGACGATGGTGGACTCGTCTTCCGGGTCGCCAGCGAGGTAGGTGGCCGCCTTCGCAACAAACTTCGTGGTGAAAGCATCGAGGATGCCCTCCTGCACGAGAAGCCGTTTCACGGCGGTGCAACGTTGCCCACTATTGCGGAAGGCCCCTTCGGCAGCGAGATGGACCGCGAGGTCGAGGTCGGCATCGTCCAGAATGATGAGAGGAGAGTTGCCGCCCAGTTCGAGGCAGAGCTTTTTGTATCCCGCAGCATTGGCGATCTGTTTCCCGACTTCGACCGAGCCGGTAAAGGACACCAGTTCGACGCGCTCATCGGTGATCAGGGGAGTGACCACGGTGTCGATCGGCCCCACGAAGACGCTCAGCATCCAGCCCGGGAGACCGGCTTCATAGAGAAGCTCGGCGACTTTGAGCGCGGTGAGGGGCGTCTTGTCGCTGGGCTTCAGGATCATGGGTGCGCCAGCTGCGATCGCGGGCGTGATCTTGTGCACGACCTGGTTGAGAGGATGGTTGAAGGGGGTGATGGCCGCCACCAGTCTCACCGGCTGGCGCGTGGTGAAGATCTTGCGCGACTTTCCGTGGGGGGAGATGTCGCAGGAGAAGACCTGGCCATCGTCGCGGATGGCTTCGATGGCCGCGAACTCGAGCACGTCGGAAGGTGCGCCCCGTTTCGTAGCGGGCGTCGCGAATGCAAAGTCCCGTTTCCCGGCAGATGAGGGCGGCCAGCTCTTCGCGGTGCTCGGCGACAAGTTCGGCGGCGCGACGCAGGATGGTGAACCGCTCATGACGGGTGAGGGGTTCCACGTGTCCCGCGAGGGCGCTCGTGATCGCCTGCTCGAGGTGTTCGGGGCCGATCAGGGCGGCCGTTCCGGTCAAGCTGTTGTCCCAAGGATAGCGAACCTCGAGCTTTTCGCCGGTCTCGACCGCGGTTCCGTTGATGTAGGCGGGAAGGTCCATGGAGAACCAGTATTCAGTATTCAGGGTTGAGATGCCGGTGGCGGTCTTAGACCCGGGCACTACCGTTGCAGGCGATATCAAAGATGTCGAAGTTTCGCGGATCGCGGCGGACGAGGTCGAGGTAAGCATCGGTCAGGGGCTCGGAAACGAAGAGGGGAACCATCTCTTCGTAGCGCCCGCCATGGGAGCGCAGACCCCCGTGGAGGACCGAGAGATCGTGATCGGCGGGCGTCTTGCCGACCACCACATCGCGCGCGGAGAGGACACACAGATCGCCGATGCGATCGGGAGCGAGTTCAAGCTTCCGGGCAGCCCTCTCGCGGGAGTGGACTTCCGTGATGCCGTCCTGGGCCATGAGGAACTCGGCGATTTCGTCGGCGCGGGTGGGATCGTCGAGATGCACCATCACGAGCGATCCGAGAGCGCCATGATGGACGACGTAGGGATCGGTGATGGGACAGATGACCCGGATGCCGCCGCCGAACTGTTCGGTGAGAATACTCTCCACGAAGATGATGTTGGGGCTGCCATCGGCTTTGTTCTTCGCGTTCATCCCGTGGTCCGCGGTGGCGGCCACGAGACAGCCGGCATCGAGGAGACGGCCGATCTGCGTGTCGAGGTTGCGATAGAACTCCAGGCTTTCCGCGTCTTCCGGTGCGAACTTGTGCTGCATGAAGTCGCTCAGGGAGAGGTAGAGGAAGTCGGCGCGGTCTTGTTCGACAAGTGCGGCTCCGGCTTCGAGGACGTAGACCGAGGCGTCGCCGGAATAGATCTCAGGGCGGGGCTTGCCGATGAGGTCCTGGGCGTTGTCGACGCCGTGGGTGTCGAGGCGGGCCTCATCGACTTTCTCGGAGGAGAAGACGATTCCGCCACGCTCCACGATCCCATCGCCGAGGACGGTGCGCAGCTTCTCCTTGGCCGTGATGAAGGCGACCTTGCGCCCGGCGTCGGCGGCGGCGGTGAGGAGGGTGCCGCAGCGCCTGAACTCCGGCGAGTTCATCATGACCTCCTCGCCGGTCTCGGGATTGAGGAAGAAGTTTCCGCAAATGCCGGTCTCGCTGGGCGGGAGGCCGGTGACGATGGCGGTATTATTGACGTTGGTGAAGGAGGGGAGAGCTCCGCGCACCATCCCGCGGTAACCGTTCTCGATCAGGCTCGCGGTGCGCGGCATGACGCCCCGGGCGAGCGAGACCGAGAGGTATTCGTCGGCGCATCCGTCGATGCAGATCACCGCGAGGGGTCGGTCGGGAGGCGCATAAGTGCGACCGTTGCAGGCGAATTCTGAAGAAGTCATGTCGGCTCGAATCGCTGCGCTCTGGCGGCGTGGGGGAGAGTCGTGACAGGGATTTATTTCGCAAGGTAATATTGCATAAATACCTTGGCGGGGTGATTGGCAACCTGCAAGACTGCGGCGAACCCGAGAGGATCACATGCATGGCAGAGGTTGACGCAGCGAACCGCACATCAAGTTCCGAGTCCTCCGGCAGTAAGGAGAGCTTTCCGTCCTCGGCCCAAGTGGTGATCGTGGGTGGGGGAGTGGTAGGCTGCAGCGTCCTCTACCACCTGACCAAAATGGGGTGCAAGGACGTCGTCCTGCTGGACAAGAACGAACTGACGAGCGGCGCGACCTGGCATGCCGCGGGATTGGTCGGGCAACTGCGACCGTCGCGCAACCTGACCCGCATGATCCAGTACAGCGTCGAACTCTACCAGGGGCTGGAAGCGGAGACGGGACAATCGACCGGTTGGAGCGGAGTGGGCGGCCTGCGCCTGGCTTCCTCGGAGGCGCGCATGGAGGAGCTCCGAAAATCGGCCACCATGGGTTTGGGCTTTGGATTGGATATTCACACTCTGAGCACCAAGGAGTGCGCGGATTTGTTTCCCATCATGGATCCTGCCGGTGTGCATGGCGGGGTCTTCCTGCCGACCGACGGCTACGCGGATCCCTCCATGCTCACCCAGGCGCTGGCCAAGGGAGGCCGGACGAACGGGGGACGAATCATCCGCAACACTCGGGTGACCGGATTTACCGTGAGCAAGGGACGCGTCACGGAAGTCCAGACCGAAAAGGGGAACATCGCCTGCGAGACGGTGGTGAACTGCACCGGGATGTGGGCCCGACGGGTGGGGAAGATGGCCGGAGTGAACGTGCCGGTAGCTTCCTTCGAGCACCAATACATGGTCACCGAGGAAATCAAGGGGGTGGCCCGCGATCTTCCGGTCACGCGCGACCCGGATAATTTCGTCTACTACCGGAGCGAAGTCGGGGGATTGATCATGGGGGGATTCGAAACCGAGCCGATCCTGTGGAAGGTGGACGACATCCCGTGGGACTTCGTGACGCAACTGCTGGAACCGGACTTCGACCAGTTCGAGTTTCTATTCAACCCGGCATTGAAGCGCACGCCATGCCTCGAAACGGCGGGCGTGAAGCAGCTTATCAACGGGCCGGATGCCTACACCCCGGATGGGAATTTCTTGCTCGGGCCGTCGGTGGAGATTCCCAATTTCTTCGTCGCGACCGGCATGAACTGTTTCGGGATTGCGGGGGCGGGCGGGAGCGGCCGGATGATCGCGGAGTGGGTCCTCGACGGTGAACCAAGCCTCGATATCCATGCCCTCGATATTCGGCGCTTTGGCAGTCGCCACAATCGGAGTTCCCATTTCGTGGCAGAGCGAAGCCGGGAGCACTACTCGAAGCACTACAAGATTTCGTGGCCGCACTATCACAACCAAAACGAGCGCTCGCTGCGACGCAGTCCGCTCTACCACGTGCTTGAGCAAAAGCGGGCCGCCTTTGGCGAGAAAAGCGGCTGGGAACGGGCCCAGTGGTTCGCTCCGGAGGGAGTCGAGCCCGAGGAAATCATGGCGTGGGGCCGTCCAAACTGGCACGAGCACGTCGGGCGGGAGGTGAAGGCGATCCGCGAGAAGGTCGTCCTCCTCGACCAGACTTCCTTCGGCAAGATCGAGGTGCGGGGGCCGGATGCGCTCGCCCTCCTGCAACGACTTGCAACGCGGAACATCGACCGGCCGCCCGGTAGCCTGGCCTACACCCAGATGTGCAATGGGAAGGGTGGCATCGAGTGTGACCTGACCATCTCGCGCACCGGGGAGGAAGAGTTCTATCTCGTGACCGGGACGGCCTTTGCCGCCCACGACCTGAGCTGGATTGTGAACCACATCGAACCAGGCCAGGCGGTTGTTGCCTACGACGTGACCTCGTCCCGCGGGGTCCTGAATCTCTGCGGCCCCAGGGCACGGCAGGTGTTGGAGAAGGTCACCAGGGAGGATGTCAGCAACGGGGGCTTCCCGTTCGGCACGGGCCGGGAAATCTACATCGGTTCGGCACCGGCCCTCGCGCTGCGGGTCAGCTATCACGGCGAACTCGGATGGGAACTGCACATTCCGGTCGAGTACACCGCCTATGTTTACGAGAAGCTCTGGGAAGCCGGGGAGGAATTCGGGATTGCCGACGCCGGCTACCGCTCCCTCGAGTCCTGTCGTCTCGAGAAGGGTTACTTCTATTGGAGCGGCGACCTCACCACCGACTACACGCCTTACGACGCCGGGTTGGGGTTCAACGTCCACCTGAAGAAGGACTTCATCGGGCGCAGTGCCTTGGCGAAGATTGTGAAGGAGGGGCCCGCCTGGCGCATGTGCTTCTTCACTCTCGAAGAAGAAGTCGAACTGTACGGTTCGGAGCCGATTTCCCGCGAGGGGAAGGTACTGGGGATTGTCACGAGCGGTGGATTCGGCCATACCATCGGCAAGACGATTGCGTTCGCCTACCTGCCGCCCGCGGAGGCCGTCCACTCCGATTATGTCATTGAGGCCTTCGGACGCGAAATCCAGGTCACCCGGCACGACCGGTGTCTCTACGATCCCAAGCGGGAGCGCATCCTCTCCTGACAATTTCCAATGAAGATTCTTGTTCCAACCAAGCGGGTTCCGGATCCCGACCAGCGCATTCGCATCGCGGCGTCGGGGCAGGCCATCGAGGAAGATGAGCTGCCCTTCGTGGTCAACCCCTTCGACGCCATTGCGATCGAAGAGGCCCTGCGCATCCGCGACGAGAACCGCGCCGGGGCCGACGAGGTGGAGGTCGTGGCGGTGGGAATCGGTGGGGAGGCTTACGAGAAGGAATTGCGCACCGCCATGGCCATGGGCGCCGACCGGGCCCTCCTGGTCGAGTGCGACACCGCGCCTGATCCGTGGAACGTGGCGCGGATTCTCCAGGCCGTGGTGGAGCGCGAGCAATGCGAATTGATCCTGATGGGCAAGCAGGCGGTGGATGACGACAGCAACCAGGCCGGACAGTTTCTCGCGGCCCTCCTCGATTGGCCGCAGGCGACCTTTGCTTCGAAGATCGAGTTTGACGCCGGCCGCGTGCGCGTGACCCGTGAGACGGACATGGGAATCGAGACCGTCTCCATGGAGCTTCCCGCCGTCATCACGGTCGACCTGCGCCTGAACGAGCCGCGCTACGCGTCGCTCCCGGCCATCATGAAGGCCAAGCGCAAACCAGTCGACCGCGTGCCCTGTGCGGAGCTCGGAGTCGCGCTCGAGCCGCGAGTCCGGAATCTCGAATTGGAAACCCTGGTCTCGAAGCGCAACTGCGTTCGGGTTTCCAGCGTGGCGGAACTGGTGGCCAAGCTGCGCGACGAAGCCGGCGTACTCTAACAAACAACCATGCGAATACTCGTAGTTCTCGAACATGACGACCGCGGCTTGCGTCTTGCCAGCCGCAGCGCCCTGACGCTCGCACGTGAGGCGGCGGCATGCACGGATGGGGAAATCGAAGTGCTCGTGATGGGACACGGGGTCGATTCCGTCGCGCAGGAGGCGGCCGCCTATGGCCCGGTGCTGTGCGCGGACTCGCCGGGACTGGATCACCGCACTGCCGATCGTGCTGCGGTGGTCATCGCCGGTGCGGCTCGCGACTGCGGGGCCGGACTCGTGGTGGGTGCTTCCACCTCGTGGGGGAAGGACTGCGTGGGACGTGCGGCCGGATTGCTGGGCGGCGCGATGGCCAGCGATGTTTCGGACTGCGAGATGCGGGAGGGAGTCCTGGCGTGGAGACGCGCCATGTTCGCCGGGGGCGTGGGCGCCTGGATTGCGCTGGAAGGCGATCCGCTGATCGTGACCGCCCTCTCGTCCGCCTTCGACCCGGCCGAACCCGGGACCGAGCCTGGCAAGGTCACCCTGCTGCAAGTCGACGAAGCCTCCCTGCCGAATCAGATTCGATTCGAATCGGTGGGCACCAAGTCGGGGGGACGTCCGGACGTGACCGAGGCCTCCATCGTGATCTCGGGCGGCCGCGCCATCCGGGACAGCGCCGATTTCGAACGCCTGATCGGAGGCCTTGCGGACCGGGTGGGAGCCGGGACCGGGAGTTCCCGTGCGCTGGTTGACGCCGGGATCACGCCGAACGAGCTGCAAGTTGGGCAGACCGGGAAGATCGTGGCGCCCGACCTCTACCTCGCGATCGGGATTTCCGGCGCGGTGCAACACCTGGCGGGGATGAAGAACTCGAAAGTAGTGGCCGCCATCAACAGTGATCCGGAGGCGCCGATCTTTGAATTTGCCGACTACGGATTGGTTGGCGATGCCTACGAAATTGTCCCGGAACTGATTGAGACCCTTGGCGGCGATCCTTGAGCAACTTGCGTCCGTGCTCGTGCTGGTCGCCAGCGACGAGCAGTTGACGCGCGAGATTTTTGGAAACGTCAATTCCGTTTCCAAACTGGTCTTTTACGGCCTGGCGTTCCTGTCGCTGGGCATCTTTGCCTGGGGAGTCTGGCGCCGGATTCGGCTCTGGCGGATGGGCCGTCCTTCCAAGTCCAAGGTCGACTGGAGAGCCGGACTGCGCGGGATTTGGGCCAAGGTGATGACGCAGCGCACGGTGCGCCGCACCAAGCGTCGAGCCGGGGCCATGCACGCACTGATGTTCTGGGGGTTCTCGGTGCTCTTCGTGGGTACCATCCTGGTTGGAATCGAGGAATACGCCTCGCTGATCCTCGGCCGCGGCGCACACGACCCGCTCTTCCACAAGGGGCTCTACTTCGCGATCTACGAGGTCGCCCTCGATTTCTTTGGACTCTTCTTCCTGGCTGGTTGTGTGTGGTTCATCCGGCGCCGCCTCCGCGCTGCCAAAACCAGCATCGGCCACAACGCTCTCGACTGGTTTGTGATTATTTCGTTCCTCGCGATCGGGCTGACCGGTTACTTCGTCGAGGCTCTCCGCATCATCCGGGAATCCACACCCCATCCCGAGTTGTCCTTCGTCGGATTTGGAGTGTCGAAGCTCTTTATCGCGGCAGGAGTGAGCGAGGCGAATGCCGATCCGGTCCATCTCGTGCTCTGGTGGGTGCACGCCATCCTGGTGTTCGGGATCATTGCCGCCTTCCCATATACCCGCCTGCTGCACGTCATCGCGGGCGTGCTCAACCTCGCCACCGCCGAGAAAAACCTGGGCCGCCTGGAGCCGGTCACCCTCGAAGAGCTTGAAGAAACCGGGAAGGTCGGCGTGGAGCGGTTGCAGGACCTGACGCGCCGGCAACTTCTGTCGCTTGATGCCTGCGTCTCCTGCGGCCGGTGCGAGGACGCCTGTCCCGCGTTCGAAGCCGGCAAGCCGCTTTCGCCGCGGGATGTGGTGCAGGATCTGTGGCGGTCCCTGAATGCGGTCGGCCCGAGGATGAGCCATGAAGAACCTGAGGGCCCGGGTCTTCACGGCGAGGTAATCAAGGCCGAGACCCTCTGGTCCTGCACGACCTGCCAGGCGTGTACTGACGTCTGTCCCTTGGCTGTCGATCCGGTCGGGTTGATCACCGACATGCGTCGCTTTCTGATCGGGGAGGGAGCGCTCAGCGGCCCGCCCGCGGCCGCCCTGCAGAAGGTGCAGCGCTCTGGAAATCCGTGGGGATTGCCAAAGCAGGACCGCTTCGATTGGGCGGAAGGACTGGAGGTAGCTACCGTCCTTACCAACCCGGAGTTCGAAGTGCTCTACTGGATCGGTTGTGCGGCTTCCTACGACCGCCGGGCGCAAAAGGTGGCGCGGGCGGTGGTGAAGTTGCTGGAGATCGCGGGGGTCAATTACGCGACGCTCGGTCCGGAAGAGCGTTGTAATGGCGAGTCGGCCCGCCGCATGGGAGACGAGTTTCTCTTCCAGGAACTCGCCGGGGAGAACGTGAAGACTCTCGTGAAGTACAAGGTCCGCAAGATCGTCACGCACTGTCCGCATTGTCTCAACAGCTTCAAGAAGGACTACCCTCAGTTTGGAGGCGATTACGAAGTGATGCACCATACCCAACTGCTCTCCCAGTT
Source organism: Roseibacillus sp. (assembly GCA_046581525.1). Lineage (GTDB taxonomy): Bacteria > Verrucomicrobiota > Verrucomicrobiia > Verrucomicrobiales > Akkermansiaceae > Roseibacillus_B. The sequence continues at coordinate 5,168 of JAYGGC010000278.1, read as the reverse complement.
GGTTCTCGACGGCAGCCTGGTGGTGGATTCGAAGGCGAAACTGCGAGCGGGAACGAAGGGGCGGATCACCTATCACGATCCGTGTTACCTCGCCCGCGCCAACGGGATCAGCGAGGAGCCGCGGACCTTGATTGAGACCGCGGCTGGTCCGGAGTCGTTGGTGGAAATGGAGCGCAACCGCTGTGGAACGGCGTGCTGCGGGGCCGGCGGGGGCCGGATGTGGTTTGACGACGCGGTGGACCAACGAATCGGGATCGGACGGGTCCGTGAAGCGATCGAAACCGGAGCGCAAACCGTTGCGGTCTCCTGTCCGTTCTGCCTCACCATGGTCGGCGACGGCCTGGCCGCCAACGCGCCGGAAATCAAAACGGTGGACGTTGCGGAATTGCTTGTCGAGGCGATCGAGAAGCCAGAGCGCGAGGACGCACCGGCCGAATGAAACGCAGTCCAGTTTTGCAACCTGCCGGCGGCGTGGCGCGGGCGGGATTAGCATTGCGCCGCAAGCCAAAATCGCTACCTACAAGGAGTACAACGTGGATGCCTTTGTGCGTTGGTATTTGAAATCGCTCTCAACAGGGCATTGAGCGCCACCAGGAACGGAGTGGGCGTATGTCGTCTATCGGCGTTGATCACCAAATCCCGCGATCCCTTTCATGAATGAAGTCATTGACAGTGAAATTGTAATCATCGGCGCCGGTGTGATCGGCTGCGCGACGGCCTATCACCTCACCAAGATGGGCAAGACCAGTGTGACCATCATCGAGAAGAACCAGGTCACCCACGGCTCCACCTGGCACGCGGCGGGCTTGGTGGGTCAATTGCGAGCCAGCCGCAATACCACGCGCATGCTTCAGAAAAGTATCGCGCTTTACGATGAACTTGAGAGAGAGACCGGCCAGGTCGTGGATTGGAAACAAGTCGGATCTCTCCGGGTGGCCAGTTCACGCGAGCGATTGCTGGAAATCAAACGTCTCGCCACCAGCGCCAAGAGTTATGGACTCGAGATGCACCTGCTTTCCGCCCAGGAGGCCCAGGAAGTGTTTCCCCTGCTCAGTACAAAGGGAGTCCATGGGGCGGTCTTCCTGCCCTCGGACGGCTATGTCGATCCCTCCAGCCTGACCCAGGGACTCGCCAGGGGCGCCCGCATGCGTGGCGCGAAGATCAACGAGGGCGAGTGTGTGACGGGATTCACCCGCAAGGGAAAGCGAATCACGGAGGTCATCACCGACAAGGCCACCTATCGGTGCGAGGTGGTGGTCAACTGCGCCGGGATATGGGCTTGGGAAATTGGCCGGATGATGGGAGTGCGAACGCCAACGGTTGCGGTCGAACATCAGTTCATGGTCACCGAGAGGATTCCCGATCTGCCCGACAACCTGCCGACCATGCGTGATCCGGATCACCTGGTTTACTTCAAGCCGGACGTGGGCACCCTCGCCATCGGTGGTTGGGAGGAAGGAACGCGGACCTTCGGGCAGGATGGCATCCGCCCGGACTTTGGCCGCGAGTTGCTGCCGGGAAATTGGGATCGCTTCGAGCCCTGGGGTCTCCTCGCGGCCGAGCGCGTTCCGATCCTGAACAAGGTGGGCATTCACAAGTTGATCAACGGCCCCATCCCGGTCTCCGCCGATGGAGATTTTGTGATGGGACAGCACCCCGAACTCGAAAATGCCTACATCAACGCGGGCTTCACGTATGGCATTGCAGCCGGTGGGGGTGCCGGCGAAATGGTCGCGGAGTGGATCGTCGACGGCCGTCCCAGCTTCGACATCTGGTCGCTCGATGTCCGCCGCTTCTATGATCACCACAACACCCGTTCCTTCCTTTACCCGCGAGCGGTCGAGATCTACGGCAAGTACTACGCCTTGCGTCCTCCCGGAAGTGAGTTCGACGAGGCTCGCGGTCTGCGTTGCAGCCCTCTCTTCGAAAGACTCAAGGCCCGGAATGCCGTGCACGGGGCCAAGGGTGGATGGGAGCGGCCAAACTGGTTTGCCCCCGAGGGAGTCGAGCCGGTTGATCGGCCATCCTACGAACGCCCCAACTGGTTTGAGGCGGTTGGCGACGAACACAAGGCGGTCCGCGAGCGGGTCGGGTTGATCGACCAGACTTCCTTCTCCAAGTTCGAAATGAAGGGGCCCAAGGCCCTTGTTACCCTGCAAAACCTCGCCGCCTGCAACATCGACAAGCCTGTCGGAAGCGTGATGTACAGCCAGTTCTGCAACGAGCGTGGCGGCATCGAAGCGGACTTGACCATATGCCGCCTTGCCGAGGACCGGTTCTACATCATCACCGGGAGCGGATTTGCGACCCATGATGAACACTGGATGCGGATGCACATGCCCGATGACGCTACGGTCTATCTCGATGATGTCACCTCCGCGCGCGCGGTCATCAACATCTGCGGTCCCCGGGCGCGTCAGGTGCTCGAGAAACTCACCGACCGCAACGTCAGCAGCGAGGCCTTCAAGTTCGCAACTCACCAGGAGATCAATGTGGGCGCGGCCGCCACGGTGAGAGCCATTCGAATCGGCTATGTCGGCGAGCTGGGATGGGAACTGCACATCCCGACCGAGTGGGCCGCCTACGTCTACGATCAGCTCTGGGAGGCCGGGCAGGAGTTCGAGATCGCCAATATCGGTTACCGGGCCATCGACTCGCTACGAATGGAAAAGGGCTACCTGTATTGGAGCAGTGACATCACGCCGGACTACCACCCCTACGAAGCGGGCCTCGGGTTCCGGGTGCACCTGAAATCCAAGGGAGACTTCATCGGCCGTCGCGCGCTTGAAAAAATCAAGGCGGAGGGGAACCGGCGCGTGTTGAGTATACTCACCCTGGAGAAGGACGTCCCGGTCTATGGGGCCGAGACCATCATGCGCCAGGGCAAGGTGCTGGGATACACCACCAGCGCGAACTTCGGTCATACCATCGGCAAGCCCATCGTCTATGGCTACCTCCCCGTTGCGGAGTGCGAACACAATGACTTTGAAGTCGAGTCCTTTGGGAAGGTCGTCCCGGCGGTCCGTCATGATCAGTGCGTCTACGACCCGGAGCGGAGGCGCTTGCTGAGCTGATCCGGCGGATCAGTCGTTCCGAAAGTTTGGGAAGATGCGCCGGATGGTGTCCCGGTACTTTTCGACTTCGTGCCTGGTCCGTTGCTGGTCCCAACCAAGAACTCCTGCCACCGCCTCCGCAGTCTTCTCGATGTCGTCAAAGCCTTGATCATGCTCATAGCCTAGTTTCGTTCTGCGCAGACAAAGGTCCTCCAGATTCAGAACTTGCTCTTCCCGGGCAATTTCCCGCAGCAGATCGTCCGGAATTCTACCGGGCGAAGCGGTTGGATCGAATCCCTCCAACTTTGCGGAAAACCCGCTGGCTCTGTAGGAGAGCATCCTGGGTTCACCGGACGGAGCGAGGCGTTGGGCGACGGCGTCGGCCAAGTCGTTTCCGATGATCCGGAACGTGATGATGGGCCCGCCCGTGAGCATGAGCATGTTGGGTGCGCCGGTCGATGCCAGGTCGTGGATTTTGATCGCCCGCGTGCCCTTCGGGTCGGACTTGTCGGCCGTCACGGGCTGAATGCCGGCCCAGGTGTAGAGGACGTCCTTGCGTGCCAGTTTCAGATCGGGGAGGGCGTGACTGGTCTCGGCCAGGACCCAATCGACTTCCTCCGCAGTGGCGGTCACCTCGTCGAGATTGTCGTCATAGGGTGTACGGGTGGGACCGATGTAGTGCATCCCGTTCCAGGGGAGACAATAGAGCGTCTCCCCGTTGCGAGTGATGGCCATGACCCCCCAATCCCTGAGTTCCTCGGGCAGGCGGACAATGATGTGGATCCCCTTGAGGCCCACCATGCGTTGACGCTTGTCGCTGGTCAGCATCGCAGTTGTGTGGTCGCCCCAGGGACCGGTCGCGTTGATGACCAGTTTCGCGCGAACCCCGACGGTCGCGTCGTTCTCGAGGGGATCCCTCAACTCGAGTTCCCACTCGTCGGCCGCGCGGGTCGCCCCGCGGCACTCGGTATAATTCCTTGCCACTGCGCCCAACCGGCAGGCGTCTTTCAAGGTGTCGATCACGACCCGCTCCGCAGTCACGAATTGGTAGTCGCGGAACACCGCAATTCCCCGGAGCTTGTCCCGGTCGCGAAGCCATCGGAGGTAGGGAACGGCGTCCATGGACTTCTTGTCATGGCGGACATAGTCCAGCGAATGGTCGCGCGGCCCCAGCATCTTCAACAGTTGAAACCCGGCGTCCACCTGCCAGGAGGCGTAGGGGCCGTCGGAGTAAATCGGAAAGCAGAACTTAAAGGGCCGGACCAGTTCTCCCATGGTGGTGGCGACCTGGTGTTGCGAGAGCATGGACTTCCTGGCGTTCCTGCAGGCAACCAGGAACCGCGAAGGATGGCGGGCAAACTCCCACGCGGAGGTTCCCGGGGTAAGGTGGCGAAGTCCGCAGTGCAGGATGCGACTGGAGCGACCGGTGGCGCCCTGGGTGAAATCGCCCTTGTCGATGATCAGCACGCGATAGCCACGGGACGCGAGTTCCTGTGCGGCACCGGCTCCGTTGACCCCTCCGCCGATCACCGCGACATCAAAAGAGTCTTGTGCGAGGGAATCGAGTGAGGGACGACGCATGGGGCTTTCCGGGTCGCTTGTAGCATGAGGGCCGGGAGCCGAAGCGCCCCTGCCGTGCTGACCGATTCGACACCCCACAATTCTCCTTCGCCGGTGTCAACGCCCGGATCAATTCCGGCTTCCGGCTCACTCTCCTCATCCCGCACAGCGGAACCCGTATTCGGTGGCGAACCAGCGGGCGTAGGCTTCATTCTCCTTCGGGTGACCGAGGTTGGCGCGATCGGCGTGGTGGCCGATTTCGTGAATGAGGACGTCCTGCAAGTAGAGCTTCTTGAGTGAGCGCCGGTCGAAGCGGACCACGGTGCCCGCAGATTCGGTGGTGATTTCGGCACCGACGCGCGCATAGTCCAGCAAGTCGCTGGGCTTGGGCGCGTGACTGTAGATGGAGCAGAGGAGCTGGAGCGGGAAGGGGTGGAGAAAGACGCAGTCCGCCCAGTAGAAGCCGTAGCTGAAGAGATCGCCGCAGGCGCCCTTCAGCTGTTTGCGGGTGCCGGCCAGGAGAAAGATGGCTTGCAGGCCGCGCAGAAACTCCGC
>JAYGGC010000227.1:0-22484 GCA_046581525.1 Roseibacillus sp. | reverse complement strand
GGCGGGTCCCACGATGGGGCCGGTCCCGGCGATGCTGGTGAAGTGGTGTCCAAAGATGACACTCTTTTTCGTCGGGACGTAGTCATTGCCGTCCTCCAGTTCGATGGACGGCACCATGGCCTCGGGATCGAGCTTGAAGATCTTGCGGGCGAGGAACTTTCCGTAGGTGTGGTAGGCGACGAGATAAAGAACGAGGGCACCGAGGGCGATGGCGAGGGTCTGCATGGCAGGATGGTGGTGGGTTGATCAGGGACTCCCGTGCCTGGAGAGGGCCTCGAAGACAGGCGCGGGAACGTATCGCCGGACGGTATCCTCCCAGCCGTCGGGCCCGATCAGGCCCTTCACCATGCTTGAGCTCAGTTCCGCGATGTCGCGTGGAGGCATGAGGAACACGGTGGTGATGTCGGGGGCGAGATCGGCATTGATGTGGCGCATGACCCGTTCGTATTCGTAGTCGTCGGCGGTGCGCACGCCTCGAAGGATGTAGGCGGCGTCCTGATCCTTGGCATAGTCGACGAGGTAGCGGTTGTCGAAATGCGCGATGCTCATGCGCTCGCAGGGAGGGAGGGAGGCGCGGAGAAGTTGGAGGCGCTCCTCGACACTGAAGCTGTAGGACTTTTGCGGATTGCTGCCGATCGCGACGATGAGGCGGTCAAAGAGTTCGAGGCCGCGCGCGATCATCCAGAGGTGCCCGTTGGTGGGAGGGTCGAAGCTCCCGGCGTAGACTGCGATGCGCACGGCTCAGTTGTCGGTTATCGATTATCAGGGGCCGGTCGAAGGGGTCGCACCGGGAGCCGCGCGGTTGGGGAAACCGAGAGACGCCTAGAGTTTGCGTTCGATCATTGCAGTGCGCTTGAGGAGCTTGATCCATTCCTCAAAGCGCGAGGAACGTTTCTCAATCTCCACCTCGGTGCGCATGCGCTCCCGCATCTCCTTGGTGAAGGCGGGGGAGGGTCCGTGGGATTTCTTGAGGACCTTCACGATGGTGAAGCCCAAGCGGTCCCGGAGGGGTCCGACCACTGATCCGATGGCAGTGTCGAAGACGATATCCCCGAAGCCGACTTCAAGATCGGGGCGCAAGGTATCTTCCCAGAGTCCGCCTTCGCTGGCGAAGGCGCCGGCTGAATTCGCGATCGCAGTCGTGACAAAATCGGCACCATCCTTGATCTGGGCGGCGAGCTTTTCTGCGAGGGCAAACTGTTCTTCCTTGGTGGCCGCGGGGTTGTCCTTATCGACGGCGAGAATATAAATCTTTCGGAAAGTGAGCTTATCTTTCGAGCGGTCCCGCAAATCGTGGGCCCGCTTGCGGAAGTGGGCTTTGATCTCGGCATCGGTGGCGGGGGCCACATTCTTGAACTGAGATTGTTTGAAAATCGAAACGAGGATTTTTTCCTTCTGCGATTTTTGGAAGGACCTCCAGGTGATGTTGTTCTTCTTGAGGTGGCTGCGAAATTCCGATTCCTTTCCGTTGAAGTTCTCGCGCACAATGCGGTCGACTTCCTGTTCGACGAGGTGATCAGGAAGGCGGGCCTCGAGCTCTTCGAGCTTGCTCAGGACCAGTTTGTCTTCAATGAGTTGCTCCAGGACCTTGTCGCGGGCCTCGATGAGCGCCTTGTGGAATTGTTCGCCCTGCCGCGGATACCTGGTCCGCAATTCATAGACCTTGGGGCCGAGATGGGCCGCGACTTCCCTGGTCGTGATGGTCTTGTTGTTGACGACCGCCGCAATCTTGTTGAGCGGAATCGGGGCGGCGATGAGAGGGGCCGCGAGGGCGGCGGTGGCGAAGAGGATATATTTCATGGTCGGTTCAGGGACTCGAGCCATTCGACTGCTTCACGGAGCATAGTGTTCGAATCTTTAGATCTCAAGCGAGGAAAGTGTCGGTTGTCGAGCATGAGGTAGCCGCCATTTCGCTGCACCATGAGGCGGTCGCCCTTGATTTCGACCAATTCCGCCCCCGCTGCGCTTGCTTCGAGGCGGAGGTGGGTGACTTGCATGAGGTTTCGGGCCGCGTCGGGAAGGCGGCCGAAGCGATCGCGAAGGCGGGTCTGGTAGGCGTGCAGGTCCTCGAGATCAGCCAAGCTCGCGAGTTCGCGATAGGTCGCCAGGCGGGCCTTGGAATCCGCGATGTAACTGGCGGGAATAAAGGCGGGAAGTTGTTCTTTGTTAGATTCTTCGAAGCGGGATTCGGAAAAGGCGAGGAAGTCGGCCCGCAGGATCACGTCGGCCCGGCGACGAACCTTCCGGCCGCTCAGTTGTTCGACCGACTGCCGGAGAAGTTGGCAGTAGAGATCGAAGCCCACGGCCGCGATTTGCCCGGACTGGCGGGTGCCCAGGAGATTGCCGGCTCCGCGAATCTCGAGATCGCGCATGGCAATTTTGAATCCGGACCCCAGGGCGGTGTACTGCTTGATGGCGCTCACGCGCTTTTTTGCATCGGCGGTGGAGAGAAGGTCGCGGGGCAGCATGAGAATGGCATAGGCCCGGCGGTGGGCCCGTCCCACCCGGCCGCGCAGCTGGTAGAGATCGGCCAGCCCGAAGCGGTCCGCACGGTCGATCAGGATGGTGTTGGCGTTGGGAATATCGATCCCGCTTTCGATGATGGTGGTGGAGAGCAGCACGTCTGCCTTGCCGTCCACGAAGGCGTGCATCACATCTTCGAGTTCCTCGCGGGCCATCTGGCCGTGACCGACGAGGATGTTCGCCTCGGGGACGAGTTCCTGGAGTCGCTTCTTGACCATCTCGATGCTCTGCACGCGGTTGTGCAGGAAGAAGACCTGGCCGTCGCGCTCCAGTTCCCGCCGGACGGTGTCGCGGATGACCCGCTCGTCGTAGGCACAGACGGAGGTGTGAACCGGAATCCGGTTGGGTGGGGCGGTATCGATGGTCGACATGTCGCGCACGCCCATGAGTGAGAAGTAGAGGGTCCGCGGAATGGGCGTGGCCGAGAGGGTAAGGATGTCGACCTGGCGGAAGCGCTCCTTGAACTGCTCCTTGTGTTTCACGCCGAAGCGCTGCTCTTCGTCAATCACCGCAAGGCCCAGGTTTTGATAGGAGACGTCTCCGGAGAGAAGGCGGTGGGTGCCGATCACGATGTCCACGCTGCCGTCCGCGATTCCCTTGATCGACTTGGCAATCTCGCGCGGAGTGCGGAAACGGCTGAGCAGATCGATGCGGATGGGGAAGTCGCTCATGCGTTCGCGAAAGGTGCGCCAGTGCTGCTCGGCGAGGACGGTGGTGGGCACCAGCACGGCGACCTGGGTTCCACCGGTGACGGCCTTGAAGGCGGCCCGGATTGCGACCTCGGTTTTGCCGAAGCCCACGTCCCCGCAGATGAGGCGTTCCATCGGTTGGTCCGATTCCATGTCCGCCTTGGTGTCCGAAATCGCGCGCATCTGGTCGGGGGTCTCGGTGAAGGGGAAGGAGTTTTCGAACTCCCACATCCACTTGGTATCGGGTGGGTGGGAGTAGCCTTTCCGGGCCTCGCGCTCGGCGTGGGTGCGCAGGAGCTTGGCGGCGTAGTCCATGATCGCGGCTTCGGCCGCTTTGCGCACCTTGCCCCAGTGACCATCGCCCAGGCGACTGAGCGCCGGGGACTTTCCGCCCACCCCAACGTAGCGGGAAACGAGGTGGGCCTGGTCGATCGGGACGTGCAGGGTGCTCCCGTCGCGGTACTCGATGCTCAGTTCCTCGTCTCCCTCGTCGCTTTGGCTGAGCCCCTGGAAGCGGCCAATGCCGTAGTCGGCGTGGACGACCAGGTCGTCCTCGTTGAGCTGGTCGAGTTCGGTGGCCGCAGAGTGCGCGCGCACTTTCTCGAGTCGTTGGAAGCTGGCAGGGCGGACGGTGGTGCGATAGCGGCCGAGCAGTTCCGCGAGCGACAGGACCGCGAGCTTCGCCGGGCGCAGCACGAATCCCTCGGGAATGGGAAGATCGAGAAAGTGGTAGCGTGCATCCTTGGGCAAGTGGGTGCCGCTCACTTCGCGGAAGCGTTCCCGTTCGCCTTCCGTGGCGGCCGCAATGCACACGGTCCAGCCACCTTTGATCCACTCGGTGATGTGATGGAAGACACTGCTCTGTTGCGCTTCGTGAAGAACGAAGTCGCCGGCGTCGAAGTGCGCAAAGGGCGTGCCATAGGCTTCGAAGTTGGCCGATCCCGAAATGGGGTCGTCGGTCAGGATGACGTCGGCGTCATCAATGCCTTCATCGAGCGCGATCACGAAGTCGCCCTCGCAGAACCAGTCGGCGAGACGGGCGGTGAGAGCGGGCGGCTTGAGGATCAACTCGGCGTGCTCAAGGCGGCGCACCGAGGTCTGCGAATCGAGATCGAATTCACGGAGCGACTCCAGGTCGCGGTCGAAAAACTCGAGCCGGAGCGGAGAGGGGGCCTGCACCGGAAAGATATCGAGGATGCCGCCGCGCCTTGCAAATTGTTGGCGGGAGTGGACCTGGGCAACCTTCTCGAGGCCGGCTGCGAGAAGCGACTTTTCGAGGGCTTCGGGATCGTGCATGCCGCCCACCTCGAGACGCATGAAGGCCTCGGTGAATTTCACGGGTGCCGGGGCGGGGTGGGAAAAGGCGTCGGCTGAAGCGAGGACCACGACGGGCGGGGGATCCGAACCGAGAAGCTGTTGGAAGGCGGTCAGTCGCTCGGCGTCGCGTTCGGGATCAGCGAGTTCGACTTCAATTTCCTCGTGAGGCGGATTGGGAAGCGCCACCGCGGGACCCTGCCAGGCCCGGAGTTCCTGCGCGAGGCGGTCGCGATGACGGGGTGAGCCTCCCAGGATCCAGATCCGTCGGGAGGGATGACTGGCCGCCCGGGCCCGAATGAGGAGGCCTAGGACAAAGGCGTGGGCCGGCGCTTCGACGGGTGCCAAGGTGAGCGGAGTGTCGGATGAGGCACCAGCGAGGAGGGACTCGAGAGCACAGTGGTGCCAGGCGAATCGTAGGGCATCCGCCGGGAAATCGATCTCAGGCGCTGAAGAAACAGGGCTGATTCGATCGCTACGGAGCCATTTGAGAGCCTCAGAATCAACTTAGATCTTCACAAATGTGAATAGTCGCGTAGAGTGTTAACAACCTGTCAACAATTTATCTATGAGGAAGATCTTCATCCTCCCAACAATTTGCGCAATAATTCCAGCCGCTGTCGGGCTTGTGGGGTGCGGAACTTCGCCCTATGCCAGTAAGAGCTCCCGCTACGCGGGAACGCCCTTCGCCGGGCGGTCGCAACTGGGGGCTCCCAACAGCACGCCGATCCAACCGGTGACAGCGCGAAAAACGGCTCCGCGAAAGTCGCCCTCGAGGCTGCTCTCCGAAGCCAGGGTGCGGAAGGACTACATCTCGACGAGAGCCCGCGGCCGGCGCAATTCGACCTCGATGCGTCCGCGCTACATCACGATCCACAGCACGCAAAACTGGAGTTCCGGCGCCGACGCCTGGCGTCATTCCCTGGCGCTCAAGAACAGCAAGCTTGGCAGGCTCTCCTGGCACTTCACGACGGACGAGAACGTGGCGGTGCAGCATCTCCCGACCAACATCACCGGCAACCACGCCGACTTCGATGGTTGGGGCAATCGTTATTCGATCGGGATCGAGATGTGCGAGCATCCCGGCAACAGCCGAAGCCGCACGGTGGACCGCACCGCCAAGTTGGCGGCCTACCTGATGTACAAGTACGACATTCCGCTTTCCAAGGTGGTGCCGCACTATCATTGGCCGCGCCACGGGATGAATCCCGCCCATAAGAACTGCCCACACTTTCTCCTCGATAACGGTCGACCCGGTCGTAAATGGCGGGCCTTCCAGTCCAAGGTGAAGAAGCACCACGACGATATCACCAAGGGTGGGGCGGTTTATGTGAGCCGCTAGGCTGCGGCGTGGAAGTCTGAACGTCGACGGTCAAGGGTGGCCGGAAGATCTGCGGGCATGCTGACTTTCGACCTTTGACTTTTCGACGCTCGACTCCCTACCCTTCGCAGTGCCGAAGAAACCCCGCTTCCACTACGTCTGCCAGCGTTGCACTGCGTGTTGCAAGTGGGCGGGTGACGTCTGCGTGGAAGACGAGGAGGTGACGCGCATCGCGGCCTATCTCGGAATTGAGGAAAACGAGTTTGTACAGGAATACACCCGCATTCGAGCCAACCGGACGGGGCTCTCGCTGATCGACAAGGAGGACAGCACGGAGTGCATCATGCTGGACGGCGACAAGTGCCGCATTCACGAAGTGAAGCCCGAACAATGCAAGGGGTTCCCCAACGTGTGGAACTTCCCGGGTTGGCAAAAGGAGTGCGAAGCAATCGCAGTGCCGATCAAGGGAGAGGCTTGAGCACTTGCGGCAAGGAATGAGGCGGTCGAGGCAGGTGGAGTGTTGCCGAAGTTCCAGCCCCCAAGCTCCAAATAACTTCAGTCCCAGGTTTCAAGACCAAGGTAGTCGCAGGGGAGAATCCGATCAACGGAAGGTGGCCTGGACCGGGAAGTGATCGGAGATCTTGTGGAGGACGGGATCGCGCGGGGTGTCGGCGTTGATGCAGCGGAGGGCGAGAGTGGGGTCGGTGAGGATGAAGTCGATGCGCCAGTGGTCTCCGGGGCGGTCCTGCTCCTTGAGGCGGGTCGGGAAGGTGCCGAGTCGGACCTGGGCGGTGGGGCGCTTTTCGTGTACGAGGTCATAGAGCCCGGCTGCTTGGAACTGGCTCATGGTGAGGTAGCCGGGATCGGCATTGTCGGGCAATATCACCCGCCACTCCTGCGTGCTCGGTTGCGCTTCGAGCCAATCCCGGTCGAGGGGTGAGTTGCAGTTGAAGTCGCCCATGATGATGACCCGTTGGTCTGCGGCGAGGAGGAGCTTCACCTTCGCGCAGAGAATGCCCGCTTCCTTGACGCGGACATCGTGCTTGGAAGGCGAGAGATGCACCACGAAGATGTTCACTCCACGCACTTTGCAGTGGAGATATCCGTGCCACATGTCCTCGACACGTTTCTCGATCACTTCGATGGGAGAGTTGGCGGTGAGGCAGACCGGGAAGCCGTTCTCTTTCAGGATGACGGAGTGCTGGTGACCCCATTTCTTCGCCAGGGCAGTGAGCTTGACCTGGGTGTACTTGGTCATCTCCTGCAGGGCGACCAGGTCGGCATGCTGGCCCTTGATCCATTGCGCTCCGAGGTCAGTGGACTTCTGGAAGTTGAAGCCGTAGAGGACGTTGTAGGTGAGGACCTTGAAGGGGCCGGGCTCCTTCGCCTGGATGCGGTGGGCGGAGGCGGTGAGGAAGGTCGCCGCGAAGAGGAGGAGAGGGAAGAGATTCTTCATTGGGGCAGAGAGACGTTTGAGCACGGGCTTCACGCCCCCACCTGTATCACGAGGAGGTCCCTTGGGGAAGGGCGCGGAGGGCCTTGATGCGGACGAGGACGGGAGGATGAGAGTAATCGAGAACGACGCGGAGTTGGTGCGGGGTGAGGTTGGAGAGATTGTCGGCGGAGAGTTTCTTGAGGGCGGCAATGAGGTGGGCCGACGACTGTTGCGCTTCGGCGGCGTAGGCGTCGGCTTCAAACTCGTGCTTGCGCGACCAGGCGTTGAGAACCACGCCGAGCAGCCGGCTCACCGGGCTGAAGAGAATGCCGAAGAAGATGAGGCCAGCGTGGGGGGAGATGTTCTGGGCGGGTATTCCGAAGGCCGCGAAGAGCTCTTGAGCAAAGGGGCTCCCGGGATTGATGATGAGCCCGAGAAGAAAGAAGAGCACGCCGAACTGGATGATGGAGGCGACGATGCGCTGGATGATGTGCTTGCGCTTGAAGTGGCCAATCTCGTGAGCGAGGACCGCGACCAGTTCCTCGGTGGAATGGTTTTCCACCAGGGTGTCGTAGAGCGCGATTTTCTTCTTCTTGCCGAAGCCCATGAAGAAGGCGTTGGACTTCGCAGAGCGCTTCGATCCGTCCATCACGGTGATCTCGGTGAGCGGGAACTCGCAGTCCCTGGCCATGGCGTAGATGGCGTCCTTCAGTTCGCCTTCCTCCATGGGCTCGAACTTGTTGAAGAGCGGCATGATGAGGGAGGGGGCGAGGTAGGTGATCGCGAGGACAAATCCGCTGAAGGTGAGCCAGGCCCAGAACCAGGCGTGGTCGATGTGGAGAAATATGAGGAGCAGGGCCGCGAGAAGGGGAAGGCCGATCACGGCGGTCAAAAAGAAGGACTTGATCTGATCAATCACGAAGGTTTTCGGAGTGGTCTTGTTGAAGCCGAAGCGCTCTTCGAGCACGAAGGTGTCGTAGATCGTGAAGGGGAGGGTGAGGAGGTAGTTGCCTGCGAGGAGGGCGCCGACATAGAGCAGTCCGGTCGGAAGAGGCCCCCACTGGAAGGAGCGCGTCCAGGAGTCGAGCCAGGCGAAGCCACCCATGAACCAGAAAACCAGCAGGATGGTGAGGGAGGCAGCAGAGGTAATGATGGAATAGCGTGAGTTGGAACGGGTATATTCCTGGCTTCTGGCGTACTTGTCCTCGTCGAAGACATCGCTGAATTCGCTGGGCACTTCCGGCTTGAGGGAGCCGAGATTCAGCAGGGTGGCCATGAAGTCCAGATTCCAGAGAAGAAGGAGGGCCACGATCAGAACGAGGGCGATGGTATTGAACTCAGGAGTCACGGGTGCAACGGAAGGACAGGGAAATCGACAGACAAGCAAAAACGTCGTGACTCTCCGCGAAAGGGTGGTGATGGTGGCTGCTCATGCTTGGGTTCAGGGTGTGGGGGAGTTTGGGTAGGATCAGCCGGGCCGGGTTGCTGGCGAGCGGAGTGATCGCCTGTTGCTCCTGTGGTCACGTGGTAACGAAGCGGTCCAGCTACGCTGAGGAACGCGGAGTAGTGGTCAATGGCGCCCTGGTGCGCAGTGCGGTGAAGCCGGTGGGGGGCGAGGCCGGATTCACGTTGTCGGCGATGGTCTACACTGCGGGATCGGGAACGCTCGATGGGCCGTTCCTCTGGCGGATCGAGGCGGAGGGCGATGATGGCTATCACAAGGAGCTGACCGTCCACCGCGTGAAGGTGGAGACGCGGGCGACCCAGCGCAGCCAATGGTATCCGCAAAAACTGCTGGGGAAGACGGTGGAGTTTTATCCGGTCAAGGGGGAGCCCGGAGAGGTGTTCGCCCAGTACCAGATTCCGGGCAAGCTGGAGGTGTTTCCGTATGAGGATGGGGAAATCACGATCCTGGTCGACCTCACGGTGCGCAGCGTCGAACGAAGCCAGAGGGAAGTTGTTCGCTTTCGAATGGCCCCTCAGCGGACCAAAGACTTTGAGTTTCTCTTCCTTCCGGCGGATATCGTGAAGGGCCGGGGGAAGGATCCCAAGGAGTGGGAATGGTGACCCGGGAGGAGGATGGGGCCCGGAAGACCGCAGAAACTGCGCGAATTCTTGGAGATGCGAGGATCCGACTCCGTATTGACCGTAGGCTGCATATCAGCTTACCATGAATTTCCAATCGAGCCGGCCAGCCCCCGGTGTTCCTGCCTACCCCCAATTGCTCCACCATGGAGTTGCACGCCCTCCCGACCCGTCCCCTTGCCCGCACCGGTGGAGTTTCCGCCGCCCTGAGCCTATTCGCCCTCGCGGTGGTCCAGGCCGTTCCCGTCGCGTCTGATGACAGCTACGACATCGCGGAGGACTCTATCCTGGTCACGCAGTCAGGGCCCTTGATTTCTGCGGACTTCGAACCCGGTGCCGGGGAGGTGATACCGTCCTTTGACGGCGATTGGGACTATCTCGATCGCATCGAGAACACGCAGGGCACGGGGCAAACCTATCCCACCGACGGATCGGGTCGGGCGTGGAGCAGTGTTGAGTTCGATGTTGCCACCTCAACGATTGGTCCCTGGGGCAGTGGCCCCCTGCCGCTGCAGGGAGGAATCGTGGACGGATTTCCGGCGGCGACCCCGGATACCCTGCAAGGAATCGCGGACGGTCCCAACGGGGCGAACCTGATTACCACCTACCTGTTTCGGAACACCTTCATCCTGGCCGCAGAAGAGGCCTCGGAGCCGACTTGGATAGCCAACCTCCTGGTCGATGACGGCTGTGTCATTTTCATCAACGGAGTCCAGGTCGCGCTCATCAACATGCCGGATGATATCTCCATTACGACCGAGACCCTCGCCGCTTCCGCCGACGAAACAACCTACTCGGACGTAGCACTCAAGGTGGCAGGGTTGCTTGTCACGGGAGTGAATACGATCGCGGTTGAAGTCCACCAATCGTCCACTGGGAGTTCGGATGTTGGTCTCGACATGACGTTACACGGAGGACTGGGCGCTACCGGTGGTTTCGTCTATGTCGACGATGTCTTTGGGACTAGTCTGCCCGCCTACGCAGAGGGATCGCTCGATGCGTCTGGTGGATTTGTCGGGGCAGGACTGCACACGACGATCGGCGGGGTAAATAGCGGTGTGGTGGATCCGCCGCGCGCAACCTCGGGAGGGTTTTCGCGCAGTGTCGTCCTCGCCGCGCCCGCAGCGGTTGAGATCAGTTTTCGCTACCGGTTAGTCAACTCAAACCAGATGGAACGGAATGAGTATGGGGAGGCAGTGTTCGAGATTGATGGAACTCGTTACGGGAGCGACACCGACGACTCCCTGGTGCACATCAACGACGGAGGAGATTCCGGGTGGCAGACCGCAAATTTCTCGGTGCCGCTGACGGCGGGGCCGCATACCTTTACGCTGGGGGCCTTCAACAACTCGACCAGTCGAGCAAACGAGGTCGTCAATGTCTTCTTCGACGATGTCTTGGTGGACCGGGTAGGCGGAGGGGGGGGAGGAGTCCTCGAGAACGACACCGTGGGCGCAAATCCGTTCGCGACCCTGGTCTCGGGACCATCCCACGGATCGCTGACCTTTCCCGGCAATGGAGTTTTTCTCTACTCCCCGGAGGCCAATTACTTCGGGCAGGACACCTTCACCTACGAGGCCAATGATGATACGGGGACGTCCGCTCCGGCGACCGTCACGATCAACCTGATTGCGATCAACGATGCGCCGATGGCGGGGGCAAACGCCTACAATATGGCGGAAGATGCCACGCTCACGATCTCCCTTCCCGCCCAGGGTGTTCTCGGGGACGACAGCGATGTCGAACTTGATTCGCTCACGGCAATCCTCGAGGACGATGTCACCCACGGGGCGCTCACCCTGAATCCGAATGGGTCGTTCACCTACACGCCGGACGGCAACTACTTCGGGACGGATCAATTCACCTATCGCGCCAGTGACGGCACGGATCCGTCAGATCCAGCCACCGTCACGATTACGATCACGAACACGCCGGATCCGCCTGTCTTGCAGGAGGACTCCTACACCGTCGAAGAAAACCAGGATCTCGTCGTCAATCTCACACCCGGGACGGGTGAGGTGACGGTGGTGCCCTATGGATCGGAATGGAGGTATGAGGACACGGGCACTGATCTCTTCACCGTGTGGCGTACTGTGAACTACGACGACTCGCAGTGGGAGTCGGGGTTGGCTGAACTCGGCTACGGGGATGGCGATGAAGCCACCACCGTTGACTTTGGCGGGCAAGTATTCGATCGCCACCCGACGACTTATTTTCGACGCACCTTCACGGTCACCGACGCAGCTTCGATCGTCGGAAGCACCTGTTGGATTCACCGGGACGACGGAGCGGTCGTGTTCCTCAACGGAACGCAGATTGGCATCGACAATATCCAGGCAAACCCGGGTTATGAAACGCTGGCGGGCAATGCCGGAGACGATGGGAATGCGGAGATCGAATTGCCGCCGGTTGATCCTGCGCTCTTCGTCGAAGGCAACAACACCCTGGCGGTGGAGATCCACCAGAACACCGCGAGCAGTAGCGACATCTCGTTTGATTTGCGCCTGGATGTTTCCCTTCCGGAGGTCAGCGGGTTGCTGGCCAATGACACCGATCCCGATGGGCTTCCGCTCACAGTGGTGCTCGAAAGCGGGCCTTCCCACGGCTCGGTCATCCTCAATGCAGATGGCACCTTCACCTATTCTCCCGGGCTGAATTACGAGGGGCCGGACAGCTTTACCTATCGGGCTGACAATGGGGCCCTGAGCGCGGTGGCGACCGTGAGCATCGCGGTCATCCCGGGACCTAACAAGATTCCGGAAACGCAGCCTGATACCTACGCGACCACCGAGGAGGTCCCCTATTCGCGAAACGCGCTGCAAGGGGTGCTCGCAAATGACATCGATCCTGATGGGGATGCGATGACCGCGCTTTTGAAGTCTGCGACCCCCAATGGCATGTTGAGTTTGAATGAGGACGGCTCCTTCCTCTACCGGCCGGATGTGAATTTTTTTGGGGCGGATACCTTCACCTACGCAGCGTTTGACGGCGTTGCGGAGTCGCCGAGTCAGACCGTGACGCTGAACGTGGGCAATACCCCGGACCCGCCCGTCGCGTTTCCCGAGCAGTATGCGACCGCCCCCGGAGTCTCCATCTTCGTCAGCATTCAGGACGGCGTGCTGGCCAACGATTACGACCCGGACCAGACAGTTCTCACCGCCGAGCTGGTCACCGACGTTTCGTCCGGTTCGGTCACATTGTTGCGCTCCGGCGCCTTCTTCTATTCCCCCGCAAATTCCAACTCCGGAAGGGTCACCTTCACCTACCGGGCGAGCGACGGGGTTCTGCAGTCCCCGGAGACCACGGTCACCATATTCCTGGACACGGCCCCCTCCGGGTTCTTCGACAGCTATTCGCCATCCGAGGACGTGCCCTATTCGGTATCCGCGGCCCAAGGGGTGCTCAGCAACGATACGGATCCGGAGAATGATACCCTGACGGCAATCCTCTTGAGCCCTCCTCCACATGGATCGCTGAACCTGAGTGCGGATGGTTCCTTTGTCTACACCTCGGATTCGAATTTCAATGGCGTCGATTTCTTCACCTATGTCGCAATGGGGGCTGCCCGCAGTTCTGCACCGACCAGCGTAATCCTCCTGGTCTTCCCGGTGAATGATGCGCCCTTTGCGGTCGGCGACAGCTACCTGGCAATCGTGGACCAGGAACTTTCCGTCGCAGCTTCCAGCGGGGTGCTCGAGAACGACTCTGATATTGATAGCGCTTCGCTCACGGCCACCCTGGTGACTCCTCCTCTCCACGGTGCGCTGACCCTCAATCCTGACGGTTCCTTCATCTACAATCACACCCCGGGATTTACGGGGGACGACAGCTTCACCTACGTGGCGCGAGATGGATTGCAGGACTCCCTGCCCGCTACGGTCGCGATCCTGGTGGGAGGGGCCGCGGATTCCATCGTGATCAATGAGATCATGCATCATCCGCCCTCTGAGCTCGACGCGCACGAGTATATCGAACTGGCGAATATTGGGGACGGACCGGTGAACCTGAACGGGTGGAGATTCACCAGCGGGCTGACCTACACCCTCCCTGATGTCACCATTCCGGCCGGCGAGTTCCTTGTGATCGCCGCGGATCCTGACGAATTTGAAGCAACCTACGGCGCAGTGCCGCACCTGGTGGGAGGATGGACCGGCTCGCTCAGCAACCGCGGAGAACGAATCCGCCTCGCCGATCTCAACGGAGAGCAAGTCGACGAACTCACCTACTCCGACCAGGGAGACTGGGCTACGCGTACGCGGGTGATGGACACCGGGGAGCCCGGCTGGGTTTGGGAAGCCGCGCACGATGGCGCCGGATCCTCCCTCGAGCTTATCCACGCGCGACTGACCAACAAGTCGGGGCAGAACTGGCTTTCCAGTGATGGTGCGCCCACCCCGGGAGCAGTAAACTCGGTCTCCCTCGACGAGAGCGCGGTGGCCCCCCTCATCCAGGATGTTCAACACTCCCCCCGCGTGCCGCGCTCCACCGACACCGTCAACATTCGTGCCAGTCTCCGGGACACCAGCATGGACGGATTGTCCGCCACCTTGTACTACCGGGAATCCGAGGTTTCCGAGCCGGAGTTTTCGACCACCGCAATGGTGGACGACGGGCTTCACGGTGACGGCGAAGCCAATGACGGCCTCTTCGGGGCAAATCTTCCCGCCATGGCGGAAGGCACCATCATCGAGTTCTATATCTCGGCCACCGATGGGATCAACGAGCGGACCTGGCCGGCCCCGACCTCCATCGGGCAGGTCGCCAATGCTCTCTATCAAGTCGATGACGAGGTGGCGCCCGAGGGGGAGGGAATCTACCGGTTGATCCTGCCGGTCCCGGAAAATCGAGTGTTCAACTCGATTGATCGCGATTCGAACGCCCAGATGAACTGCACCCTGATTGCAGATGACTGCACCGGGCCGGTCATTCGCTATCTCTGCGGGATGCGGGTGCGGGGCGCCAGCAGCCGGCGCGACAACCCGCCGCCCATGCGATTGAATCTTCCGCGGGACCGGCCTTGGAACGGCACGACCGCGATGAGTCTGAACTCGCAGTTTACCTGGCTGCAGTTCATCGGGATGAAACTCTTCCAGGTCAGCGACCTGCCTGCGCCGGACAGCAAGCGAGTGGCCATTCGTCGCAACGGAGGGGACTTCACCACCGGCGGTCGGGAGGACTACGGCAGTTTTGTTGATCTCCAGCCGCTCAACGGGGAGCTCATCGATGACAAGTTTCCCGATGACCGGCAGGGCAACCTCTACAAGAAGGTGCGCCCCGACCGCGATTGGGCCTATCGCAACGGCGACCTTGACAGATACGCCGGTGACGGTTGGGGCAAGCAGACCAATTCCTCGGAGGACGACTGGAGCGACCTCGATGAGTTTCTCCGCGTGATGAACGAGGCCGACAATGACCCGGACTACATTGCACAGGTCGAGGTGGTGGCCAACCTGGACCAGTGGATGCGTTGGTTCGCGGTGGAAGCCCTGATCGCGAATGGCGAGACCAACGCGAGCAATGGGACGGACGACGACTACAGCATCTACCGTGGTGTCCTTGACACCCGCTTCGTGTTCCTGCCGCACGACCTTGACACCATTCTCGGTCAGGGGGACGGCTCGCGGATCACCGATCCCGAATTCACCATCTTTGACATGATTGGGCGTGGCGATGTGCTCGGTCCACTCGTGCCGCTCTTCAACGATGCCGGCATCCGGACGCGCTATCACGAGGCGCTGCGCGACCTGATTCGAACCAGCTTCTCCAAGGCGCGTTTTGATGCCCTGGTCCAGAATCACCTCTCCGGGTGGGTGCCCGGCAATGTCATCGATGACTTGATCACCTTCATGGATGCGCGCCGGGCTCACATTGCCGGATTGGTTGACGCCGAACTCGGTCCCCCCGGGGTAGTTCTGAATCCTGTCACGCTCAACTCGTTCACCTCGCCGCATGGAAACCTCTACCTCAGCGAAGTCCTGGCTGTGAACCGAACCGCGCACTCCCACGCGGGAACCTTCCCGGACTACGTCGAGATTGCCAATGCCGGCCCCACTGCGATTTCCTTGACAGGCTACTCGCTCACGGATGATCCCACGATTCCCGAGAAGTTCGTGTTCCCGGTTGGTTCGTCGATTGGCGTCGGGGATCTCCTGCTGGTTTATGCCGACTCGGAGAGTGGGCCGGGGGTTCACCTCGGGTTCGGTCTGAACGGACGCGGCGAGAGTGTGTCCATGTATGATCCCGCCGGCACCCTGGTGGACTCGATCGTCTTCGGTCCGCAGGTTCCTGATTTCTCGATTGGGCGCACGGGGGCGGGCGGGACCGCCTGGAGACTGAACCAACCCACCCCGGGCACCGCAAACCAGGTGCAGCTGTTGGGGGATCCGGGAGCGCTGCGCATCAATGAGTGGCTCACCAAACCGGATGTGGTCTACAACCAGGATTTCATCGAGATCTACAATCCCGAATTCTTCGCGGTCTCCCTGGGCGGACTCTCGATCACGGATGATCCCCTGAATGACCCGCAGGGAGCAGTGCTTCCGGCCCTGAGTTTCATCGGGGGAGGTGGGTTCACGGTGCTTGAGGCAGTCGGAGCAGGAGATGTGAATTCGCCATCCGAACTGCCCTTCAAACTGGGCGCGGATCACGGATGGCTGGCGCTTTACGGATCAAATGGATTCGAGATCGACCGCGTGCACACCCTGTGTGACGGGCGGGACGAATCGCAGGGACGCGAAACGGACGGCGCGCCTCTCTATGCGCAATTCGCAGTGCCCACGCCCGGCTTCTCGAACACGACCAATCTGAGTGCGCAGAGCCGGATCCTGCAGTCATTGCGGATCACCGAGATCATGTTTCATCCGCCCAGCGGCAGCGATGCCGAGTTCCTTGAGTTGCGCAATGTCGGAGCGGATCCGATTGATCTCCTGGGAGTGAGTTTCACCAGGGGAGTCGACTTTGACTTCCCCGACATCTCGCTCGCTCCGGGTGAGCGCGTGGTAGTGGTGGCCAACCGGAGCGTGTTCGAAGGGATCTATGGCCGCGCAGTCAACATCGCGGGTGAGTGGTTCGGCAAGCTCGACAACGATGAGGATCGAATCCGCCTCGAGATCGTGGATCTCAATGCTGCCGTCCTCGACTTTACCTACCGGGACTTCTGGTATCCCAGCACGGATGGCGGCGGTTTTTCACTGGTCATCATTGAGGACACCGCAGAGCCGGGAACGTGGGGAGAGAGGGAGAGTTGGACCGCCGGTGCGAACCAGGATGGATCGCCGGGGATGGACAGCGGATTTTTTGTCTTTGCCGGAGCGGATCAGGTCCTGACCCTGCCAGCGAATGCAACTCTGAACGCGACGGTGCACTACGGGGCGCTTGATCCCGCGAGTGTCACCCTGGCGTGGTCGCTGGAAAACGGTCCCGGCGTGGCGCAGTTTGGCAATGCCATGAATGAGGACACCACCATCAGTGTTCCGCTCTCCGGCCGCTATACCTTCGAACTGATCGCGACCCCGCAGGTGGGTCCGGTCATGACCGGACAGGTCACGGTGACCTTCGTGGATTCCTACGAGAATTGGGCTGTCCGGCACTTCGGGTCACCACTCGCGGTTGAGGCGCAAAGGTTGGCCGATGACGACCGGGACGGCTACGCCAACCTGCTTGAATTCGCGCTGGGCTTTGATCCGGCAGTGGTGGAGTCGGGAGCGCTCCTCGAGACCACGGTGGAGCCGGGAGGGATCCTCACCCTGAGCTACTTCCGGAGCTACCTGCCCGAAGGGGTGACCATCACTCCGGAAGTCTCCTCCGACCTGCTGACCTGGCAAATTGGGCCTGGCGTCCTGAAGGAAACCCTTCTCGGTTCGACCGTGGATGGGGAGTTTGTGCAGGTGGAGGATCTCTTCGTTCCTGACGGAAGGACCCCTCGATTCCTGCGATTGCGCGTGGAATCCACGGAATGAGTCCGCAGTTCCCGGGCGGCCGGGCCATGCGGGAGAATCCCAGCCAACCAGCTCCCCTTGAATCGACTGGTGTAGGTTCAAGGACCCGCCCTGGAGCCCTGGCGGTCTGCCCGGCAGCCACTTGGGTCAGCAAGTTGTCGATCCGGGCATTGCTGAATGGCGCATGGCGGGCTAAAGTCACGTCGTCTCTGCCATGAGAGTTTTCCGCGTCCTCCTGCCCGCCTTGACCCTACCCGGCTTGGTGTTCGGGCAGCAGTTGGCCAAGCTGGATGATACGGGGGATAGGCGCAGCGCAAATGACGCCTCGGTGGTGACCCGGACCGACGCGCGCACCTTGACCCTCACCATTCCCGCCCCCCGTGGAATCATCACAGATCGATTTGGCAAGCCGCTCGCGCAAAATCGGGTGGGCTATCAGTTCGGGATTCAGTTCGACCACTTTGAGAAGCCCGTCGACGCTGAGGTCATCGCCTGGGCGCGCGTTCGCATCGACCATGCCGCCCAGCTGGCCGGTCGCGCCTACACGGTGAGCGACCACCGACTCCTGGATCACTACAAGAACCGCCGGTGGTTGCCCCTCTTGTTCTCATCCCTGGTGGACCCGACGAAGGAGGAAGCCTTCAAAAAGAGTCTGATGCAGGGGCTGGTGATGCACCCCTTCTATTACCGCCACTATCCGGAGCGGGCCTCCGCGGCACACATCCTCGGTTACGTTCGAAGCAAGGGGAAGCTTCCCAACGGTCCGATCGTGCATGGCGACCTGCTCTTCGAAGACACTTATGGACAGGCCGGGCTTGAGAAAACCCTGGACCAGGCACTGACCGGGAGGGCGGGTGAGCGCAAGCTCATCTTCGGCTCGGGCGGCAAGAAGCTGCGCGACGAACTTACCAAGCGCCCCCGGATCGGACACACGGTGGTCACCACCCTGAACCTGGCGTGGCAAAAGCATGCCGAAGAGGTTCTCCGGAAAAACTGCGAGCGCGGCGCGTTTGTGGTGCTCGATATTCCCACCGGCGAGGTCCTCGTCCTCGCTTCGCGGCCGAGCTACGATGTCAACGTCTGGATCCCGCGCATCAGCAGCGCGGACCTGGAGGCCCTCAACGAAGACGAGTCGGATCCCATGTTTGCCCGTGCCTACCAGGGACAGTATCCGCCCGCCTCCAGTTTCAAGCCTGTGGTGGCACTCACCGCCCTCACCAACAATGAAGTCAACGAGTGGACCCTGATCGACTGTCCCGCTTCGATCAAGATCGGGAACAAGGTGTTTCATAACCACTCCGAGATTCCGGAAGGCAAGATCGATGTGGCGCGGGCCCTCGCGCGGTCCAACAACTGCTGGTTCTACCAGGTTGGCATCATGACCGGTCCCAACGCGTTTCTCTCGACCGCGCGGCGCCTTGGATTTGGATCCAAGACCGGTCTCCCGCTCTTTGCGGAGTCGCCGGGCCGGATCCCCACTCACGAATACGTCCTCAGGAAGTTCGGCCGGCCCTTCACCGATGGGGATACCGCCAACTACTCGATCGGCCAGGCCTGGGAAGCCACGCCCCTCCAGGTCGCCCAGGCGATGGCGGGCATTGCGAACGGCTCGGTCTTGCCGCGACTGCACCTGATCAAACAAGTGCAGGACAAGACCGGTGGCGTGCTGCGGGCTGCGGCACCCGAATCGCGAAACACCCTGACCTTGGATCCCGATGCCGTGCAGGTCGTCCACCTGGGGATGAGCGATGTGGTAAACGCGCCGTGGGGCACCGGAAAACGTGGTGCGCTCTCCTTCGCTGAAGTGGCGGCCAAGACCGGAACCGCCCAGTGGAACAACAATCGTGAGCTGGCATGGTTTGCGGGGTTCTTCCCCTATGAGAATCCCCGCTTGGCCTTTGCGGTGCTCTACGAGGGAATGCCGGGCGAAAGTGTTTCGGGCGGCCGAAGAGCGGCGCCCATGGTTCCGCTCTTCTTCGAGCACTTCAAGAGGGAGATCCGTGAGATGATCAAGCCGCCGTCGAAAGCCATGATCGTCGAGGAGGAGTTCGAGGGGCCGTTGCCCCTGGTGACCATTCCGGATCTGCCTGCCGACGAAGAAGGCAGGTTGATCGCCCCGAGCGGGAAGATTCTCCGGGCCATCCCGGTGGAACCGCTTGAACTCGAGAAGGATCGGGGCCAGAAAGAGGCTCTGCCGGCCATTCCCGTCGAGAATGCCCCGTTGGCAGTGCCGGTGGAGGAGGACGAATAGGAAAGGGAACAAGCGAAACCAATTCACGCTGGACGTAATTCGGAGCGCGGTTCAGACACGTCCAGCCTTTCTAGTGATTCATGGATATTCAAATTGCTACCCTGTGCGATTTCGCAGCCGACTATAATGGAAAAATGGTCATCTCAGGCACCTTTGACGCCCTTGCGGCCAAAGCGATTCCCGTAGTTCATCCCCATTGCGCTCTCGCGATGAGGATTTGCCTGCTCCCCGAAGATACCGGGAATCACACCATGACGATCAACATCATCGACGAGGATGGGAATTCCATCGATAAGAACAAGATGCCGATCAAGGCCGAAATGCCAGTTCAAGTGCCGGATGAGGTGCCCTTTCTCACCCGCAACCTGGTCCTGAATTTCCAGGGGCTTCGCTTCCCGAGCGCGGGGGTCTACTCGGTGGACATTGCCTTGGACGGTGAATTGGTGATGCGGCTGCCCTTGCGGATCGTGCAAGTCCAAGCCCAGCCTGCTCCGCCCGCCTAGAGTTCGAACTGATGTCCCCCATGTCCGGCCCGCCGCTGTATGATTGTGCCTTGATTACCGGTGCTTCTTCCGGATTGGGAGAAGAATTTGCCCGCCAACTCGGCGCGCGGTGCCGGCGGCTGGTGCTCGTCGCGCGACGGGAGGATGCCTTGAGGCAATTCGAGACCAAATTGCGAATCGAGAATCCCGAACTCGAAGTGGCCAGCGTGGCGCTCGACCTGACCAGTGAGTCGGAGCGGAGAGAGCTCATTGATCGCGTGATTGGGACCGAATGGGCGCCGAGCCTCCTCGTGAACAATGCAGGGATGGGGGACTACGGTGAGTTCGCGACCGCGAGTTGGGAGAAGATCAGGAACATGCTCGCCTTGAATGTGGAGGCCGCAACCCATCTCATCCATGGCTTTCTTCCGGACATGCTTCGGGCGGAGCGGGGCGGGATTCTGAATGTGAGTTCACTTGCATCTCTCCTGCCCATCCCGGACTTCGCGGTCTACGCCGCCTCGAAATCCTACCTGACGATTTTTTCAGAGGCGCTTCGCCTAGAGGTCCGCGAGCGCGGGATTTCGGTCCTGGCTCTCTGTCCCGGTCCGGTTCACACGGGGTTTGGCGAGGCGGCAGGACGGCACGGAGAACCGCCGGAGACGCCTTCGCGGGAGTGGTTTTATGTTCCGAAGGAAGAGGTGGTGCGCGACGCCTTGATTGCCTTGCAGGGTGACCGGGCGCGCTTGCATCCCGGTTGGAGAGCAGCCTCGTTGGCGGCTGCGATCTCGTTGCTCCCCATGGCCGCGATTCGTTGCATGATGAGGCATCGTCCGCGCCGTGTTGAATCCTGACCTGGAGCAACTGTGTCCCGCGATCCTCACAAAAGCGAAGGTGTAAAGCGGCGGGCGCCCCGGCGCGGAATTCCCGTGATTGGAGTGGCCCTCCTGCTGCTCGCGGCGCTCGGCTTCCTAGTGCTCCTGACGCCGCTGGGCGGAAAGGTGAAGCGGGGCCTGAAGGAGATCTTCGGCTCCAAGAGCACGGTGGTGAAGAAGGAAGATCCGGGAGACCCACCCGTTGTCCCGCCGCCCCCGAAGCCTCCTGCGCCGCTGGGCCCGCTCGAGCGGGATCCCGACCCGCTCTTCCCGAAGGGCGTGCTCACTCCTCCCGATGGGGTCGACATCCGGCAGCTTTCCAAGGGGATCAACCTGAAGGTGACCTTCGATTCGGAACAGGGTGGACTGGCATCGGCGGAACGAAAAGACCAGGACGCTTATCTTGCCGAGTATGCCTTGAAGGTCCGGATGCCGCGCGCAGCGAAAACCCTGGAGGAGTTGTCCCGCGTCAATCCCGTCCTCGGGACCCTGGTGCCGGGCCTGAAGGACCTTCTGCTCAAGGCCCGGGTCTCGGCCTGGTACAGGCAGATCTACGCCAACAAGGCGGAACGCTTGAAAGCCAACGTGGGGCGCCTCGACGAGATCCTGTCCCGTCACAATTTCTATGACTGCGAGACGATGCTGAACCTGCGCGACGAGGGAAGTGGCCGCCGCGTCTTTCTCCTCCAGGCGGAAATGGATGTCGTCTCCGACGGTTCCGACGGCGATCGGCTGGCAGTGATGCCCGACAGTATAGTAGGCTCCACGAACTACCAACCGTTCACGAGCTACCGATGGAAGAAGAGAGGCACCACCCCTAATCCCATGGTCGCGGGGTGGGAAAAACGGATTGGCAATGCCAAGCGGGAACTCGGCCAGGCAGGAACGACTTCGGCTCGCAAGGAGTGGCTGCGAAACCGGCTCAAGAAGCTGGAAACAGGAGTGGCCGACATGAAGGTCGCGAGCTACCTGATCGCCGAATACGACCCCTTCGTCGTCATTCCGGTGAACGTCCTCACCAACCGGGACGACCCCTATGCCCCCAACGTGGGTGACTTCGTGGTCGTGATTCACGGCAAGAATCTCTATCCAGCCATCGTGGGCGATGCAGGTCCGAGTTTCAAAGTGGGAGAAGCTTCGTTGCGCATGGCGAAAGAGCTCAATGCGAATGCAAATCCCTACCAGCGACCGGTGTCAGACCTGACCGTTACCTATCTCGTCTTTCCGCGCAGCGCCGACGACCCCAAGCGGGAGCCGGACTACTCGCATTGGCGCAAACGTTGCGGGGAGTTGTTAGACGAGATCGGCGGGTTGGGGGACGGCGTGCAGTTGCACGAGTGGAAGGATTTGCTGCCTCCACGCTAGGGCGTGTTTGTAAATTGTGTCGCGCTGCGCGAGACAACTCAATTTTCATTCCTGCCAGGACACGATCTTACTCGCTGGCAGTCTGGTCCCTGCTCTTGAAGCGTTTCAGGATTGGAACGAGGCAGAGCCCGCACCAGGCGAGGAGCGCCAGGAAGATGAGGAGACCCTTGGCGTTGAAGCCGGGTTTCTTCGACTCGCTCTTGGCGG
>JAYGGC010000225.1:0-15693 GCA_046581525.1 Roseibacillus sp. | reverse complement strand
GGATTGTGATCGCGGCCGGTGCCCTGCTCGCTCATGGGCATGCGACCGAATTCGCCGCCCCAGATCACGAGGGTTTCGTCGAGAAGGCCGCGGGATTTCAAGTCGCGCAGGAGTCCGGCGACCGGCTTGTCGGTGGCGGCGCAGTAGTGGGTGTGGTTCTTGAGCACGTCCTTGTGGGCGTCCCAGCCGGTGGTGTTGCCCGAGTAAAGTTGCACAAAGCGCACGCCGCTTTCGATCATGCGCCGGGCCAGGAGACAGCGCGTGCCAAATTCGCGGGTGTGATCCTCGTCGATTCCGTAGAGTTCGCGGGTGGCCTTCGACTCGCTTGAGATGTCGACCAGTTCCGGAGCGGCGGACTGCATGCGGAAGGCAAGTTCGTAGGAGCGCACGCGGGCCGCGAGGTCGTCATCGAAGTCACGTTGCGCGAGATGATCGGCGTTGAGTTGCCGGATGGTGTCGAGGATGTGCCGTTGCCGGTCAGGAGTGACGCTCGCCTGGGGCTTGAGGTTGAGGATGGGATTGGCACCGGGGCGCATGGTGGTGCCCTGATAGGTGGCGGGAAGATATCCGCTACCCCAGGCCGGGGGGCCGCCCTTGAGCCCGCCGCTGGGGTCGGGCATCACGACAAAGGCGGGCATGTTTTGGTTCTCGCTACCGAGTCCGTAAGCGACCCAGCTGCCCAGGCTCGGTTTCCCCATGAGAATCGAGCCGGTGTTCATCTGGTAGACCGATTGCGGATGATTGACGCTGTCGCCGTGGCAACTGCGCAGGACACAGAGATCGTCGGCGAGCGCGGACATGTGGGGGAGGAAGTCGCTGATCTCGAGGCCGGATTGTCCCCGGGGGCGAAAGGGCTTGATGGGGGGAAGGAGGGGATTCTTGGCAACCGCGCGCCGAGTCATGACGGAACCGAAGCTCTGGGGCAGGGGCTGCCCGGCGTGCTTCGCAAGGTCGGGCTTGGGATCCCAGAGGTCCATGTGACTCG
Organism: Roseibacillus sp.; assembly: GCA_046581525.1. Classification (GTDB taxonomy): domain Bacteria; phylum Verrucomicrobiota; class Verrucomicrobiia; order Verrucomicrobiales; family Akkermansiaceae; genus Roseibacillus_B. The sequence goes on along the minus strand of JAYGGC010000225.1, from coordinate 14,708 downwards.
GCCCCCCGTGCATGAAGAGATAGATCACGCGCTTGGCCCGTCCGGGAGTGTGGGGTGGCTTGGGCGCCAGGGGACCGGGGGTGGCGGTCCCGCCTGCGAGAACGGACTGCGAGGCCAGGAGATGGGCCATGGCCACGCCGCCGATTCCTCCGCCCGCCCTCAGCAGAAACTGCCTGCGGTTGACCCCAAGCGGGGTGGGGGAGTGGAGTTCGGCCATCCGGATGAATACTTACGTGGTTCCCCCTGCCTTGCGGCCGGATCTTGCCCGTTTCAGGCTGAGAATTGTGGGATGCCGCCGACAATCGACCCCGAATATGTCCCGTTTTTGCCCTGTTTTTGCCTTTTGTGGCCTTTTGTGGCCAGTTCTTTTAAAAACAGAGTGCATCGGTGAGCAATCAGGGGTATGGCGTCCGAGCGCAGGCGGCGTTCAAGGATGCCCGTCCACGCAATCTTACACAATTGATCGAATGTCACAGGGCACAATTAAGAAACTAGTTACAGATAAAGGCTTCGGGTTCATCGCCGGGGATGGCAAGGAACTCTTCTTTCACCAGTCTTCGGTGGAAGGCGCAAGCTTCGACGAACTGCGTGAAGGCCAGACCGTGGAATACTCCGAGGGTCAAGGACCCAAGGGTCCGCGTGCCGAGAACGTGAAGGTGATCTGATTGTCACCGCCGGCTCGAAAGGCCGGCGAGACAGTTTGAAGGCGGATCGGGACCTCCGAGTCCGTCGTATGGATTGGTCCTAGGGGAGAGCTGTGCCCTGGGTCATCCAAGACCTGCGCAGGTTCGCCAAGCTGTCATTTCGGAGCGACCGGCATCTGGCCGCGGGGCGGCGGGCCACGCGGAGTGCGTGGAGTTGGCAGGAGCGTAGGGACTGCTGCGTTTTCCGCTTCAACGGTCCATGAATGCCGAGCTCACGAACGCCCTGACCAACGGCATGCACGCGCTGTGCCTGCTGATTTATTTCGTGGCGGCGCTGCTGGCCTCCAATGTCTTTTGGATCGCGGCCCGCAAGGGGACGGAAGCGTGGATTGGCCACGAGTTGCCGACCGCCTATCGCTACGACAACGACTTGTTTCACTTCATGCTCATCGCTTCGACATTCACGGTCTACAAGGCATTTTCGCGGAGTGGCGGCCTGCCGGTCGAGTCTGCGGAACAGGCCGCGGGGGAAGAGGTGAATGAGGCGGTGTGAGCGGGAGGCCGCGAGCAGAGAGCGGATCCCGGGGGGCAGGGATGGCCGGAGGTCGGATGCACGATGTGGATGGACGTCCGTCGAGGGAGGGTTGGTTTGGGAGTCTCATGGTTTCCGGCGGAAATGCGACCGGCCAATTTCCAAAGATTTCTCAGAAGCAGAATTCAATTTCTCAATGACGCCATTCACTCCAGTTCCCCATTCTCCGGAGGGCCCACCGGCATTTGAGAGTTGTCCGAACTACTACCCCTCGAACCGCGTCAGCGCCAAAACGGAGTTGAGGCCTCCGAACGCGAAGGCATTGGTGAGGACCGCCTTGACCTGACGTTCGCGGGACTCGTTGGGCGTGACGTCGAGGTTACACTCGGGGTCCGGGGTCTGGTAGTTGATGGTGGGCGGAACCACGTTGTCCTTGATGGCCCCGATGCAGGCCATCATCTCGATCGCGCCGGCTCCGCCCAGGGCGTGGCCGTGCATGGACTTGGTGGAAGAGACCGAGAGCTTGTCGGCGTGGTTGCCGAAGACGGTGCGAATGACGCCGCACTCGATGGAGTCATTAGCCTTGGTGCCCGTGCCGTGCGCGTTGATGTAGTCGACGTCTTCGGGGTTGAGTTTCGCGTCGCGGAGGCAATTGCGCAGGGCGTTGGTGGGGCCTTCGGGAGAAGGAATGACCAGGTCTCCGGCGTCAGCGGAGGATCCGGCCCCTGCGAACTCGGCGTGGATTGTGGCCCCACGGGCTTGGGCATGTTCGAGCGATTCGAGGATGATCACCCCGGAGCCTTCGGCGAGAATGAGTCCGCGGCGTTCCAGGTCGAACGGGCAGCAACGATCCTTGGCCACCACGCGCAAGGCTTCCCAGGCACGGAGGATACCTAACATGATGGGGGCCTCTGCTCCACCGGCCACCACAACCTCGGCCTGACCGGAGCGAATCATTTGCAAACCCGAGGCGAAGGCGTGGTTTGAGGAGGCACAGGCGGAGGTCACTCCGAACACCGGGCCCTTCAATCCGAGCTGCATGCTCACGTTACAGGCTGGAGCGCTTGGCATCGCTCGGGGAACGGCGAAGATCTTGGCGCGCTTCTTGCCCTCCACAAACATTCGTTTAAATCCTTCCTCGACCGCTTCCCATCCGCAGTTGCCCACTCCGATGACCGCGCCGACGCGTGGGGCGAGCTCTTCGGTGATCTCCAGGCCGGAATGTTCCAGTGCTTCCTGGGCGGCGGCGATGGCAAGCAGGGTGAAGCGGTCGTACATCCGCATGAGCCGGTTCTCGAACATGGTGCTGAGGTCTCTCTTGACCTGCCCGCCGAGAGTGATGTTGAGATCCTCCAGATCGATCCGCTCAATGGGAGCGATCGCATCTCTACCGTTTGCCATTCCTTCCCACGTCTCCTGAGCGTTGTCGCCGAGAGGGGAGAGGCAGCCGTAGCCTGTGATGACGGCACGCGGCAGGGACATCTCAGGAGTCCTTTGATTCAGAGGTCTTGCCGAGCCCGTATTCCTTCCCGAGTTTGAGGAGATCGCCCACCGTATTCAGGGAATCGCGTGCTTCGACCGCATCGACACCTAAGTGCAGGTCGTACGCTTCCTCGATGGTCATCAGGATCTCAACCAATTCGAGGGAACTGATTCCGAGTGACTCGAGAGTGGTTTCCTCGGTAATCCCTTCGGCTTTGTCGGGCTCGAGGCGGAGGCTCTCGGCAATGAGCTTGGCTAGTTCTGGGAGCAGATTATCTGACATCAGGATGCAGGGGGATTCAACACTTTTGAGATGATCCGGTCCAGTCGCTTCACGTTGAGAATGTTTTTGATGGTCTCGCTGTGCCGGACGGCCGGCAGGCCCGAGTAGAAAACGCCGGGATGGAGATTGGTGCCCACCCCGGAGCCGCCCGCGACCACCACGTCCTCCCCGATGGTGACGTGATCGGCCACTTTCACGCCGCCGGCCAGGACCACCCGGTTTCCAATCGTGGTGCTTCCAGCCACCGCGACTTGCCCACAAATCAGGCAATCTTCGCCCACCTGGACGTTATGCCCAATGTGCGTGAGATTGTCGATTTTTGAGCCTCGACCCACTCGGGTGGGAAGAAGAGTGCCCGCATCGATGGCAGTTTGCGCTCCAATCTCCACATCATCCTCGATCACAATTCCGCCGAGCGATTGCACCTTCATGAGAGATGCGTCGGCCTCAGGATCGGTTTCGATCCTTCCCAACTTCTTCACAGTTTCCACATTTCCCGGATCGACCGGGATGAAGCTGAAGCCGTCTGATCCCACATTTGCATTTCCCTGGATGACCACCCGATCGCCAATCACCACCTTGGGGCCGATGCGCACTCCGGAATAGAGCAGGCCGTCCCGTCCGATTGTGGAACCAGGCAGAACCGTGCAGTGCGAGACGAGGATGGTGCCTGAACCGATGGCGGTATCCTTGGCGATGTAGCAGAAGGGTCCGATGCGGGCACTCGGATCGATCTCGGCCCCCTCTTCGACATGGGCGGTGGGATGAACGCCGGGCTCCTGAAGAGAACCGGGTTTAAAGCAAAACAGCTCGGAGGTCTTTGGCAGGCTGCTGCGCGAGAGCGGAATGGTAATGAGCACACCGGGTGCTCCCTCGGGAACATCGAGGCCGGCGGGGAGGATGGCGGCCCCGGCCTTCGTCTTGGACAGCAACGGAACGAGATCCTTGTTGAGGGCTACCGCGAGGTCTGTCGGCTCGGTGGCGGCCTCGGGATGGACGGCGCGCGCCACTTCGTGGTCCCCGGCGCCCAGCAAGCTTGCTCCCAGACTCGTAGCAATCTCACTTGCGGTTGTCCCCATGCGCTGCGGGACCCTTGGGTAGTTGGCCCCGGTTTCCAAGAAGATTATCGTGCCGGGGCGAGTGCGCGCGGAATTGGCTCAGATCCGGGCGCACCGTGACGTATGAGGAGGCATGCGCGCGGTCGCTCTACTTATCATCCTGGGAACATTGGCATCGGCGAAAGACCACGTCCTCACCATTGGCGGGGGATTTTCGCCTGCGGGGAACCAGGTCTCGCTCGAGCGCAATGTGATCTTCTTCGAGAAGCTCCTCGCCGAGAGGCTGCCGGCAGGGACCGGGCACGACCTTTATTTCGCCGACGGGACCTCGCCGCACCCGGACCTGCAGTTCCAGGTGGAAGGCGAAGACGTGCCGGAGGCGAATCGGTTGATGGCGGGGCTCTTCGGTTCAGAGGACGATCTGGAAAACCAGTATCGCAACAATGCGCTTGAAAATGTCCGGGGGGTGTCGAGTCCGGCGGGGGTGGAGCGTTGGTTCAAGGAGGAGGGCTCGAAACTCGAGAGTGGTGATCGCCTGATTCTCTATGTAACCGCTCACGGAAGCCGCAGCGGGCAGAAGGACAACAAGTTCAATACCAAGATTTGGATGTGGGATCGCAAGACGATCGATGCGGCCAAGCTGGCGGGCTTGATCAAGGGCCTTCCCGAGGGCGTGAGCGTGATGTCCGTGATGGTGCAGTGTTTTTCCGGAGGCTTTTCGCATCTCATTTTCGAGGGCAACAATGCGAAGAAGGGCGGGAATGGGCGCAGCGTCTGCGGGTTTTACGCGACCGTGTGTGATCGCGAGGCCGCCGGCTGCACCCCGGATGTGAACGAGGCAAATTACGATGAGTTCAGCAGTCACTTCTGGGCGGCGTTGCGGGGGAAGACGCGGATGGAAGAGAAGGTAGCCGGTTGCGACTATGACGAAGATGGCCGCGTCTCGTTTGAAGAAGCCCATGCCTACGCGATTCTCACCTCGCGCAACATCGACGTGCCGGTAAAAACCAGCGATGCCTACCTGAGGGTACACAGCAAGCTTCATTCGAAGGACCAGAAGGATCTCCTGGGACACGACACTCCCTACTCCGAGATCGCAAGGCTGGCGGGCCCGGTGGAGCGGGCGGTGCTGGTGGGACTGTCGGAGCAGCTGGGACTGGAGGGAGAAAAGCGGGGCTCTGAGATCAAGAAGAAGAGCGACAAGTTGGCTGAGGAATTGAAGAAACTCAAAGGGCGGATGAAGTCGCAGAAGAAGACCCTGGATGGAGTGCGCATCGAGATTGCGCGGGCGGTCCGCAATCGTTGGCCAGCCTTGGAAAACGAGCATAGCCCGGGGGCGGTGCGTTTGCTCAGTGATGAACGGCAGCGCGCGGAGTTCGTCAAGGCGGTGGAGAGCCATCTCACGTATGCGAAGTGGAACGAACTCAAGCAGGAGCGGGAGGGTCTCGACGCCGAAGAGTTGGCCCTCTCCAAGACTTATGCCACCCACCGGCGTTTTGTGCGGGCCTTCGAGAACGTGGTCTACGCCGCGAATCTGGAAATCGTCGCGAAGGAGAAGGTGCGCGCCGACTATCAGCAGCTGCTAGGGGCCGAACGGGGGAGTTTTGGGAAGTGAGAAGTCGAAGGTCGAAAGTCTGAATACTGGATACCGTCATCCGGAGCGCCCCCGTCACTTCGCACAGGTCCGAATCCCGGTGAAGACATCCCGCCGCCCGGGCGAGTAGGCCTGTCGATAGCTGCTCCGGATCAGGCACGAGGAAGTGGCACATGATCCTCCCTTGGTGGTCTTGTGATCTCCGAATTGCAGGGTGGACATGTAGGGGTAGATGTCGACCTCGAAGCCGGGATAGGGGAGGTATTGGTTGCTGGTCCACTCCCAGGCGGTGCCGATCATCTGGAGGCAGCCGCTCGGGGTGGCGCTGGCCGGGAAGGCGTCCACATTTGCCGAACCCATCTCTTCGACGTCCAGGTCGGCCCGGGTGGGATCCATCTCATCACCCCACGGGAAGAGGGTGCCCTTCGTTCCGCGCGCCGCGGCCTCCCACTCGTACTCGGTGGGCAGGCGGCGATCCGCCCAGTTGCAGAAGGCCTCGGCTTCCCAGTAGCTGACATGGAGGACTGGTGCGTCGAGCGGCAGGGCGATCCACTGGTCGAAGCGGCGCAGCTCCCAGGTGTCCTTCTTCTTCTCGCGCCAATAGAGGGGATGGGCGGGGCCTTCCTCCTGCAACCACCACCTTCCTCCGTAACTCCACACCTCGGGTGACTGGTAGCCCCCATCTTTCACGAAGGCGAGAAACTCGCGATTGGACACCAGGGTCTTGGAGATGGCGAAGGGTTCGACCCCGGTCTCAAAGCCGGGACGCTCATTGTCGAAGCTGAACATGCGGGTTGCGAACTCGGGGGAGTTGGCCGGCATGCCGATGGCATAGGTGCTTCCCGGCACCTGGGCGTCCCCACCCGGGTCGGGGCCCGCGTGGTGCTGGGCGCCACTGATCATCGAGGGTGGAGCCGGGTAGCCCAAGGTCTGTCGCGCCCAGATGAGGGACTCGATATGCATGTTCTGGTGCACGATGCAGTACTGGCAAAGGTAGTGCTCCTGCGGATCGAGCTCTTCCACCTGGAGGCGCTTGCGCGTCTCATCGAGGACGCGGTGATAATAGTCGAAGGTCGTTTCCTTGCTGGGGATCACGTCATCCTGCCAGCGATTGCGGTGCTGGATTTCGAAGGAGTCCCAGATCTCATCGTAGCCAGGCATGCGTGGTTCCGCGTGTCCCAGTTTGCGGAGGAGGAAGTACTCGTAGAAGAATGCGGAGTGCCCAAGTTCCCAGATCGGCGGGTTGATGCCGCGATGGTAGGGTACATCGAGTTGCGCATCGGTGAGACTTTCGATCAGCGCGAGGGTGCGGCGATCGGTATGATCGAGTTCGCAGCGGAGTTCTTCGGTGGTGTTCATCAGGGGCGGTGGGCGTCAGTCTGATTGCTCATCCGGGGAACTCATCGTTCCGGAGGGCTGATAACACAACTCGGAAAGGAGGTCGCACCAGGCATCGCGCTCCCGCTGCGGGGCGAACTGTCCGGCGAGCGAGTGAGTGCGGCTTTGGAGTTCGGCCAGAAAGGCGGGTTCGGTCTCGGCCCGGATCATGAGGGCGGCGAGGTGCCCGGTATCGCCGATGTCGAACAATCCGGGATAGTCTTCGCCGAGGAGGCTGAGAGCTGCGTCGTGGCGCGAGGCGAGGAGGGGAGTGCCCGACACGATCGACTCACCAAGAACCTGCGCGCCGCCTTCCGTGATGGAGGAGAGCACCTGCAGCCGGGAGGCAGCGATGAGTTCGCGCGCCTGGGCAGCGGGGAGTTCGCCCAGCCATGAGTAGCGCGGGTTCTCGACTTGTTCACGCTCGACCAGGGCCGCGAATTCCTCTCCGCGAATTCCGCCCGCATGCTGGATCCGGATGGTGGAGGTGGGGGGAAGTTGACGAGCGGCTGCGGCGGCCCGGAGGGGGTCCTTGACCGGCCGCAGATGACCCACCACGCAGATGTCGAAGGACTCGGAGGATCGACCCGCTTGCGGGCCTGGCGCAGCCTCGGCGGACTGGATGATGGTGCGGGCCTTCTCGCGGTTCTCGGCGGGAATCTTCCGCAGCGCCGAATCCTGCAGGACCACCAGGCGGTCGGCGATGCGGATGGACTGGAGGGCAAGCTTGGAGGGTTCGGGATAGATGTCCGTCCCGGCCAGGACCAGGACGGTCGGGATCCCGGGATGAAGAGTGTGAAACTTGGAGAGTGCCTCGTGGCTTTTCAGCGCGTGGATGGCGATCAGGACGCCCGGGGGCTCATCGGCCAGCTGGTCGTGAATGGTCACACTGTGTCCCAGCGCCTCGAGCAGCTGCGCGTAGCGGTTGGCGGTAGTGCGATTTCCGCCCATGAGGGTGCCGGATGGTAGCAGGATCAGGACGTCCACGTGCAGTGGTTCTAGGGAGAATAGGTCTGGGAGACAACGCGCGATCCTACGGAATCCGCGCCCGTGTTTGCGGGGAGGCCCAGGGCGACTTGCTCGCGCGAGCAATCCTTCAGGTCGAGGCTGAGGCGTTGCACAAAGTGCTTGCCGCCCAATTCACGGGTAAGCCACTCCGCTTCGATCTTCTTGCCCGGGAGAATGGGTTCGTTCATCAGGTCGTAGCAAAAGACGGCGGGGCTTTTGGCGCAGGCCTCCGCCACCGCCTTCCAAAAGCGGGCCTGCGCCGGCATCCTCTCCACTCTTTCCAATCGAGCCTCCGCCGCAAGCATCCGCGGCCGCGATCCTCATTTCTTCACCGTGAGGCGTTCAAAGGGCTGCAGGGCCGGGTCGCCGATGATGACGTAGAGGAGGCGGTTGCCGGGGATGGCGGGGCTGCGGCGACTTCTCTCGGGCCGCTTGAGATCGGACGGATCGAGGGTGAGGATCTCGTCGAGGCTGGTTCTCTTCTCGGCGCGGAAGAGGGCATTCATGAGTTGCTGGTAGCCTTCGCCCACCGTCTTCCCCTCAGTCCAGGATTCGAGGACCGGGTAGAGGGTCGAGAAGCCCTGGTTGAGCCGCATGTGGCCGAAGGAAACGACCGCACCATTTTCGATGGCGCGCATCAGGAAGCGCTCCTTGGTATCTTCGAGCTCCGTGCCGGCGGCATCGCGTCGTGGCATGGGAAAGTCGAGCTTGGTCGGAGCGCCCGACCAACAGGAGCCCGCCATCACGACTTTGTTGGAGAGATCGATATCGTGGAAGGCATCGACGCTGAAGCCGCACGACATCCCGGTGCTGCCGTGCCCGAACATGACGAGGAGCGCGGACTTCGCGAGGGAATCGCGCGCTTCGCCAGGAAACGATTTCAGGAGGCGTCGTTCCGGAACGGCATAGACGATGTCGTCGCCTTTGAGGGGCCGTTCGTCTTTGACCTTCGGAGCGGCGACGATGAGGCTGGAGGTTTCATGGCCGTGCTTCGCGAAGTGCTTGCGAAGGATGCCGACCTTCTGCAGCGACTTGATCCCGCCGGCCGTGTTGTCGGTGAAGTGACACTGCGCAAACGCCTGGAAGTCCTCGCTGGAGCGCGGCTTGTAGTCCATCGAGCTGGTGATGAGTTTCGCGAACGAAGCTGCGTCGGGCGCGACGAGGAGCCCCGGGAAGACGTCGAGTTCCGGATCGTCATCAAGGGTGCTCAGCAGCTTCCACATTCCGATCAGCATCTTTTCGCGGTAGGATTCGAGGCGGGGCGCAATCGCGACGAAGCGTGGATTCACTTTCTGCACATGCGACGAGAGCTTGTCCCAATCCTCCTTGCGGGAATGAACGGTCGCAAGGTCCTTCACAATCACGACGGTGCCCTTGCGATGTTTGGCGAGGCGGTGCAGGGGAGCGAGGTAGTCTTCGGACCGGTGATCGGTCACGATGAGATAGCCGGACTCCGCCACGGGGTGCGGCTTGGTCTTCACGATTGTGAGAGACCACTGCATCTCCTGCCGGGTCGGGCGTGCGCCGTCGCCGACCCGCGTAATGTCGGCGATGGCAGGAATGGTGAGCTTGGCGGGGGATTGATCGCGGCCGCCGCGCCTCGCGATGCGGTTTCCCTCCGCATCGATCCCGGACTTGCGGCGCATCGCGATGATCTCGTCCCGGGTCGCGAAGCCGTCCTGGTCCTTGTCCCACCGCGCAAACTGCCGTTTCCCACGCGCCGATCCGTCCGCCTCCTCCTTCGAGATCTTCCCGTCCTCGTTCTTGTCGAGTTCCGCGATCAGGTCCGTGACCGACGGTGGCTTGCCGCCCTGCTGGCCCAGGGCGAAGCCGGCGGTGAAGAGGGTGAGAGCGAAAAACGCCTTCATGATGGAGAGGTAACCCCGCGGATGGCGTGGTGTTTCGTGGTATCGCCGTCCGAGGACCCTCGAGGGAAGAAATGGAGCCAAGGGGGTTCGAACCCCTGAACCCAATCCCGCAGGTCGGGGGGCAACAGCATTGGGGTGTCGCGGTCTACAGAAACAAAGCGTGCGCCCATGGATTGACTCTACTATCTTTTTCGGACCTGTTCAAAGTCCGACAGGCTCCTAGGAATTCGCTTTCTCAAGCCGAGGTTTCTGAAGGCTCAGGAGCTTGGGAAGGTGGGGGTGCAAAAAATACCAACCGCTCTTCGCGGGAGGAGTTGGATACTTTACCGCATAGCAGCGTTCGGATTAAGCGACGACTGAATCGTTCCTCAGAAATTCCTCGTCACTCCGAGCAGAACTACGACGGCATTCAAATTCCAGATCCCGTCCGAAGTGACCTGGGACGGGGAGAACGGCGAAGGCACAGAGTTGCGCACATTTCGCTCGGCTCTCCATGCGACTGTGAGGGCTGCATCGATGGCCCAGTCCCCGCGTTCAATACCCACTCCACAACTGACGGCATGAAGGGGCGCATCCGGGATGAGCGGACCGAAGCCACGATCAGGCACCGTTTGCGTCCCATAAAGATACCCGGCCCTGAGCACGATCTCTTTCGTGCATTGATACGAAACCCCGAAGGAATATATTTGCGAATCGTTCCATCCTTGTTCCTGCACGATCGGCGCCAACGGCGGTGCTAGATTGATCACGAAGGCCTCGACCGAACTCCATCCCGAGTACTGCCAGTTGAACTCGAAGATCCATTGATCGTTGGGCTCCCAAGCATAGCCTACGATGACCTGCTGCGGGTAGGGAAAGACGAGGGAGGCCGCGTTCTTGGAGTTCAGAATCGGAGTGGTCGGGCTATGAGTTCTGAGTCTCCCCTTGGTTTCAACATCGATCTTGCTCCGGTAGGCCGCCGCGAAACGATGTCCGGGGAACGGCTCCCACCGTATCCCAGCCGTCCATCCCCATTCCTCGCCGGTCCCGTCGTAAGAGATCCCGTCTCCGCGCGCAATCAATCCCTGTGTCAGGTCGATTGCGTCCCTGGCATAAACGGCCGCGCCACCGATCTCCAAGGTCGGAGTCACCTGCCATCCGAACCCGAACGTCGTGCGCAGATTCGTCAACGATCCTTCATATCCCAACGATCTCAGCGGATGAGGATCGCCCCAATTGATCCTGAGCCCATTCGGGGCGTTCACGCCCAGCCCGAGCACGAATCCATCCGCCATCGGCATCGCTGCAAAAATACTGGCGGCCGGTACGAAATTGTCCTCGGTGGTATTCGCCCCTGCGGCGCCCGAGTAATCGTTGCTCCCCAGGAATCCCAGCGCAGTGAGCTGAATCTGTGGCCTCCTGATCTTGGACAGACCCGCCACGTTATGGTGAATTGCGGAGGGGTTATCGATGCTGGCAATAATGGCATTCCCCAGGGCCGCCCCACGCGGACTCTGAAAGGGCTGCTCAACCCCTGTGGCGCCGAGCGGATTGCCCAGGCCGAAGACGCCGGCGATCCCGACCGACATCCACCGTCGCACGTCCACCACCGCCCTCATCCTGCCTGCTGCTCCAAGCCCTGCCATCATCCGTGGCACTCAGCATTTTTGCTTCCCGCTCACAAGGTTATAAGCGATCGCGGCGGACAAAAGATCTGAGACCACACGTTAAGATTTTCGTTTTGCAGTCAGACCTAAAATGGTCTGTAAAATAGCGTGCGAGTCTCATGCGTGTAAGAGATTGGCGGCAATCATCAACTCCCGTGCACTGTTGATGTTTTCGCGATAAGCTGCCGGGTGGGTGATTCCTTGTTGGTTTGTATCGTGTAGTGGAATACTCTTCGGGTCTGTAGCATGAGGCAGGCAAATCGAATCACCTTGTTCATGGCGGTTGCGGGGCTTGTTGCAATGCTCGCGGCCTGCGCCCATGGGCCAAGGATGCCTGCGATGGACGGTGTGGTCGTCGAACTGCGAAGGTCTGACAAGGGTCTGGGCCGAGGTGAATTCAGCTACGATTCCACCTTGCAGCTCTACTGGTTCGGCAGTGCATGCCACCTGATCCAGCTTGGGGATGCCCGGGTGCTCACTGATCCGTTCGTGACCAACGAACTCAAGCTCATGGCGTTGCGTTCCAAACCGGAGCGGGTGGAGGCGACCCTTGGCATGATCCCGTTACCGGAAGTCGTGCTCGTAAGTCACAGCCACCATGATCACATCCTCGATGCCTATGCGGCGATGTCACAGAATCCCTGGCGTGCTGGTCGTGTGCCGCTCTACGGTGGGATGAGCTGCAAGAACCTGCTGGCCGGGTGGAAGGATGCCGAGGTCGACAACCGCTGTCACGTAGTTCCGAAACAGGGAGGGGTGTTGCTTGAACGGACCACACCCAAAGGCTACACAATCAGGATTACCGCCTATCGCACGAAGCACAGCCCGCATTGCAAGTGTGGATTCACTTTGGCCGACGGCATGATCCGCAGCCCAAGACAATCGATTCCGAAAGGCATACTGGATTTTCAGGCAGGTGAAGTATACAACTACCTGGTCGAACTGAGCCGCGGACGGGTCTCGTTCAATGTCATGTGTCTTGGGAATCCCTACGATCTCGGTGAGCTGCCGGATAGCATGCCACGGGTGGGCACACGCATCGATGTCGCCATCATGCTTGCCCCCACCGCCGACAACGTGCGCGGCTACCCCGAGGAACACCTCGCACGGCTGAAGCCGAGGCATGTTGTGCTTTCACACTTCAATACTTTCGTGCGTGAGGATCCCGACGAGCAATTGGCCATTCTCGGCATCGATTTTGTAAAAATGCCCAAACTAACCCGCGACATGCAGGCGACATTCGCACGCACCGAGATGGAATATTCAGAGTTTGAAAAGATGCATATTCCGGCAATCACGGTATTTGAAGAGAATGGTGGTGCACGGAATGTGATTCGGATCCCGTAGTATCTGCAAGGCTGGATTCGTGAAAAGTGGCCTACGTCAGAAACATGGTTGCAAGGTGTATACGGTGATGAGAAGTGAAAGACAATCATGCGACGCCTTACCTAGACATGGACAACCGCCTACCCGCCGCGAGTCGAAAGCGTCGCGAAAACTTCACCATCAATCCCGAAGTCGGAGCGCGCCGCCGTTAGGCAGTGACTCAGCTTGAACGTTCGGCGAAGAATGATCCCTGGCCCCAATGAGATCTTGAGGATCCCCACCAGTGGTGACCTTGTGAAGATTGCCACTCTCACGTCTGGTAATACATTTGGCGCCGATTGGTGGAGCGACGGAAAGATGGATGCACCAATGCTCCCGGATCGTCCATGGCTTCGGAGGCACCCTGACACCGGAGAGACTTTCTGGACGGACGAATGCGAGGAGATTGGATCCGAGGAACCTTGGTCGGAAAGCGGTGAATCTGGGGACGTTCCATTCGCTGAGACTGCTACGGAAAACGACCTTCGAGATCGACTACGGGATCAATCTCTGACTCCCGAAAAAGAGCAATACCTCCGCACCCGCTTGTGGTGGATCTGGAATGACGCCCAGCGACAAGATGGAAGTAGCGCTGCAGATGACACTTCAAAATACGATACTAACCTCCGCAAACTCCGATCTCTACTCGATGTTGACGATCCGGATTCCCGATTGATGGCCGCTGAAGTATCCCGTGAACTCGGAGATCACGATCGTGCCTTAGAACTGCTCGAGTTTGACTACTCTGAAGACTACGAGGCCGCAGTCCGCACGATAAGATTGGCTAATGCGCAGGGCGAACGCCACGTAATCAAGATCGCCTAACAAGACGTGGAACGGAATGCCGAGCATGCGCCAAGGCAAATCGCGAGGCCCGTCCTTCGCACTCGCTTCTTGGCGGCAATCCGTCCACTTTGACGTTCTCTCAGAATACCAATGACTCAAAATTCGTTCTCTGCGAAAAGATCTCCTTCTTGGCTGTCATCACAACCCTCAGACTCGTGCCGCCCAAGAGTCTTGCCAACCGATCAACCGCTGATAGAACCAATCCCAAATCTTCTCACTTTAAGTGGGCCATAAACTGGAGGCAGGCCAAGGGCAATCGTTCATTTTATATGAAGATCTACAATGATAGATGGCATCAGACTGCGCATTCGAAGTTATTGGGGTAATAGGCCCCTGTGTTCCGGCAAGCATGATGCCGCGCCGCGCATAGGAACCTTTGTTTTTCCTCTTTGCTGGAGGTGCAGTGGTATCGTGGTGGGAGCTATAATTTGTTCGTTGACCCGCAGTATATTCGCACCGTCTTCTTCTTGGCTTCTCTGTATCCTATGCCTTTTGCCAGTGGCCGTAGACGTATTCGTGGTAAATCAATACACTAAAATAGGATTTGCTAATACCCGGCGTGTAGTTACTGGAACCCTTGCCGGCATGAGCATTATCTGGGCTCCATCTTTACTGATTTAATCAGGTTCGATCTAAGAGAACTTTATCTCTGACCATGGCCGGATGCAGACTTCACGCTTCAAGCCTAATTTGCAGGCAATACTACCAAGAAGCTCAAGGCGTATAGGTTCCTTGCCGCTTGAAACTGAAGCTACAGTTTCAAGGTTGTCCATCAATTCACTTTTTTCGGAGTGGCTATTAGCTCCACAGGAAACCAGCGCAGAATCTAACCGTTCTGCAATGATCTTCGGAACCTCCTTGCCTTGTCCTTTCAAGAAAGACAGTGCCCGCTCACCGGTGTCATCATCGAAGATATTACGAAAAATTTCCTGCTCTTCATTATTAATGACATTGTCCACACTCAATAGGGCCAGCACTCCCCACAACCGGGCATTGTGCAGATTA
>JAYGGC010000178.1:0-11392 GCA_046581525.1 Roseibacillus sp. | reverse complement strand
GAAAAATCCGCCGATCGCAATGGCGGTCAGCCAAGAGGAGTGAAAACGGGCGTTCATGGAGGTGGCAGCCTAGCGGGATCGGCGACCGGCTCAAGCCCAGCGGAGGCGGACCCGGGAGCGGAGCTCCACTTTTTTGTTACTGCTCCAGCATGTGCCGGAGCAGTGCTTTTAGAGGGCTGGAACGTCTTGGCGGAATCATGAGAGCAGGATGAGGGATGGGAATCGATCGTCAGGAATGAGTATACGCCACTCGCGCCCATTTCACTTCGCGCCATTCAGCGACCACAGCATGAGTGTGTGCAAGTCCTTCACCAGGATCTTATCCTTCAGAAGGACTGGGGGCGCCCAGGTCTGGCTTTCCGCGACTCGGTAGGAGGCTACCTGCGTGTAGCTATCACCACCCGTGGCGATGATCCGCAGTTCGCCGCTGTCGATCAGCGCCAGAATGTGGCCCGGCAGCGCGAGAAAGGCAACGTTCGCGCCAGTCCTCCCCGGACCCAGCCAGCGCACTTCACCGGTCTTGGGATCGAGGCAGAAGAGTTGTCCGATCTTGAAGTGGGAAAAGCCGTAGAGCAAATCGCCATTGATCACCGCCGTGCTCATGTCGAGGCCCACCTTTCTCTGATGCCAGTGTTTCACCACGGTCCAGACGCCATCTTTCAGCTGCGGCTCGAGGCTCTGAATCCCGCGGTGCTCTCCGCCTAACAGAATGCGTCCCTGGTGGAAGACCGGCGTCGGCATGTTCTGATTGTGGCCGCGGTGCGGGGCAGGATGCTCCCACAGGAAGCGGCCCGATTTGCTCTCCACCCCGACCAGCTTCTCATGATTCCACTGCACGATTTGACGGACCCCGTGGATCTCGGCGAACAGCGGCGAGGAGTAGGACGCGCCGTCTTTGCCCTGGCGCCAGACCTCTTTCCCGGATTTGACATTGAGCGCAAGCAGGGCGCCCTCACTGTCGTTGCCCAAGTGCACGACGAGACGTTCGCCATCCACCAGCGGTGAAGTTGCTACGCCCCAGTTCGGCTGGTTCCTCTTGAATTCCGAGCGGTAGTCCTTGCGCCAGAGAAGATCCCCCGAGGTCGCGTCCCACGCGGAGAGAACTCCGGTGATGCTCAGGGTGAAGAGCCTGCCATCCGCAAGCACCGGCGACGACTTGGGACCCTTGCCGTGGCGCTCCCCTCCCCCGCCCATCTTGAATGGAACGGCATAGCTCTTCCGCCACACAACCTTGCCGGTCTCGAGGGCAAGGCACCAGACCACTTCATCCTCTCCCTGGCGGGCGTGCTGGTAGACCCGATTGCCAGAAACCAACGGCGATCCGTAACCGGCCCCGACCTCGACTTTCCAGACTCGCTTCAGTTGTTTCGGCCATCGAGTTGGGGGCCTGAAGTTCTCCACCCAGCCATTCCGTTTCGGACCCATGAAGCCCGGCCAGAGGCGTTTCTCTTCATCCGCGCCGGAGGCGAGCTGCCAGAACGCGGTGATCAACGAGGTTGCTAAGGCGAAGGATGCGATCCGGATCATCATACCAACCGTCCTTACGTCAGGGGCCTCCCTCATTCAAGGGCGGGGCCGCCGAGGGGCAGGTTTCCGCGACAGTGACCCTGCTTGTGAGAGCGGGAGAATGGATCGGTGCGGGACCGGTCGTCCGATTTTACCCCTTCTGTCCTTCAACTGGAAGAGATGCTCAGAACTTCCCGTCTCTTGTCTGAAACCAATGAAGATCATCACCGTCCTCACACTCCTTACCCTTCTTTCTTCCCCCTGGACACAGGGAGAGCCTCCCAAACCAGGCGAAGTCGAGAAGCTGGCTCTCTGGCCCGAGGACATGGCTCCGATTGGCGGGGGCAAGGTTGAGAGCGCCAACGCCTTCATCACGGTATATCGACCCGCGCAGCCAGACGCCAAGGGAGCCGCTGCGATCATCTGCCCCGGTGGTGGCTATGGCGGTCTGGTCATGGGCGCGGAAGGCAGCGGCATCGCGAAGTGGTTGAATGCGCATGGAATCACCGGAATCGTCCTGCAGTATCGCCTGCCAAAAGGTCGCCCCTTCGTGCCGCTCCTCGATGTCCAGCGGGCGATTCGCACCGTCCGCTCAAAGGCAAGGGATTGGGGCTGCGATCCTCAACGCATCGGCATCATCGGCTTCTCCGCCGGTGGCCACCTCGCCTCCACCGCGGCAACTCACTTCGATGGAGGCAATGCCAAGGCGAGCGATCCGATCGAACGCCACGGATGCCGTCCGAACTTCGCCGTGCTCGTGTATCCGGTCATCACGATGGGAGAAAAAACGCATGGCGGTTCGAAACGAAATCTGCTCGGCGCAGCGCCTGCCCCTGAGACCATCGCGTTGTTCTCCAACGAGAAGCAAGTCACCGCCCAGACGCCGCCCACCTTCCTGGCCCACGCCTTGGATGATCGCGCCGTGTCCAGCGAGAACAGCCGGATGTTCCATGAAGCGCTCCGGACGAAGAAGGTGGCAACCGAGTATCTTGAACTTCCCTCCGGCGGTCATGGCTTGAATGGCTACAAAGGCCCGATGTGGGACGCCTGGCAGAGCGGCTCGCTCAAGTGGTTGCGTTCGCGAAAGTTGATCGCAGGGCTCGACCCCGGCAGGAAGAGCCGCAAGTAGCGTTGGCTGAAATCTGCCCAAACCAGCCCAAGAACCCCGATCCGAACCCTTACCCTTGACCTGCCACTCCGCAGACTGGCAAGCTACCGCTAACCCTCCTCGACCACCATGGCAGATCCTAAACCGACTCCGGCCCGTCGCAGAGGCCGCTTCAGGTCCGTCCTGGGTCTGACTTTGGCCCTGCTCCCGGTCCTAGCCATCCTGGTGGTGGTGGGTGTGGTTGTCACGATCCGGTTGCGCGACCAGCCGGCCGACCCGGAGACCCTCGCGGCCACTGTAGACACACCGGCCGCGAATCCGGCGGCCTACGAACCTGTTGGTCCTCCTCTTGAGGCGAGCTTGGTGGAAGAGGGGGCGCCCGTTGTGGCCGTCGATCCTCCTCCAGCGGAATCCCCCGAGCCCCCAGTCATCGCAATCGTTCCTGAGCCGGTAGCCACTCCGCCTGAACCAGCGCCTAAAACAAAACCTGGCCCGGAGCCGAAAGCGCCGCCCATTCCTCCGGAGCCTGAGAATCTCGCCGGGACCACTCCAATCTTCAAGGGTCTCATCTTTTACGCGGCGCTCGACGAAGACAGTTCCGAGTTGAACGCGAAAGACATGTCGCCGGGCGGGCGTCACCTGGACATCGCGAACGGGTTGCCCGGTGACTTGGGCCGGGTCGGGTTGGCCTGCCGGCTCAGAAAGGAGGGAGGGCTTATCTCGGAGGCCACGCCCTTGCCGAAGATGACCGCCATGACAATTTCGTTCTGGATTCGGCGCCCGGAACCAATGCCGGACGAAGAGCCCCCCGCGAAAGACAAACCTGCACCGACGGTCCCGCCCGTGAACCTTGTTTCGTTCAAGGACTACTGCGACCTCCGGCTCGATAACAACCAGGTGGTGGCCGACCTGGATCGCAAGGGGGCGGAGACGCGGCTCGACCTTCCCCAGGACCACCGCTGGCACCATGTCCTGGTGGAGAACGGGGAGGGAACCACTTCGATCTGGATCGACCACCGTTCGCATTCCAAGCCCATCATGGAAACCCTGGCCCCTCCTCCAGCGGAGGCCGTATCCTTGCAGATTGGAGACGACGGGGCCGACTTCTACGTGGATGAAGTGGCAATCTGGGATCGGAAGTTTACCAGCGATGAACGGCAAATCCTCTACCGCCTCGGCAGGCTGGATTCTCCGATTCTCATGCCGACGAAGACGATCGCGTACTGGGGATTCGATGAGAAAAGGAATGCTCGTTTGTTTATCGATGGGGCCGGCAAGCATGCCTTGGGAGCCTACAAGTCCTGGAGGTCGGTCAAGGGGATTTCACCGAACCCGATTCCCCTCACCCTGCAGGGCAACAGTTTCGCGGCGGAGGTGTGGCACGTCGCGGAGCGGCCGGAAAACGCGGGCAGCTTCCAGATGAAACCGGATGTTGCGTTCACTTATGAAGGATGGGTGAAGCTCGGAGCGCATTCGTCCGGGACTCTTGGCGGGACCATTTCAGGTGCAACCGAAGACAGGACGCCGGGGTGGCTCATTGCAGCCCGACAAGAGAAGAGCGCCAAGGGACTCCTGGCCTTTATCTATGAAACCGGCTCAGGGAAGGTGCAGGCCCTCGGCAAGGAACTGCCGCTCTACGACGGGCGGGCGCATCACTTCGCGGCGGTGTGGAATCCGATGGGCTCTCCAACCCACGGCACGATGGAGCTCTATCTTGACAATGAGATTGTGGCGACCGCTTCCCTGCTGCTCTCGGATCTCGGCTCCGGCTCCGACCTTCCATTCCGCATCGTGGCGAAGGGAGCCCCCATCGTCCTCGATGAACTCCGTTTTTCATCGGGAGCTCTGAAGCCCGAGTCCTTCCTTACGGCCGGACTGAACGCCAGCAATGCCACTGATCCGCCCACGAAGGAGGAGACCGTCATGGAGCGCCGGAATCGCGAAGCAATGGAGCGAAAGGCAGCGCAAGCCGCGAAGAGAAAGAAGATGAAGGAAGAGCAGGCGGCAGCGGTTGCAAAGAGGAAACAGGAAGAGGAAGAGCGGCGGAAGAGGAAGTAGTTGGCTCCCGAGGGAAGAGCCGGGCTGGATGGCACTGCGGAATCGCCGAGTTACAGTTTCCCCACCTGAACCGCTGCGCCCATATTGGCGATGCCGGGGCCGGTGTAGTTTTTGCCGAGGGGCAAAATCATCGGTTCTTCGAAGGGTCGATGAGGCACCAGGGCGGCAATTTCATCGAGGCGACCCATGATGTCCTGGGGCAAGGGGCCACTCTCGACGGCGGCCACGCTCGCTTCGAGGTGTGCCACCGTCTTGCAACCAATCGGAATGGTCGAGATGTCCGGATCGGAGATCGCGAAGCGCAGACACATCTCCGCGGCGCCAATGCCCGAATCGTCCAGCAGGCTGTAGTAGGCGAGCAACTGCTTCTGCCGGGCGGTCGAGAGCCAGATCGGTTGGGCCCGCACTTCCTCGTCCGCTCGTTTGGTGAGGAATCCCTGCCCCATGGTGGAGGCGAGCACGATTCCCATCCCATTCGCCACCGCGGCCGGGATCAGGGTCTCCTTGGCCTCGCGGAAAAGCACGTTGTAATTGAAGGCGGCGAGGACGACGTCAAAACGATCACTGCGAACGAGGGAGGTCATTTCGGTGACCGTCGTTCCGGCCAGGCCGGTGTGGCTGATCTTGCCCGCCGCCTTCAGCTCGTCCATCAGCTGCAGCACGGGACCATCGAGAGGATCATAGCTGGACCACCACGGGTACTGTTGCGGCCGGTCGGGCTCATGAATCATGAGGATGTCGATGTGATCGCGCCCCAGGAGACGCAGGCTCTCGTCAACCGATTCACGAAGGGCGTCGATGTTTTGGGGATCGAAGGGCTGCGGCCGACCGCCGAGCTTGGTGGTGATGATGAGCGGCGCATCCATGCCGACCATGGCCCGCCCAACCGTCAATTCGCTGTCGGCATATCCGGGCGCGGTATCGATCGCATTGACGCCCAGTTCGATCGCCCGCTGCAAGATTCGCCGGGTCTCCGATTCCCCGCCCGCCAATGAGGAGGTGTACAAGCCACCGATCGAGAGGACGCTGATGTCGATGTTCGTGCGGCCCAGTTTTCTTGTTTCCATGTGAGTTTCCAGATCAGGTTCTCCGCCTCGGAGGCGCCGGCGCAACAACCCATGCCGCGAGCATGGCCGCGCATCAGCATCCTCATGGCCACAAGGTAATCCCGAGCCACACCCGGTGCCCACCAAATTCAGCGAGGTGTTCTGCGCAGAATCGGTAGCAGGTGGACATCAACTCCCCGATCCGCCTATCCTCCGCCATGTCCCACCGCTGGCTGTTCACTGTTCTCTATGGTCTCCACATCATGTGGACCGGGCTCTGGCGCAGCATCGAAGCGCAAGCCTTCAAACCAAACGCCTTCTGGTTTTGTTTCACGATGGCACTGGCCGCTCTGGTTGGCGCCTATTTCTTCCGGACCGGAAAGCACAAGATCGCGACCATCGTGACCGCCGGCACAGTCTTGATCGTGCTCACCTTCTACCTCTACAGCTTCATCACGAACTCCGCACAGGACGCATCCTTTCGAGTGGCCTTGATCATCACCAGTTCGGTCGCCGAGCTGGTTGTCATCCTATTCCCCGTGGCGCGGGACAAGCGCACCTTGCGGTAGGTCAAGGGACGGTCCCAATGATCCCCGAGAATCTGTCGACATCCGTAGCCGAGCTTTGCACACACCGCGGGGGCACGTTCTTCCTCCTCCAGCCTGTCGCATGTTCGAATGATATGACCGCCCACTGCTCGCCTTCGATCATGGTGGGGCGAGCTCGGAACAAGCCGAGCCCATGGAGGTTCACAGATCAAACACACGGTCCGCGACGATAGTTGTTCCCGGCAACATACGTATGACCGTGAATAATAAGCTTTTCCAATGGAAGAGGTATGAAACCATCCAGTCCAGTGAGCATCACCAGAAGACAGTTCCTGAGAACCAAGGGGGCTCTCCTTACCTTGCCCTTCTTGCCTTCGCTTTCGGCGGCCCCCAAGAGGGTGAAGAAGCCTGCCAAGAAATTGGTGATGATGTACGTCCCCAATGGCCTGGTTCGCCGTTGTTTCTTCCCCGGCGAGGAGGAGAAGGAATTGCCCGGCTTTGTGGGTGGATTCAACGCCGACAAAACCAAGAACCAGAAGAGGACTCAGAACGCCCCGGGCATCTACCCCTTGGAGCTGACCTCAACCATGCAGCCCTTGTCCGAACACACCAGGGACATCACCTTGGTCACCGGTCTTGATCGCACCTACAAGAATGGTCAGGACGTGCATGCCCAGGGCGCATCGTGCTATCTGACGAGCCTTTCCCCCGTGCAGGCTGCCGAGCAGGGGATCCGACATCCGAACGGGCGAAGCCTGGACCAGGTGATCGGTGATCACGTGGGCGGCTCAACCGCATTCAAGACCCTGGAGATCAGTTGCAACGGATTCAGGGCCCCGAAGGAGTCCATCCACTTCAACAACATCTCCTGGTATGGCCCGGACAAGATCGCGCCTTCCATCAAGGACCCCAAGAAGCTCTACGATCGACTCTTCATGGCGGACAGCTACCGCACTCATCTCGATGACGTGACCGACCTGATGCGGGCTGATGCCAAAACTCTCGCAAAGAAACTTGGTCGCGATGATCGGGAAACACTGGGCGAGTTCATGGAGATGATTCGCGATGTCGAAGTGAGAATTGCGAAAATGCAGAAGCTGCTCGAGGGCGCAGACATCAGCATTCCCAAGGACGAGATCTTGCCGCGCGGTGATTACATCAAGTTGCAAGCCGACCTGATGCTGTTGGCCCTACAGATGGGGATCACGAATATTTCCACCTTCATGGTCGGCCCCGAGAGATGGGATGCCACCCTGCTTTATGAAGGAGTTTTCGACAAGCCGGTGCAACACCACAACATGACCCACAATCAGAAGGGTGATGGATACAAGGCGCTTCAAAAAATCGACATCTTTCACATGGAGCAGTACGCCTACCTCCTGTCTCGAATGAAAGCGATCAAGGAAGCAGACGGCAGTTCCCTGCTGGACAACTCACTGGTCACCTATGGCGCCGGCCTGGGAGATGGAGCCACCCACCAGTTCTATGACTTGCCATTGATCGTCGCCGGGAGAGGACAGGGACAGGTCAAACAAGGACGCTTTATCCAGTGCACCAGCGGCACGCTGAACTCCAACATGTGGCTCTCGCTCGCGAAGCTGATGGGAGTCGAGATCGATGAGTTCGCGGACAGCACGGGAGTCATTTCTGATTTGTGGACCTAGGATGAGTGGTGCGAACTCCAGGGCCGCCATCGTAGCGGAAGGCCTTCGCCTTCCGCCCCCCCAAGGTGGGCGAACCAACCAGGATTGGTGGATATTCCAAATCGGCACGCGAAGGCGTGCCGCTACTCCCGCTTAAGATCCATGCTCGCAAATCAGGTGCTTCGCAAGTGTTGCCTGCTGTTTTCACTCTTTGGCCTTGTGGCGGAGAGTCGTGGCGCCAGTGACTTCGATACCTTTCTGAAACCATTTTTCGCCAAGACTTGCACCAAGTGTCACGGCGAGAAAAAGGTGAAGGGCAAGGTCAACCTCAAGGAACTCACTACCGCGGAGCATCTTCTGGCCAAGCCCAAGCTGATCGAGGAGATGATCGAGGTCATCGATGCCTACGACATGCCACCGGAAGACGAGCCGGAATTGAACGATCAGGATCGCACCAAATTGCTCGCCAGCCTGAAGACCATGCTGCGCGAGTCGACCGCCGGCACCGAAGCGAAGCAGGTTCAGATCAGGCGGTTGAATCGCTTTCAGTACAACAACTCGATCAAGGATCTTTTCCAATTGAAGGGCAACGTTTTCCCGCTCACGGAAAAACTGATGACCCGCCATGGGAATTACCTGCAGGCAAGAGCCGACAAGATGCCCGATCGTGTTGAGGTGGCCTGCCTGTCCCTGAAGCCCGAAGCCGGCCTGAAGAACGTGAACGCGTTCCCGAAGGATTTGCGGGCAGCCCATGGATTCGACAACCAGGCCAATCAGCTCACGCTCTCCCCTCTCCTCTTCGACGCCTTCCTCCGGCTCAGTGTATCCATCCTGGAAAGCCCGGACTTCAATGAAGGGACGGTGGGAGTTTGGAATGACTTCTTCAAGGAACCCCCGGCAGGCACGGAGAGGGAGGCGGAAGTCAGGAAGCGGCTGAAGCGGTTTTTGATGCAAGCCTTTCGCAGCGCGGTCGATCCCGCGACGCTGGACCGCTACACGGCCTACACTCTGTCCAAGCTGAAGACCGGACTCTCGTTTGAGGAGAGCATGAAAAAAGCGGCCTCGGCGGCCTTATCTTCCCCGATGTTTCTCTATCGCTATGGCGCGTCCAATGACAAGGAGGACCTCTTTGCGATCGCTTCCAACATCTCCTTTTTCCTTTGGGGAAGCAGCCCGGACCTGGAACTTCTGCGCGCGGCCGAAAGTGGAGAACTGGCCATTCGCGAAGTCTTCAATCGGACCATCGAGCGGATGCTCGCCGACCCCAAGATTGAACGCTTCCTGGACACCTTCCCCTCCCAGTGGATGCAACTCGAAAACGTCCTCGCGGCCACTCCGGACCCCGGCAAGGCGAGACTCTTCAGCCTGGATAAGAACAACCCCGCCAGTCTGCAGATGGTCCTCGAACCGCTGCTGCTCTTCGATGCAGTGTTTATTGAAGACCGGCCCCTCGTGGATCTCATCGCTCCGACCTTCAGCTACCAGAGCGACTTCCTGCAGACCTGGTACACCTCCGATCTCAAACCACCCCGGATCGATGGGAGTGACATTGTGGAGCAGAATCAGGCCAACGATAAGCTGCGGAAATCGCTGCAAGCCACCATCGTATCAACCCAAGGTGAACTCGACGCCCTCCTCAAGCCCGTGAGAGCAAGGCTCCTCGCGGCCCGCAAGAAGAACCCGCGGGCAAGGAAACCAATCGACTTGAAGCCCTACGCGGCTTGGGAATTCAACGGCGACCTGAGAGACTCGATCGGATCACTGGATCTGAACGCACACGGAAAGATCGAGTTCAAGGATGGCATGGTGGTGCTCAACAAGTCCTACCTGGAGAGCAAGAAACTGCCTATCGACCTCAAAGCGAAGACCTTGGAAGTCTGGCTCAAGGTTCACGATGTGAACCAGAAGGGCGGGGGCGTGATGGGCATCCAGGGGCCCGGAGATTTCTTCGATACGATCGTGCTCGGCGAAAGGAAAGCGCGACACTGGATCTCGGGCAGCAATGGCTTCAGCCGCACCCAGGACTTCCCGGCGTCCACGCCGGAGGAGAAGCCCAATGAACGCCTGCACTTGGCGATGGTCTACCAGGCAGACGGAACCACCACCCTCTACCGAAATGGCAAGCCCTACGGCAAACCGTATCGCAAGGGAGCGGCCACCTTTCCCAAAAACAATTCCTCTGTGCTCTTCGGCTTGCGCCATCTGCCTCCGGGAGGAAACAAGTACCTCTCGGTAAGCTTGGCTCGGGCGCGCCTTTACAATCGCGCCCTGACCGCGGTCGAAGTTGCCGCCTCCAGTGGTGGCGAACACCTTTACATCTCCGACAAGGAGTTGACGCAGGCCCTCACCCCCGGGCAAACAATGAAAAAGACCGCGCTGAGCAAGACTCTTGCGCAATCGGAAGTCGCCCTCAAGCGAGTCCCCCCGAATCAAAATCCGGGGAAGGCGCAGCAGGAGGCTCAGAAAAGATTTGAGAACGAGATCCGCAACAAACTCCGTTCGCGGACCTTCCATCGAGTGGCCGCATCGGATCCGCGCTATGGCGGGGTGATCACCAATGCCGCGATGCTGAGCATGACCTCAGGCCCCAAGCGAACCCATCCGATCGCCCGGGGCGCTTGGATGATCGAAGTGATCTTCAACGACCCACCTCCTCCCCCGCCCAATGATGTTCCTCCCTTGAACGAGGACAGTGGCAGCAAGAATCTGACCATCCGCGAAAAGTTCGCCAAGCACCGCGAAAACCCCGACTGTGCAGGTTGCCACTCGCGGCTGGACCCCCTGGGATTTGCCCTGGAAAACTTCGACATCACAGGTCGATGGCGAGATAAATATGAGAATGGGAGAGACGTTGATCCGAGTGGGACACTGATGAAAAAATATGAATTCGACGGTATCGTCCAATTCAAGGAATCCCTGGTCAAGGAGAACAGGCGCTTTGCCAAGGCCTTCACGGCGCATTTGCTGAGATTCGCACTGTCCAGGGAACTCAGTCCATTCGACTCGCTTTCAGTAGAGGCAATTGTCGACAAGACGGAGAAGGAGGGTTTCAAATTGAGATCACTTATTCGAGAAGTTGTCCTGTGCGATAGTTTTGTTCAATCCAACTGATAACCTTTTCACATCGGGGATCGTGGTCGGCGCAGCTATTTGATGCGTGGCAGTGAACGTCCGGGTGTCCACGGAGCACCGGCTTTGTTCAATTTGCGATTCAGGGCCGGCATGTCGACGTTCACTATCTGTTTCAGCCGCCGAAGTGCTTCTTTGTACTCGTTGACAATAACATCGTATTGTCTGCGGTGTGTCCCGGTCGGTCCGGCCAGCGCGCCCGAGATCATCGTCCTCAGCCTGGCAGTGAAGCCTGGATAGGCCAGTTCGTTGCGTCGCGACTTGGTCCGGTCGCCATTAAACTTCGCTTTGGTATCCATCAGCTTGAGTTCGATGGCATGAAGAGCAGTTCGCAACGACGGGTCCAGGCTATGA
>JAYGGC010000108.1:0-1716 GCA_046581525.1 Roseibacillus sp. | reverse complement strand
CCCGATCAACGGACTCAACCGGCCCTTCGAACGAGCCATCAAGGCGATCACCGGCGAGGAGACCTATTACCGATGGTAGCAATCATCTCATCACTGCGTAGGACAAGCATCGTTCTGCGTGCTATCAGCTGGCTCGCCGCTGTCATTTTTTGCGGTTCCCTGTCTTCAGCTGAGGCGCTGGAAGAGAAGGTTTTCGAACTAATTGAGCACTATTGCTTCGATTGTCATGACGAGGCCACCAAGAAGGGAGGGCTCAGCCTCGTCGAACTGTTGGACAAGGAACACTTCGACGGCGCGCTGATGTTCGAGAATCTGGTCATCGGGAAAATGCCCCCTGCCGGGAAGGAGCAGCCAACTGCTGAGGAGAGAAGGGTGGTCTTGAACTGGTTGGTCAAACGGCAAAAGGAAAGCACTCCGAATTCATTCCGCAGAATCAGTCGGCATGAGTTCGTGCACTCCGTCAACGATTTACTGGGGACGAACCTGGACCTTGCCAACAAGATTCCGGAGGACCGGGGTACGAATGATTTCGATTCGGATCGGAAGATCCAATTGAGTCGGGAGATGCTTTTATCCTATTTCTCGGTGGCGGATGAGATCCTTGATCACGCCTTTCCGGCCGAGGGATTTCCGGCGGAGAAGACCTGGGTGACGAACAAGGTTAAGGACAGCCACGAGAGCTACAACATCTACCACCGCCCCTACCAGGAGGGCATCCTGTTCTCGTGGACGCGAGCCAACAACGGCAACAGCTACTCGTTCTTCTACGACAACTTTGATCCTCCCGTCGCGGGCTGGTACGAGCTGACTTTCGATGCGATGAAAGTGGCGGAGTTCGAGGAGGACATTAGTCTCCAGGTTTATGCCGGGAAGTACTACTATGCCGACGACCGCCCGCAGCCCCAGCGCCTGGTCGGCGTGATCTCACTGGGAAACCGGGAGCTGAAGTCGCATACCATCCGCGCCTTTCTCAAACCGGGAGAGAACGTTTCGGTCCACTGCTATTCCCGGCACACCTTCCGCAAGAAAGACCCCAAGGAAGGAGCCTATATCGAGCAGCTGACGGCACGGGGTCCGGTGGTCGACGAATGGCCGCCCGCTTCCTACGAAATGGTCTTCGGTGACCTGCCGATGGAGGCCGAACCCCGGGAGGCCCTCCAGACCCAAGGCTTTCAGACGAATCTCCAGAAAATCGGCGGCACGCTCACCGTCAGCAGCTTCCAGGAGGGCATGGAGAAGGAAAAGATGCAGGACGGCTCGAACCGGACCTTCTGGCACACGCGCTTCCAGCCGACCGTGGCCGAGCCACCTCACTATGTGATCCTGGAAAATCCGCACGGCGCGGAGATCGAGGGCCTGTCCTACGCGACCTGGTCGGGAGGCAACGGCAACGGACAGGTGAAGGGATACGCGATCCATCTCTCCGATGACGGCAAGTTGTGGAGGGAGCTCATCGTCGAGGGCGAGTTGGAAATCCGTCTGGCGAATGAGCAGCCCATCCTTTTCCCGCAGAAGACCACCAGCCGGTATATCAAGTTTCTGGTGACGGACGCCCTTGCCCTCGACGGTAAGTCCCTAGCCTCCATCGGCAAACTCGACGTTCTCACGCCTCTCGCCGATCGACTGGAGACCTCCGCCATCACGGTCGCCTCCCCCTCGTCCAAGGATCTACAGCGGGTCATCAGGCGCTTTGCTGAGCGGGCCTTCTCTTCGAAG
>JAYGGC010000076.1:0-45515 GCA_046581525.1 Roseibacillus sp. | reverse complement strand
GGGGATGTCCGGGTTGATGATCCCGATGCCGGCGCGGGCAATGTGACCGCGACCTTCCAGAGTGTGGGTGCCGCTCCGCTGACCTTCTCGGTCACCGCGCTCGGTTCCGCCTCCGTGGGTGGGAACGGCACGGGAACCCTCACCATCGATGGAACCGTCACGGACGTGAATGCGACCCTGGGCAACGTATTCACCTACAACACCGATGCGGTCACCGGCGGCAATGCCAGCATCCTGTTCACGATCAACGACAACGGCAACACCGGGCCCGGCGGTGCCAAGTCGATCAGTCACAACTTCGACTTCTTCGTCAACGAAGGTCCGACCGTCACGATCAACCAGGCTCCCGGCCAATCCGATCCCACCGGGGTCGCGGTGGCCGATTTCGAAGTCACCTTCAGCGAAGCAGTCACCGGGTTTGATGGAACGGATGTGGATCTGAGCGGCAGTAATGCGCCCGGGTTGCTCGGCGTCAGTGTGAGCGGGGGTCCCACGGTCTATACCGTGTCGATCACCGGCATGACGGACTCCGGCAATCTGATCATCTCCGTGCCGCAGGGAGCCGCCAATGCGACTGCCGGTGGCGCCTTGACCGAGGCCAGCATGGCGATCGATGACATGGTGCGCTACGTTCTCAACTCGTCTCCCACCGCCACTAACCTGGTTCAGAACATCGACTATCTCGCCGGCCCGGTGGCGATCGCGGACATCGTGGTGTCGGACGTCAATAACTCGGTGATCTCCACCGCCTTGCTGCCGGCCTTTGATTTCCCTGCCTTTGATCCCGACACGCTCACCCTGGCTCCGGATCCGGACACGAATGCCGGATATGCAGTCGAGGTGTCCTTCACGCCTGAGGGATTCGATGACTTTGGAACGGTCCGGGTATTTGAGCTCGGTGGATCGAGTAACGGCTTCGGGATCTTCCTGATCGATGGCGTTCCGCACTTCGTGGCGAAAATGGACTCGACTGCAGCCCCAATCCCATCCGGGTTGGACGACTCCGATTGGGCGGATGGCTGTGTCAGCGTTCCGTTGAGCGCTGCTGGTCTGCCGCTGGATACCCTGGCGCAGATTGCGCTGATCTGCGACCTCGATTCGCTCACCTTTTCGGTGAACGGAATGACAAGTTCGGTCCGGGTCCTCACCAACCGGGGGACGCGAAACAACTGGAGTGGCGGCGATACCCTGGCTCTAGGTCAGAGTCCGATTTTCGGAACTGACATCGGAGGTCTTGGAGTCGATCCGCTCGGGACGTTTGACGAAGCCACTGCCTTTGAGATGCTGGGAACGGTGACGATAGCACGGCTCTGGCATGACCTTGATGCCAGCGTGTTCGGGATCGACGCGGTGGATGGACCCGAACAGGTGAGCGTGGCCCTCAACTTCACGCCAGGGGAGGGAGATCTCTCC
Source organism: Roseibacillus sp. (assembly GCA_046581525.1). GTDB lineage: Bacteria > Verrucomicrobiota > Verrucomicrobiia > Verrucomicrobiales > Akkermansiaceae > Roseibacillus_B. Next base: position 44,102 of record JAYGGC010000076.1, on the reverse strand, counting down.
GTCCCGGCGGGAGTGACTTACAATGCCGGGGCCGGGACCTGGACCATCACTGGCACGGTTGACGAGGTCAATACCGCCCTTGCCGCAGTGCAGTTCGTGCCGAACGGAACCTCGCCTGTCACCATCAATGTGACGATCGAGGACGGGGATGAAGACGGAAGCCCGCCGGTGATGGGAACCATCACGCTGACCACCCTCAGCAACGATTCGGATAACGACGGCATTCCCAATGCCTTCGAGCTCGCCAACGGCTTGGACCCGAATGATCCCGGCGATGCGGCGAGCGATGGCGACGGGGACGGTTGGACCGCCCTCGATGAGTATCTCATGGGCACCGACCTGAATGACCCAGCCAGTTCGCCGTTCTTCGACATCGTCCACGTGAGCGCCACGGAGGTGCAGATCATCTATGGCCCGATCCTGGCTGGACGCACTTATGACGTCTCTGCCTCGGCGGACGGCCAGTCATTCTCGGTGATCGATACCTTCCTCGCGCCGGCGGATGCCGCGACCAATACCGCCAACGACCCCAGCGGCAACCTGGATGTGGAACTCTACCAGCTCAGCGTGACGGTGCCGTAAGCGACCGCTCTGTCACCTTCATCGATCAAGGCCTCACTTCGGTGAGGCTTTTCTTGCGGCGTGCTGCGCGATCCCCACCTTGCGCCATCCCACCAGCGGTGCATAGTCCCTGCATGGCGATCGAGATCGAATACTGTTCCCAGTGAAACTACCTTCCGGAAGCCGAGCGGGTCTCGGCCGAAATCAAGGAAGTGGCAGGGGAGGAAGTCAAATTGATCCCCGGAGGAGGCGGAATCTTCGAAGTCCGCAGGGATGGAATCGTTCTCTATGCGAAGGCCAGCAGCGGCAGGTTTCCCCAACCGGGAGAAGCGGCTGGGCTCCTTGGTTAGACCGATTGCCGGAAACCAGTCTCGTCCCTGCAGACGGTCTGGACTATTGAGCCTTCGAGGGTGTCGACTGGAGCGGACGTGGGTGGTTCGGAGTAGCAACCGAGTGCTGAGCATTGCGCCTGCGCAGTTCATTCAACTCGTTGCGGAGTTGCCTGAATGACGTGTGAAACTCAACCTCTTCCATTCTTCCCGACCCCGCTTCCTCGACCCATGCTGCAAGGCGCTCATCATAGGCGGCGGCGTCGTTGCGCATGGCGGGACTCTTGGCGACGAACTCGACCATGCGATGGAGGCTCTGCACTTGCATGAGGACAATGAGTTCTTTCTCGCGTGCCCGATCCGCAAAGCCTTTGGCAGCGTCGGCCGCATCGCGGGCCCGGCGCATTTCATGAGTGCGCTCTTGCAGGAGCCTCTGGCGCTCCTCGACGGACTTGACCTGGCTCAGTTGTGCGCTGAATGCTCGCCGCACTTCCGGGTTATCAAACTCGGTGGCGTGTTTCTCGCGCAACGCTTTTAACTCTTCCCGTGCTGCAACAGAGACCCGGATCATCATTTCCCTCCGATTGCCGCCGGCCCTGATGACCGCGGCTACTCCTTTTCCTTTGCGCTCTTCGTCGGATTTCCCAGCGGACTTCCGGATGGAAGATCCGTTGGTCCGTCCATCGGCACTACGGGGAGAACTCTTTGCGCTGCGGATGTCTCCCGCCTTTTCCTTGTCAGGATTCTCCTCGTCCGGCTTTCCCATCCGGGAGATTCCGATGCCGGCTGCGACCAGGACCACGATCGCGCCGATCACCACCGGGATGGCTTTGAAAGGGAATTTGGAGGGTTCGGACATGTTCTCAAAGGAAGGGGTGAAATTGAATGAGCACAACTTTTTTCTTAAAATGCCGCAGCGCGGACCTTTTGTCGGTAAACCCGCAGAAACTGTCCCCGTCCTTGCCGCGCCGCGGCAGAATGAGCAACGATGGGGTCGAATGGCGCTGGATGCGAATGAGCCGCCGCGGAGAGCCTGGTGCGGGAGTCTCATGGTCTCCGGGGGAAGTTCGTCGGCGAGAGTGGGCCGCCATCAATGGGCCCGGAACCCTCGCGGGAAGAATCGAGTTTCCGGCGGGGGCCAGGCCCTCCTGCGGTGTGCTCGAAGCGGGCGAGAGCTTCGGAGTTCGCGAGGTTTGTTGAGGAGAGCTACTCCCCTCGCCAGCTCCACGAGGGCAGGTGCATGATCTCGCCTCCCTTGAGGGCGGACTCGTGGGCGAGGATCCCGGTGCAGGTGATGTTGGCAGACTCCACTGCGTTCGGGTAGGCGTCCTCGCCGCTGATGATCATGTTCACGAACTGGTGGGCGAGGTGGGGATGCGATCCCCCGTGACCCGCCCCTTGCGTGAAGGAGAGGTGTTCCTCCCCATCGTCTCCGCCGTAGACGCCGCCCGTGGTGAAAGGGGCAATCTCGTCGGGCAAGAGGTGCGCAAAGTCCGGGCACTCCGTCTTCTCGGGGATCTCGGGCTCGGGCTTCTTGGCCGTGTGCACGACCAGCGGTTCGCCCTCGATGAGTGGCCACTCGACGGTTTTCTTGCTGCCGTAAACCTCGAAGGACTCGCGGTACTGCCGCGCCACGTCGAAAAGCGAGCGGTAAACAAAGCCGGTGAGATCACTGTCCTTGAACTTGATGTGGCAGCTCTCGATCGCGAACGGCGAGTTGTAGCACTCGTGCATCTCCTCCCGGATGGTGCCGGACGGAAAACAGGAGACGTACTCCGCCTCGCCACGGGTCAGACCGAGGATCGGTCCCACGCAGTGAGTGGCGTAATGCATGGGCGGGAGACCGGGCCAGTATCCGGGCCAGCCATCCATGTCCTGCTGGTGCGAGGCCTTGAGATACTGCACCTTGCCGAGCTCGCCCTTGTCGTAGAGCTCCTTCATATAGAGAAACTCGCGCGCGTAGACCACGGTCTCCATCATCATGTATTTGAGGCCGTTGGTTTTGGAAAGCCGCACGATTTCCTCGCACTCCTTCAGGCTGGTGGCCATGGGGACGGTGCAGGCCACGTGCTTGCCCGCCTCGAGAGCGGCGATCGCCTGTTCGCCGTGGTTTGGAATGGGAGTGTTGATGTGAATCGCACTGATGTTCGGGTCGCGCAGCACGTCGTCGAAGCTCTGAAAGCGTTTCTCGATTCCATACTTGTCGCCCACTTCGTTGAGGCTCTCCTCCGTCCGCTGGCAGATGGCATACATGTTGGCCTGCGGGTGGCGCAGGTAGATGGGAATGAACTCGGCGCCGAAGCCGAGGCCGACGATCGCGATGTTGACCTGAGACATGGCCCGAAGTGAACAGGGAGCACCGTCCGACTGCTAGGTAAAATGCGTCGTGGACTGGTATGATTGCGACGGGCGTGAGCGCATGATGCCGGGCGAGATCCCGACCTTCCAAGTTCCGACGGAGGGTCAGCAGCAGGTCTTCACTTCGGCGGGTGAAGGCAGACTACCCGTCCTTGGCGACCTTGAACTTGGTCGAATTGATCGCGGCGGCGATCTTGTCGCGACTGGTCTGGGCGGGGTCGAAGACGACGATGGCTACGCCGCTCTTGTGACAGACCGTTTCGATCCTGCGGACACCCTCGGTCGCGACGAGGGCCTTCTCCACCACGCCGGCACTGGATTCGTCGGTGAGTCCGGTGACCTTGAAGGAAACTTGCTCACCGGTGACCTTGTAGCCGCTGGCCACGATGGTAGCGACCAGTTGAGCGGGCTTCACCTTGGCGGGATCGTACTTCACCACGGCCTGGCCGTCCTGGTGGCTAAGCGCTTCCACCTTCACGCCATCAATGCTGGTGAGGGCGGTGGTCACGTTGGCCGAGCAGCGATCGCCAACCAACCCCTCGACCAGGTAGGTGACCTCCGTGCCGGTGCAACAAAGTTTGGCGCAGTCAGCCGGGCAGGACTTGGCTGGACCTGCAAAGAGAGCGGCACGGCCGGGGAGTTTACAGAGCGGGCAGTCCTTTTTGACTGGAGCCGCCTCCGGCTTCTCCCCGGGGTAGGCGTAGGGAGCCAGGGCAAAGACCAAGGTGAGGAAAATGAGACCTTTCATGGTGGGGAGGAGAGGTGAATACGGCTCCGCAGGGCCTATCCTTGCGGTGAGAGGGGCGGGGAGGCGAGTCTATTCCGCTAGACTTCCTCCTCAACGTCGAGGTAGTGCCGGCGGGAGAGGAGGAGGTGGCGGCGCATCGAGTCAGCGGCCTGGTGGGTGTTCCCGTCCTTGATCGCGTCCAGGATCTCGCCGTGGGTCTCAATGATCCGGGTGTACCAATTGCCGTCCCCCCGGTTGGTGACAGCGTAGTCGATGCAGCGCTTTTCCAATCCCCGCAGGATGGTGGCGTAGATGACGTTCCGCGATGCTCGTGCAATCGCGAGATGGAAGCCGATGTCGCCATGGCTGAAAACCTTCCGATCATGCTCTGCGCGTTTCATCGCCTCGTGATGTTCCTCGATGTCTGCGATCGCCTTCTCGCCGGCATTCTGGGCGGCGAGGCGTGCGCATTCGGTTTCGAGCAGGATGCGGAAGTCGATCAGTTGGAGGAACGAGTCTTCCGGCGTGAGAACCGAGTATGCTTCGAGGGCGGCGGCAAGAGAATCCAGGGAAGGATCTGCGATGTAGGAGCCGGACCCTTTCAAGGTGCGCATGAGCCCCCGCCCGCGCAGCTGCTGGATGGCCTCGCGGATCACAGTGCGACTTGCCCCGAAGCGCAGGCAGAGTTTCTCCTCCGAGGGTAGGCGTTCGCCCGCAACGAGCTTCCCTTCGAGGACCTCCTGCTCGAGGGCCCTGACTACTTCTGTACTGCGGTGCGGCATGGTTGAGTCCGTAGCATCACGATGCCGGTCTGACGAGTTGTTAGCAAACAATCTTGCGATGCGCAGCGTGCGAATCGGGAGAGCCGGTCAGGGGGTCGAGGCCTTGATTCTGAAGTGACGCTGCGGAGGCTGGGGAGCGGGCAGCTGCCAGCGGAACCGGGCACGCGCGCCCGAGAGATGCTCGTCAAATTCGGGAGCGCCCGCGATGGTCTGCCAGCTCTCGAGATCATCGCTGAACTCAAGGCTCACCGTGACGTCCTGCGCGGCGAGGCTCCAAACCACGAGGAGCTCCGTTCCGGATCCCGCCTCGTAATTCCACGCGAGGAAGGAGGAGATCGAATCTAAGGATCGGTCGGAGGTCCCCAGCGCGTGTTCGAGAAGGGCGGGCAGGTTGTCGCTATCAAGGTCCTCGAGAGGATCACCTGCGAACTTGGTTCGATCGTCTGCTCCCGGGTTGCCATCCATTGTGGTGCTGCTGCGCCAGCTGGCGAAGCTGCCGTGATCAGGATTGGCGAAGGGGTCGATCAGGACCAGGGAGTCGCCGTCCCCATCAGTCGATTCTGCCCAGGGGGGATCATCACCATAGCTGAAGTCGAGGATGATGCTTCCACTTGCATCGAGGAGCACGAGGTGATCACCGCTGTTGTCGAGGGCGCCGTCCAGTTGAAATTCGCCGGCGACGGGATGACCCGGTCCATGCACGGCTTCGAACGAGAGGTTGTCGCGGACAACGAGGATGCGCTGACCGGGAGCAAGGGTGGTGCCCACCGGAAAGGTGAACTCCACCCCGGCAGCAAAGCGTACCAGGGCGAGGTCGAGCGACTCGATGGGGTTGATGTTGATGACTTCGAGGAACTCCGCTCCGGGATCCCCGAAGGGATGGTACATGATCTCGGAGATCGCGAGGTCACCGGGCCCGGCAGGGGTGCCGGTGACGTAGGATGCTTCATTCAGCGCCGACCAGTCTCCGCCGGCGTCCCGGATTCGCGCCCTGACGTGGGCCGTGGCGTTGAATGCGAGCGGTCCGGTGTAGAGGCTGCCTCCGCCGTCGATGGGATCACTGCCGTCCACGGTGAAGTAGATCGTCCCCGTGGTTCCGATGGTGTTGGAGATGGTGAGCGAAAACTGCGCACTGACCACGCCCCCGGGATGACTGAAATTCGGGGGTCTGAAGAATTGTCCGTCGAGCCAGGCCGCGCGACGGGCAAGGTAATCCTTCATCCCGAGCAATTCGGCGGTCCAGGCGCTGACGGAGTGACCTTGTGCGACGGCAAGCCCGAAGGTGAACTCCGCAGCCTGCGCGTTGGCGAGGTTGCGCATGTTGGCGGTGGAGAAGGGGCCGCGCCGGAGCTCATACCAGCGATCGATGTATTCCCGCATGAAGTCCGGGTCCTGAAAGAGCCGCGGGAACCAGAGGCGGTCATCGCGATAGAAGACTCCGGAGGTGGCATCGCTGGTGTAGGCCCCGAGGTTGTAGTCCCAGATCGGGCCGATGTGCAGCTTCCGTTCCCCGGAGGAGACCCACGGGAAGAGACTGACCAGCATGCTGTCGCCCTGCTTGGCGAGATTGTGGAGGTGGAAGTAGTCAATGAAGTCACGCGTGTTGAGATACTTGCGATAGCCGTTGACGGGATCGAGCCAGAGGTCGTCGTCGTAAAAGACGCTTTCGAACTCCGCAAACCAGTCCTCGATCGTGGCGCGCTGCACGGCGTTGATGCGATAACCATTTGGATCGTCGAAGTTCAGGAAGGCGTTGTACTGGCGCGGAATGTCGTCGCCCATCCCGCCGAAGTTGGGCAGCGTTTGCTGAATGCGGTCGGGTCCGGCAGTGTGGAAAAACTGCGGGGCGAGCGCTCCGTTCTCGGCGGGAAAGCCTCCCACCGGAATCGGGTCCATGCGATTGATGGTGAGAAGCCAGCCGCCGGTGGTGCCATCCTCCGAGAGGCGCTCGATTTCGATGCGGTCGTCGTCGCGGGTCACCTTCTCGGCGAAGGCGTAGACGCCCACCCGGTCCGCCGGAGTGAGGTCCCCGCCATCCTGGTTGATGAAGACGTCGACAAAGCGAAAACGAGTCCCATACCGCCCGGTCTGAGCACTCAATTCCCAGGAGAAGGTGTTGGCGATGAGGGGGAGGTCGTAGGAAGGGTGGGGATAGTAGAGGATCCAGTCGGACTCGCCGGGCAGGCCGAGGGGCGTGGTGTTCTTGTCGTTGTCGAACTCGTCCCAGGTCTCCACCGAGTAGGGTTTCGGATTCCAGGTGGATGAGTAGGCGCCACGCACGCGGATACCGATCCGTTCGGTGAGGTCGTGAACTCCCGTGATGGAGGCAATGCCGGTGGCGGGATCGCGATCGATGATATGGAGACAGGCTGGTTGCCGGGCGACCTGCTGGAGGCCCGCGCCAGTCTGCGTTCCGAAGTTCCACCCCTTGTTGGGAATCGTTCCGCCGCCGAAGTTGTCGATGATGGCAATGGGAAGCGGGGAGGTATAGCTCTCCAGGCCACCGGTGAGGCGGAGGTAGCTCTTGGTCTGTGGTTTCGAGACCAGGCCACCGCGTAGCACGGCGGCGCGAATCTGGGTGGAGGAATCGATCGTGATGGGATTGAGATAGGGGATTCCATTGCCTGGTCCGGGAAGGGTTCCATCGGTGGTGTAGATGATCACTGCTCCGGGTTCGTCGCTGCTCATGGTCATCTCAAAGGGGTCGATGAAGGTTCCCTCCGGCGGAGTGAGCGTGGGTTGGGTCTGTGGTTCAAAGATGCAGTCGTAGGCACCGAGAAGTTGCACCGGAATAACCGGTCGCGTGGGGTCGCTGGTGGTCAGCTCCAGGGTGGTGAGGTAACATCCCGGGACGCCCTGCGCGTCGAAGGTGATTTCGAGGTTGCGCGATTGACCGGCAGGAATGGTGAGGGGCGAGCCGGCGACCTGGAAGGCTGAACCGGGAGCGGCAGCGGCTACCTGCAGATCCAGACTGGGGCCGAGATTGGAAATGGTCAGCGCCATGGTTTGGGCGGGGGTTCCAACTGGGAGATTGCCAAAATCGACGAGCTGCACGACGTCGACGACCGAGTTCCCCGAAGAGTCGCCGAGAAATTTCACTTCCCCGAGTCCCACCCGGTTGCCGCCCACCGCGCCGGGAGTGCCGAAATGATTGTCGGTAATGGTCAGGCGCACCGCGTTGGCGGCGTGGCCCCCGCCGAACGGCATCGTGTCGCTGATTGCCGCCGTGCGGATGTGGGTCACGCTGACCGAGAGCGGCCACGTGGCTCCCCCATCGCTCGAAAACTCGACCATGATTTTCTTGGCTTCGTTGTTGTTGGGGGTGTTGGCGAAGTAGTAACCCCAGACCACCAGATCGGTGAAGGTGTAGGTGTCGTCGAAGGTGAAAGTGAGAACCGGATCCGCCGCACCGGTCGCGAAGTAGTCGCTGCCGCCTCCGCCCGGCGCAATCGTGCTCCAGGACTGCGAGGGACCGGCCGAAGAGTGGGTGACCGTGGTGTAGTTCGCGAGGGTCGCCACGCTGCTCAGCCCGCTGTTGTCCACGAGGTTGGAGGCCCTGTAGAAATCGTTGCCGTTCGGAGAGGAAGTGACCGAGCTGGGGGTCAGTAATTCGGCCACGGCGAGGACCGGGCTGCACGCGAGGAGGAGCGCGGGCAAAATGCGGAGACTGACTCGAAAGGGGGGCACGGGAGTGCCCCAATCTAATGCCGTGCGCGATCCGGGCAAGAGGGATCCTCGATCAGTTTTGTGAGAGCCACCGGATCCGGTGAAATTCTGCCGCAGGAACTGGAAGAAACTTGGCTCCGGGACTCCGCTAGTTCTTGAACTCCGGGTTTTTCTCGGTGGGAACGGGCGCCTTCACACTCTTGCGCCAGGCCACCAGCAAGGCGTGGAGTTCGTCGCGCTTGGCGGCCTGGTCCCTGGCGACATTGCTCGTCTCGTTCGGGTCCGTGCCCAGGTTGTAGAGTTCGAGGGCGCCGTCTTCAAAGTACTCGATGAGCTTCCAATCGCCTTGCCGGATCACCCCGCAGGGCGTGGTGCGGAAGTGTTGGAAGGGAGAGCCAAGGTCTTTGCCGTAGCCTTGGAGATAGGCCGGGAAGTGCCAGAAGAGCGGGCGGGCAGGGAGAGTCTTGCCGGCGAAGAGTGGAGCGAGATCCACCCCATCCCGGAGTTTCGGAGTCCTTGCACCCGCCAGCGCGGCGAAGGTGGGAAAGAGATCGACCTGGTGAATGGGAACCTCGCATCGGGACCCCGCCGCAATCTTGCCCGGCCAGCGGACGAGGAAGGGTTCACGGATGCCGCCTTCGTAAAACATCCCCTTCGATCCGCGGAGCGGTTTGGCGTTGGAGACCCCGCCATGCGGGCCGTTGTCGGAGGTGAAGATGACCAGCGTGTTGTCGCTCAATTTGAGTTCGTCCAACAGATCGAGCACCTGGCCGACCGCGAGGTCCATGGCCTCGATCATGGCGGCGTACTTGGCATTGCTGTGATAAGTCCCGCCCTGGACCTTGTCGTATTTGGCGGTGAGGTCCTTGCGGGCCTGGATGGGGGTGTGGACCGAGTAAAATGGGAGGTAGAGGAAGAAGGGACCGTCAGCGATCTCAGGCTGGGGGGAGCGAATCCAATCGCACACCTCGTGGGCGAGGCGAGCGGGGAGGTGTTCTCCCTTGGGGCCATCCTTCAGCTTGGGATTCCTGTAGGGCGAGAAGTAGGATTTCGGATGGCCCCACTCCAGTCCGCCGAAGTTGACGTCGAAACCGTAGCTGGTCGGGTCCTTGGAAACGTGCCACTTGCCAGCCACTGCAGTGCGGTAGCCGGCCTTCTTGAGGACCTGCGCGACGGTGGGGAGTTCCGTCTTGAGGACGGTGGTGTTTTTGATCGGGATGAGCTTGCGGTGGGCGGACTTGCCGCGATCGGAATTTCCCACCGTGAACACACCGTGCCGGGGGGTGTAAAGGCCGGTGAGCAACGAGGCGCGGGACGGTGCGCAGTTCGCAGCCGCGGCGTAAGCCTGGGTGAAGGTCATGCCCTCCCTGCCCAGGCGATCGATGTTGGGAGTGCGGTAAAAGTCCGACCCCTGGCAACTGAGATCGGTGTAGCCGAGGTCGTCGGCGTAGAAGAGGACGATGTTGGGCCGTTTGGCCGCAGAGGCAGTCAGAAGGCTGGAGGCGAGAAGCGTGAGAACGAGATGAGCGAAGCCGCGCATGGCACAAGACTACGTGACCTCGATGGCTACTCAATCCGGATAATCCGCGAGGCGTCGTAGGTGCGTCCGTACATGTCTTCGGTCTGTACCCAGAGTCGGTGGACCCCGGCGGGGAGGCCGAGGGGCAGCTCGGCTTTCCAGAGGTGGTGGGAGGGAACCGGGGCGGGCAGGTCAATCCCTTCCAGTTTGTCCCGGCGTCCCGCTTCGCGCTTCTTCAGGGCCAGGAAATCGGGATCCAGTTCGACCGTCTTCTTCAAGTTGATCCAGGCCCCCTTCTCGCCGAGCCGCATGCGCACCTTGGAATCCCTGGAGCCATTGAAAACATTGGCATAGACGAGGACCTTCTCCTCCCCGGCCTGCACAACGTCGGGCACTTCGATCCGTAGTTGGTAGTCGGCCGGGCGGCGGCTGGCTTTGTAATCGACCACCGCCTGGTGGCCATCGAAAGTGATCGTGGAATAGCCGCGCGGCGCTCCGTCGCGTCCCAGCGCATGCGGGATACCGAGTTCGTCGGGTTCCCCTCGCCACCAACTTCCGCACACCGTGACGTTGACGACATGGTGATGCGGGGTCGCTCCCTGCCAGCCGTCTTTCTCGTCAAGGAAGAGGTGGGCGTGCCAGTGCTCGTGTCCGGAGATCGACATGGTATAGGGCCTCTTCTCGATCAGGCGGAAGAGACGGGCGCGCTCGGCAGTGACCTTGAGCGGACTCTCGGAATCCTTGAGCGGGATGTGCATCATGAGCATGAGCAATTCGTTCTCGGGAAGGTGAGGCAGGAGGTTCTCGAGGAAGGTCAGTTGCTCCGCGCCCATCTCGTCGGTGTATTTTCCCGTTCCCCCGGACTGCTTCGAGCCACCCCACCTCACATTGTCGAGGACCACAAAGTTTACCGGTCCCCACTGGAAGGCGTAGTAGGCCGGGCCATAGATCCGCTCGAAGGTTTCGTCGGAATGCTTGTCGTCCGGGGAATCGAAATTGAGGTCGTGATTGCCGATCACGTTCCACCAGGGCATTCCGATGAGAGCCACGATGCTGTTGTGGGTCTCAAAAAGGGAGAGGTCATCGAACATGATGTCTCCGAGGGTGACGCCGAAATTGGCATCGCTGCCGATGAGTTCCGGGATCGTGTCGCGCGCCATGTAGCCGAGCTCCTTCCTGTTGCGCGACTGGGTGTCCCCGAAGAAGTGCGCCTTGAATTTGTCCGGCTCGTCCTGCTGGTGGAGGGGAAAGTCGATCGAGGGGGGGAGGGGACCGGTGGGTTTGACGCCGGGGAACTTCGACTCCGGAGATCCCTTCGGTTTGTGGAGGTAGTAAAACTGCGGGAGCTCCTGGTCGGTAACCGGCGGCATCCAGCCGCGCGGTTTGATGACGAAGAACACGCAGTCGTCGCGCGCTGGAAGCGACCACGAGCCGTCCTCGGCGGTAGCCACCACTTCGAGTTGGTTGGAGACCAGGACCTTGGCCAGCCCAGGTTCACCGTCGTCGCGTTTTCCATTGCGGTTTCGATCGTCGAAGACGATGCCCCTGGCGGTGGGCAGGTCCTGGGCGAGCAGGGGAAGAGTCAAGAGGGCGAGGGTGAATACTGTGCGCACCGGGGGACTATTCGTCCTTGGAAACACGGGGGCAAGCTCATTGGCGATCCTTGCATTGCGCTTCCCCGAATTTGAAGGCATCTTGAGCTTCCCCAGCAAGCCATGACCATTCGATTTTTGCCTCTTGCTACGCTCCTCAGCCTGCTGGCCCTCGCCCCGGCGTCCGCGGGGGTCCGCATTTCGGAGTTTGTCGCCTCGAACCAGACAGGGCACCTCGATCGCGATGGCGATGCCGAAGATTGGCTGGAGCTCTACAACGATGGTGTCGCGGATGTAAACCTCGGGGGATGGAGTCTCACCGACGATGCCACCGAATTGCGAAAGTGGATCATTCCGGAAGTGATCCTGCCGGCCGACGGCTACCTTGTGATTTTTGCATCAGGTGAAAATCGGCGCACGCCCGGGGAGGAGTTGCACACCGACTTCTCGTTGAGTAAATCCGGCGAGTACCTCGCGCTGGTTGGTCCGGACGGGGTCACGGTGGAAGACGAGTACGCACCGGGATATCCCGCGCAGTTTGAAGACGTTTCCTTTGGCCTGAGCCAGACCGGGCAGACCACGGCCACGGTGGTGTCGCTGGGTGCATCCGGAAGCGCGGGAGTGCCCGCCTCCGCGGCAGACTTTGCGGCGGAGTTCGCGGGGTGGAGTTCGAACATCACGGGCGCATTCAATGGATCGACCTGGCGGGCAGTCTCCTCTGGAGTGGGAGTGGACCAGGCGGGGACCCTTGGCACGTGGTTGGGAGCGGGCGGCGATTTCGAAACCGAACTGTTGAATCAGAACGGCTCGATCTTCCTGCGCCTTCCCTTCACGGTCGCGAATCCCGGTGCGGTCACTCGCTTGACCTTGCGCATGCGCTGGGACGACGGGTTCATCGCCTACCTCAACGGAACTCAGGTGGCTGCCAACCGCGCACCGGCCGCTCCGGATTGGGATTCCCTTGCCACTTCAGATCGTGGAGTGAGTGAGAACGATGACTGGATCAGTTTCCCGATAGACCTCTCGGCGGTCACGCTGCAGGCCGGTCAAAATCTCCTCGCCATCCACGGCCTGAACGATGCGGTGGACAGTCCCGACTTGCTGGTGCTCCCGGAGCTCGATCTCACCACCGGCGGGGTTGCCCCGGGCGGGCCAGTGTATCATTCCACGCCCACGCCCGGTGCTCCCAATGGAACCGGGGCCACGGTATTGCCACCTCTCCTCACCGCAGTGACTTCCCGTGTGGATCCACCCCTCGGTGGTGGTGCGAGCGAGCCCATCACGGTGACCGCCCTGGTGCGCGAGACGGTCGCTCCAATCACCCAGGTTCGCCTCCTTTACCGTATCATGTTTGCTCCTGAGCGAGCGCTCGCGATGGTGGACGATGGGGTGGCGCCGGACGAACTGGCGGGTGATGGGATCTTCACAGTGGCTCTCCCGACCGTGGGGGTGCGGGGCGGACAGATGCTGCGCTGGCGGGTGGAGGCGAGGGACAGCGCTGCGCGGGTCAGTCGCGATCCGGCCTACGACATTCCCAGCGACTCCGATCGCTATTACGGAACTGTCGCGCAGGACGTCCGTCTCCGGCCTTCGAAACTGCCCATTCTGCACACCTTTGTCGAAAACGAGTCAGCGGTGAACACGCGCAGTGGTGGCCGGGTCGGCATCTATTACCTCGGGGAATTCTATGACAATGTGCAGATGGACCTGCACGGGCAGAGCACTGCGGGCGGGGCGTTTCCCAAAAAAAGCTACGATCTCGATTTCAACAAGGGGAACCGGTTCCTCTGGCAGGAGGGCGAGCGCAAGGTGAAGGACATCAACCTGCTCACCAACTATGCCGACAAGAGTAAAGTGCGCAATACGATGGCCTATGAGTTCCTCAAGCGTTGCGGCGCGGGCTATCACTTCGCCTTCCCCGTGCGAGTGCAGCGGAATGGCTTTTTCTATTCCGTGCAGGACATGGTGGAAGACGGTGATGATCGCTACCTCGACCGCATCGGGCTCGATGGCAATGGCGCCCTCTACAAGATGTACGACCGGATGGAGAACGCGAGCAGGGCCACCAAGAAGACGAGGAAGAACGAGGGCAATGCCGACTTGTCGGCGCTCATCTCGCGTCTGAATCCCACTCTCTCGCGGGACTCACGACGGCGCATTGCCTACGATCTCCTGAACATCCCGGGTTGCGTGAACTACCTTGCGTCCTTGACTGTGGCGGGGATCACCGACGCGGGACACAAGAACTACTACATGTATCGTGACACCGAAGGGACGGGCGAGTGGCATCCGCTCCCCTGGGATGTCGACCTTTCGGCGGGACGGCGCTGGACGGGGGGCGAGCACTACTTTCATGATCCTCTGCACTCGAATTTTTGGAACGCGAGCACAATCAACCGTCTCTGGGATCTCATTCACAACACGCCGGATTATCGCGACATGTACTTGCGCCGGGTGCAGACCTTGCGGGCAGAACTTCTCCTGCCGCCGGGCACTCCGGTCGAAGACGACTGGTTCACCCTGAAGGTCAGGGAACTGAAGGATCTCATTGATCCCGTGGCGGTGCGTTCGGATGCGGACCTCGATTTGATCAAGTGGGGGTCTTGGGGCAACGGCAACGATATGCGCGAAGCCTCGGAACGCCTGCTGACCGAGTGGTTGCCTCCGAGGAGGGCCTTCATGTTCAGCAATTCCCGGAACCAGGGGGGAGTGCGGGTGCCGGCTCCGCAACCTGCCGCGCCCAATGTGACGGTGGAGACCATCGACTTCAACCCGGTGAGCGGAAACCAGGACGAAGAATACTTCGAGCTTAAGAACAACGAGAATGCTTCGGTCGATCTCTCGGGGTGGACCTTGTCGGGCGCGGTGGACTTTGTCATTCCTCCGGGGACGGTGATTCCAGCAGGGCTCGGGACCTCCGCCTCCAGGTTTGTCGGTCTCCTCCATGTGGCCCGCGTTCCCAAGTCGTTTCGGATGCGCCGCACTCGGCCGCGCTCCGGGCAGTTCCGCTTGATTGTGGGCGGATACGAGGGCCAGCTTTCCGCGCGCGGGGAAACGATCGAGCTGCGCACCGCCCAAGGTGTCCTGGTGACCAGTGAAACGTATCCCGGTGATCCTTCGCCGACCCAGCTGGCACTGCGGATCATGGAACTGAACTACCATCCCGCGCCGCCCACCCCGGAGGAAGAGGATGTTCTTCCCGGAGTGATTGCAGAAGAGTTTGAGTGGATCGAATTCCTGAACATCGGAGCGTCGACCCTCGACCTGGAGAATGTGCGTTTCACAAATGGCATCGATTACACCTTCGGGCAGGTCAGCCTCCCCGCCGGCGAGCGCCTCATCCTTGCCAAGAATCCCGTCGCCTTCGCCCTCCGTCATCCCGAGGTGACCGCGACCGTGTTGGGCCCCTACCTCGGATTTCTGGACAACGATGGTGAGCCGGTGCGGCTGGTTGACGGAATGGGGGAGAACATCGAGAATTTTGATTTCAACGATCGATGGTATCCATCCTCCGACGGGGCGGGGCGGACCCTTGTGTTGCGTGACGAGGAGATTCCCTGGAACGACTTCGACGAGGTGGACTCATGGGGAAGCAGCATCGATGAAGGCGGCAGCGCGGGAGAGGCCGGGCAGGGGTATCAAACGCACTTCAACGCCTGGCAGGTGATGCAGTTCACTTCGGCCGAGCGCGCTGATCCCGAGGTGGGAACCGCCCTCGCCAATCCAGACGGCGATCACTACCCGAACTGGCAGGAGTACGCCTTCGGGCTCGATCCCCGCACGCCCGACCAGGCGACCTTCCAAAGCCAGCTTGTCTCCGAGGATAAGACGACCTACCTGGGCGCACTCGTTCGCCTGCGATCCCACGCCGCGGACCTGCAGTGGAAGATGGAGACCTCGACCGACGGCGTGAACTGGAAGGCCGCAGCAAAGACTCCCGTGACCCTGCTGATTCCCCACGGCGATGGGACCCAGACGATGGAAGTGCGCGAGTTCGCACCGGTCGGGACGTCGGAATCAAAACTCGCCCGATTGCGCATCAGCTTTGCGCCGTAGCACCCTGACCCGGGAGCTGACCCGCTTGCCCGGTCAACGGGGCCGCGACCTGGAGTCCATCGAGTTCGGCGCGGCGGCCAGGTTGAAAACCTTCGCGCTCCTTGCTTGCCTGCCCGTCATTCCTGGAAAGGATCGGCGGCATGGAGCAGCGGCGACTAGGGAAGAGCGGAATCGTGGTGAGCGAGATTTGCATGGGGACCATGACCTTCGGCACGCAGGCCGAGAAGGAGATGTCGTTTCGGATCATGGACAAGGCCTTCGATGCCGGGATCGATTTCTACGACAGCGCCGAACTCTATCCCGTGCCGCCCACCCCCAGCCTGGTAGGGCGGACGGAGGAGTGGGTGGGCGAGTGGTTGGCAACCAAGCCTCGCGACGGGGTGATCATCGCCACCAAGATCGCGGGGGCGGCCCACGGCTGGTTCAATCCCCCGGTGCGCAACGACAAGGCGGCCCTCGACCGCAATCATATTCGGAAGGCGATCGAGGGAAGCCTGACTCGATTGAAAACCGACTACATTGATCTCTACCAGGTGCACTGGCCGGATCACGGCATGCGGCCGGAGGATACCCTGGAAGCGCTCGATGAGTTGGTGGAGGAGGGAAAGGTGCGCGCGCTCGGAGTGAGCAACGAAGACAGCTACGGGCTGATGAAGGCGCTCTGGACCAGCGAGGCGCACGGCCTCACGCGCTACGACACCATCCAGAACAATTTCTCGCTGAACAACCGGCGCTTTGAAGACGAACTGGAAGAAGTGTGCCGGCGTGAAGAGGTCAGCCTCATTCCCTACAGTCCGCTGGCCGGTGGAGTGCTCACCGGAAAGTACAATGACGGGAAGCGTCCGGAGGGAGCGCGCTTCACGGACTACATGAATTCCAGCGGGCCGCGTCAGCGTGCGATGGTGGATCGCTTTGCCAATGCGCAGTGCCTGGCTTCCACCGCGCGTTTCTTGGAGATTGCCGAGGGGGCGGAACTGCATCCAGTCACCCTGGCCATCGCGTGGAGCAAGCAGCACAAATTCGTGGCGTCCACGATCGTGGGAGCCACTCACGAGGACCAACTCGATGACATCCTGGCCGCGGCCGGACTCGAACTTCCCACTGAGGTCCTGGAGCAGATCGACGAGGTGAGTCGCGAGATCCGATACCCGATGGGGTGAATTGCGCAGAGATCGGGCACTTTTGCTTCTTGCGCGTGTCGAGAGGGAGGGCTTTTCTGTAAGCGTAGCAACTAATGAGCGACGAAGCCCAGCCGTCCGAGTCCCCCAAAGACGCCCTTCTCGGTCTCACCTCCCTCGACTTCGGTCCCGCTTGGGCCCGCGGCGGGGACGATAAGAAGAAGGGTGACTCAGCAGAGGGTAAAGGAAAGCGCCACCGCGATGATCGCGGAGAAGGCCGCCGTGGCGATGACCGCCAGGGGGAAGGTCGCCGTGATGACCGACGGGGGCAAGGCCGCCGTGATGACCGCCGTGATGGAAAGGGAGGAGGTCGGCGCTTCGACAACCGCGACAAGGGTGATCGCGGCAATTATAACCGCGGGGGCCGGGGTCGTCGCGATGATGATCGTGGTCGCGGTCCGCGCGAACGGGAGGAGATTCCCCCGCCGGATGGATTCACTGCGGAGGTCATGCCAGTGGAGGATGGCTTGGACGGATTGGCCAAGGAAATCCTCGCAGGCGGACGCACCTATGCGGTGTTCGACCTTGCCAAGCTAGTGCTCGGGGCGCGCGAACGATTCAATGTGAGCTTTCGCAGCAAGGCGGAAGGGGCCATGCACCGCTGCAAAAAGGACGGCTCGCTTTGGCTCACCAAGGAGGAAGCCCTGTATCACTTCTGGCACTCCGACTGGTGCAAGGATTATTACGAGGAGGTAGTCTCGGACGCGGAACCGCCGCGGGGGAATTTCCAGACCGTCGCCCGATGTGGGATCAGTGGTGAGTGGTTGGGGCCGCCGAACTACCACGGCTACCAGCCGGCGCTGGCACAGATGCACCGCGAACGCTTTGGGCACATGTCGCTGGATGCCTATAAGCGAAAGATCCGCATGGAGCGCGGGGAGGAGGCGGTTGCCGCATGGCTCGACAAGATGTCGAAGCGAATCTCCTACCGTCCGACCGGAGGGGTGCGCCCTGAAGAGCCAAAGCCCGTGAAGGAGGAAGCGACCCCGGATGGCGAGGGGGGAGCCAGCGAGGAAGCCCCTCCTGAAGAGGCGACCGCCGAAGCTGCCGAAGCGGAAGCAGTGGGCGAGAGCGCGGAGATTCCGGCCGAGGAGGATGTTGCGGACGCGACAACCGACGAACCTGTTGAGGAAACGAGCGAGGAGAGTGCGGACGTGGTCACCGACGAACTTGCTGAGGAAACGAGCGAGGAGAATGCGGACGAGACACCCGACGAATCTGTGAGCGAGGACGACGCCGAGGAGGAAGAGGATCCTGATGCCGCGGAGAGAGATTCGACGCCCCAGGACCCCCCGGCCGCGCTGCTTGAAGACATGCGCGAGGTGGAACGGCACTTCGTGGAGAACCATTTCGATGACGCCTTTCAGACCACCAATCGTGCATGGGTGGGTGGAAACATTCCCGGCAATCATCTTTCGCCCGGCCTGCTCAGCCTCCTGCGCGAATCGGTGGCCGAAGAGCGGCGATATCCGGGGAGGCTTACTCCCATGCTTTGCCGCCAGCTTTCCGGTCGCCACGTGGCGGTGTTCAAGTGGCGGCGCAAACTCAATGCCGGGCCGTCCCGTCCGCATCCCGTTCCCGAGGACATTGCGATCGCGGACCGGCCGATGTCGCTGCTGAACTGGATCACCGAAAACTCCGGCAAGAAGTTGGATCTCCTCTGGAAGTCGCTCCTACCCAAGGACGTGAGCGACAAGGAAAAGATGGGTTGGTATCACGACTTGCACTGGCTCCTCAACCAGGGCTACGTCCTGCTGATGGCGGACAGTACCGTCCACCGGGCCAAGAAGCCGGGCGAAGATGGCGATTCGCCGCCAGCCAGGAAAGGCAAGGCCAAGCAGGCCAAACAGGCCAAACAGGCCAAGCAGGCAGCGAAGAAGGTTGCCGGGAAGGGGCCCAGGAAAGAGAAAGCGGAGCCGCAAGAGACTCCCGCGGCAGTTGAAGTCATTGCCGTGGGCGACCAATCGTCCGGGCTTTATGCCTTGGGTGGGCGCACCCTGAACGGGACCCCCAAGTCGCTCGATGCCCTGACGGGTAGGGGATTGTGGCCGATGGTGAGCCGCCTGGAGGTCGAGGGTGAGGAGGACGATGACGAGGGTGAGAATGACTGGGATTGAGCCCCGGTCCTTCGAAATTGACTAAGACCACCCATTCGGCCCACGTTTTAGGGCAGAGCACGTGAGTTGCCCCCCTCCATTACCCGACGGCTGGTTCGGTCTCAAAGACCACGAACCCGCAGCATTGCGCCTTGTGAAGGGCTCCGTTGCGGCTCCCCGGGAGGCTGAGCCCTTTCCGTTTTGGCTGGCGGTCGTGATTGCCACCATCGCATTGGTGCTCGGAGCACTGGGCGCCCGCTTGTGGATCCTGCCGAACTTTTTCGGGACGAATGACGAATTTGTCGCGCCGGTGGTGGATGTGAGTCACGCGGAGTTGTGGGAAGAGGAGAAGCCCAGGCAGGTCGTGCACACTGCGCGGATCGAGCTCGCGCCGCCCTTCGCCCCACGGGTCGTCCAGCCGGTGGCCATTCCTGCGGTGCAACCCGAGATGGTGGAAGCGCCCGCGATTCGCCCGACGATCGAGCCCTACGACCCGGCCGAGGAGTTGGCAGAGGCCGAGGTCCCCTTCCCGACCAAGCCGGAGCCCAAGGTCGCCAAGACGACGCCGAAAAAGACCACTCCCAAGTCAACGCGACGTCCCGAGGACCGACCCAGGTCCACCCCGAAGCCGGTTGCCAAAGGAGTCTCTCGTGCTGCGCGGGTCCTGCGGCGCTACCAGCCGCCCTATCCCAAGAGCGCGCGCCGGGCCGGAACGGAAGGTCGCGTGACGCTGACCGTAGAGGTGGGCCCCAACGGGCGGGTCGGCTCGGTTCGCGTCTCGAGTTCCTCCGGAAGCGCGGTCCTGGATTCTGCTGCGATCTCCGCGGTCAAGCGTTGGTCGTTTGTGCCGGAGCAGAAGTACGGCAAGGCGGTGACCGCGACCCTCAGGGTGCCCTTCCGCTTTACCTTGAAGTAGGACGAGGCGAGCTGGGTGCACTGGCTACCGGCCGCTGGTCACAATTCCGAAGCCTCCAACTTCGCCCGCATCGTTTCGACTTCGGTTGAGAGCTCGGACCAGTCGCTGAAGGCCTTTTCCAGTTGGTCGCTGACTGCCTGAAATGCGATGCTGGTCTTGCGGAGCTCTTCCGCGTCCCCGGCAATCTCCGGTTTGGACATGTGCTCGGTGAGGGTCTCCTTGGCCGCCTCGAACTCGGCAATGCTGGACTCCAGCGTTGCCAGCTGGGCTTCCAGCGGTTTGAGCACGCGGTTGCGTTGCTGGCGACTGTCGGCCTCGCGGCGGCGTTGTTCCCTGCGGTTACCCGTCTTGGTGGAAGCTTGATCGGTCTGGCGACTCCTGGCGCTACCGGCGACGCTCGCCTCCTCTTCCGCGATCTTGTCGAGGTAGTAACTCAGGTTGCCGTAGTAGAGCTTGGGCGCGCGGCCCTGCCGAAACTCGAGGGTGCGATCAACCACGGGATCGAGGAAAGCGCGGTTGTGGGAAACGATGATGATGGTGCCCGGATAGTGATTGAGGGCATTCTGAAGAACCTCCTGCGACTGCATGTCGAGATGGTTGGTGGGCTCGTCAAGAATGAGGAAGTTGGCCGGCCGCACCAGCATGCGGACGAGGGCCACCCGTGAGCGCTCCCCGCCGGAGAGCACGCCCACTTCCTTGAAGACATCGTCGCCGCGGAAGAGGAAGCAGCCGAGGAGATTGCGCACGTGTGCCATGTTCTCGCGGCTGGCTACGTCCTCCACGGTTTGCATGACGGTGCGCTTGGGATCGAGCTCATCGGCATGGGTTTGCGAGAAGAAGGAGGGAAAGACCTTGGCTCCGAAAATGAGAGTGCCGTCGGCCGGCTCTTCTTCCCCCGTGATGAGACGGCAGAACGTCGATTTTCCCGCACCGTTTGGTCCGACCACCGCGATCTTTTGTCCACGCGTGACTTCGAAGTCGAAGTTCTCAAAGACGGTGAGCTTGCCGTATCGCTGCGAGCTGTCCCCCAGCTTGGCCACCGCATGGGCGCTGAGCGGCGGGGCCGGGAAGGTGAAGTTCATGGTCCCTTCCTCTTCCTCCAACTCGATGCGCACCATCTTTTCGAGCTGCTTGATGCGACTCTGCACCTGCGAGGCCTTGGTATTCTTGGCGCGAAAGCGGTTGATCCACTTCTCAGTCTTGTCGATCTCGCGCTGCTGGGCGCGGTACTGCTTCTCGAGGATCTCCTTGCGCAGCGCGGCTTCCTTCACGAAGAAGGAATAGTTTCCGGCGTACTCGTTGGCTTTCCCGCCTTCAAAAGCGATCGTGCGGGTGGTGAGCTCGTCAAGGAGCGAGCGGTCGTGGGAGATCAGTGCAATCGCGCCCTTGTAGTCGCGGAGGGAGGCCTCCATCCAGCGCTGGGCATCGACATCGAGGTGGTTGGTGGGCTCGTCGAGGAGGAGCACTTCCGGTTCCTGCAGGAAGAGCTTGGCCATCGCGATGCGCATCTGCCAGCCGCCGGAAAACTCTCCGCAGTCGCGTTGGGAATCATCGCGTTGAAATCCCAGTCCTCCGAGCACGGACTCGATGCGCGGCTTGATGCGGGTGGGGTCGAAGTGCTCGAGCCTGAGTTCGAATTCGCCGATCTCGTGCAGGAGGTCGGAGTAGGGCGCCGAGCGTGGGTCGAGTTTTTCGAGATTGCCCGAAAGGCGGTCGATCTCGCGTTGCAGATTCTTCGCTTCCTCGAAGGCGGACTCCGCTTCTTCCCACAGGCTGTGGCCGCTGAGGTGGATCCCGTCCTGGGGCAGGTAACCCACCCGGAAGCCCTTTGGTTTGGTGATGCGGCCTGCGTTCGGTTCGAGCACGCCCGCGATGCACTTCATGAGGGTCGACTTGCCGGCCCCGTTGGGCCCGGCGAAGGAAAGCCGGTCTTCCTTGCCCATGACAAAGGAGAGCCCGTCGAACAAGACGCGGGCTCCGACCTCGACGCGGAGTTGCTGAATGGCCAGCACGGGGCGGAGGGTGGATGAATCGGGGTCAGGGGCAAGATTTTTGGCACGGTCCCGGCCGGCCGGCACGAGTTTGCCATTTGTCATCGATCAAAGTTGGAGATTGCCACCGCCTCGTAATTTCAACAGAAGGGCGGCTGCCCGTCGCTTGCAGAGTGACGCTCGACTGCCCCGAATCCATTATGACCACTCGATTAAAGACGCTGTTTGCCATCACCACTGCGGGCCTGCTTTTTGCAGGACTGGGAACTCCGGCCCTCGCCCAGGATCTCAAGGACGCGCCCCTCGTAAGCGGCCTCAAGGATCTTCGGACCTTGAGTAAACAGTTGGTGGGGATTTCGCTACCAAGCGCAGCGGCAACCATTTCGCTGGTGTCGAACGGGGGCGGTGGAGCAGGGAGTGGAGTCGTGGTCAGCGAAGACGGCCTGATCCTGACCGCAGCGCACGTGGTGGCTTCCCTCGCGGACGAAGTGATCGTCATTTTCCCGGACGGTGTCCGGAAGAAGGCCAAGAAGCTGGGCGGCGATTACGATCGCGATGCGGCCATGGTGCAGATCACGGAAGAAGGGAAGTACCCGTATGTAAAGGTTGGGAAGAGCAATGACCTGTTGCGCAATGAGTGGTGCGTCGCCCTGGGCCATCCCGGGGGATTCGATCCCACGCGGACACCGCCGGTGAGACTGGGCCGCGTGCTGAGTAGCGGACGCTTCATCACGACGGATTGCGCGGTGGTCGGAGGCGACTCCGGGGGGCCTCTCTTTGACGTGGAAGGCAAGGTGATTGGCATCCACTCCAACATCGGAGCCACGCTCACCGAGAATCGTCACGTTCCCATCGGGGTATATCTCGAGAAGTGGGAAGACATCAAGGGGGGCAAGGAGACCGGGCGGCGCTTCGCGGCCCGGGGGCAGCGCGTCGATCCGAATAGAGCGGTGCTGGGAGTCAATCTTGCGGACCCTGGTGCAGACGGCGGAGTGCACCTGGCGAGCGTGATGGAGGGGTCACCTGCTGCCAGTGTTGGCCTGCAGGCCGGGGACCTGGTGACCAGGATCAACGGAGATGCCGTGAACAGTGCGCAGGAGCTCATTCGGGCGGTGGGTGAATTCAAGGCGGGGGATGAACTGAAGATTTCCTACCTGCGCGAAGGGAAGAAGGGGGAGGTGAATGTCGAACTGGCACGCCTTGGTGACTTCATGGAAGCAGAGCCCGAGCGCCGGGGACGTTCACGTCGGGGACCGCGCCGCGAACGCGAAGAGGCCCCCAGGGAAGAAGGCGGCAAGTCGGAACCCAAGGAAGCTGAAGAGAACCCTGAACCGAAAGAAGAGCCAAAGGAGAAGCCGGAGAAGGAGAAGGATGAACCCAGGGAGGAGAATGCGGACGCCAAGGACGCGATCAAGGATCTCCTCGAAAAGGCCCTGAAGGATGGGCAGCTCCAGCTTGATGATGAGCAGTTGAAGAAACTGGGAGGCATGAAGGAACTCCGGCGCATGATTGACGAATTGGCCGAAACGCTCGGACCGGAAGCGCTGCGCGAGATGTTGAGAACGCGAGGCGAGCCGGATCTCTTTTTTGCGTCGTCGATGGAGGCGCTCGCTCCGGTCACCGCGAAGGCGGCCAAGTCCACGGTGACAGTGCTGGTGGACGGCAAGCCCAGGGCCCTGGGCACGGTGGTTTCGAAGGAGGGTCACATCCTCACCAAGAACACGGAGACCAAGAAGGGCGCAGTGACCCGAAAGGTCGGAGACAAGGAGGTGCCCCTGGAATTGGTGAAGCGCTTTCCGAAACGCGACCTCGCTCTCTTCAAGGGATCACCGAAGGGCCTGGAGCCGGTGCGTTGGGCCCGCAGCAAGAAGCCAGAGCCGATCGGCACGCTTCTCACTGCCTCGGACAGCGCTGGCGAGCCGCTCGGGATTGGACTGGTGAGTGTGCTCACGCGTGCGTTGGGCAATGTAGGATTTCTCGGAATCCAGGCGGGTGAAGCTGAGGGCGGCGTCAGGATTGTGCGCACCGTCAATGGCAGCCCGGCCAAGAAGGTGGGGCTCCAAGCGGATGACGTGATCACGCACATTGATGGGAAAGAGTTCGATGGCCCGATCGAGTTCGGCAACAGGATCCGGACTTACCGCGCGGGGGACGAAGTTGAATTCACCTACCGTCGGGACGACAAGGAAAGCAAGATCAAGGTCAAGCTGGCCGCGCGCTCTGAAGCGCAGGGGTCCGGCCGCTTCCAGCGCATGAACGAAATGAGTGGCCCACTCTCGGCGCGCCTGACTGGGTTCCCCGAAGCGCTCCAACACGATATTCCGATCAGTCCCGCCGAGTGTGGAGGCCCGCTGCTTGATCTCAACGGCCGCTGCGTCGGTATCAATGTCTCGCGGGCGGGTCGCGTCAAGACCCTCGCGGTTCCGGTCAGCGACGTCCTGAAACTGCTCTCGCAGGCAGAGGCCGAGGAGGCCAAGCCCCGGGTGGTGGCCGAAGCCAAGCCCGCGAATCCCAAGCCCGACGAGGCTGCCCTCATGAAGCAACGCGAAAAGGTGCTCAAGGAGCTTCGCGATGTGGAAGGCCGTCTCAAGGAGGTGGAGAAGCAGCTGGAGAGACTCAAGAAGTAAGGGAGCGCCCTGAGGGCTTCTCACCGTTCCAACACAAAACCCCGGACCGGTGTCCGGGGTTGGTGTGAATCGCCCACCTTGGGGCTGTCGGAATCCGAAGGGTCAGGAGAGGACCTTGTTCCAGTCGTCGATCCGGCTCTTCTGCGCTGTAAAGAGTTCGTCAGCCGAGTTGTGAATCTCAATGGACTCGATGGTATCTCCGCCCTTGATGGAGTCGATGACGTCCTGACCCTCGGTCGTTTCCCCGAAGACCGTGTGCTTCCCGTCAAGGTGCGGGGTGGGGACGTGGGTGATGAAAAACTGGCTGCCGTTGGTGTTCGGGCCGGCGTTGGCCATGGAGAACATGCCGGGTTTGCGGTGGGTCCGGTGAGGCTTGCACTCGTCTTCGAACTTGTAGCCCGGTCCTCCAGTGCCGGTCCCCTGCGGGCAGCCGCCCTGCACCATGAAATTGGGGACGACGCGGTGGAACTTGAGACCGTCGTAGTAGCCCCGCGTCACGAGGTTCAGGAAATTGGCGCAGGTGACCGGTGCGTCGTCGGGAAAGAGAGTCAGTTTGATGGCTCCCTTCGAGGTGTTGAATGTGATCTTGATGTCGTCCATGCCGGGAGTTGTAGGTCCCAAAATTCAAGTTTCAAGAGGAAGCGGCAGGCGGGCGCGGATCTCTTCGGGGGAGAGGCCGGACTCCCTGAGCAGTGCCAGCGCGAGGGCATCTTGGCGGGTGGCGAGGCGTTGGCCCGCGTCGTCGCGAATGAGCTCGTGGTGCAGGTAGCGGGGCGCGGGGAAATCAAGCAGGCCCTGGAGGAGTCGCTGGACGTGGGTGGCCGCCAGAAGGTCCTCGCCCCGGGTGACGTGGGTAATCCCCTGCGCCGAGTCATCGACCACCACGGCGAGATGATAGGAAGTGGCGATGTCCTTGCGGGCGAGAATCACGTCGCCGAGCAGGGCGGGATCGACCCGGTGGGAGCCCAGGCGATCGTCCTCAAAGGAGAGCGCTCCGGTGCATTCCGCGGCACGCGCGGGGTCGAGGCGCCAGGCATGCGGCTCTCCTGCCGCGATTCTATCCGCTCGCTCGGACTTTCCCAGCGCCCGGCAGGTGCCCGGATAGAGCGGACCTTCCGGTCCATGGGGGGCGTTGGCGATGCGCGAGATTTCTTCGTTGATGTTGCGACGGGTGCAGAAGCAGGGATAGAGGACTCCGCGCTCGCGGAGTTGTCCGAGGGCGCCTTGGTAGGTGCCAAGGCGGTCCGATTGGCGAATCGGATCATCGTCCCAGGCGATTCCCAGCCAACGCAGGTCCTCCTCGATGCCCTCGTAATACTCAGGCCGGACACGGGTGTGATCGATGTCCTCGAAGCGCAGGAGAAAGCGGCCCTCCTCCCGCCGGGCCAGGTCGTGCGCCACCAGTGCAGCGTAGGCGTGGCCGAGGTGGAGACGGCCGGTTGGGCTGGGCGCGAAGCGCGTGGTCACACTGGAGTTCTAACAGTGGGCGTGCCGCGGAACAGGCGAAAACTTCAGCAGAGTCAAGGGTCCGTGGAGAGCGAGCTGCAGCAGCGAACTTTCGCGTGCCAATTTGACGCCGTCGTGCGCAATCCGGTCAATTCAATCGAGAGCTCTGGTGGAGGAAAGCGATGGCCGATTGCGATGCCAAGAGGAATCACGAGAACGTAGACTTGTTGCGGAGTTCCTGTAGGTTTCGAGACATGAACCGCTTTCTCAGCGGCGATGAGCATCACTTCAAGTTTGTCGCTCCGCGACCCAGCCGCTTTTGGAACTGGGTGATGAGCGGTTATCGTCACAATCTCATCCGCAAGACGCACAGCGTCAGCGCCTACGCCTACGAGGAACTCGATCGCCTCAAGGATTTGGTGAAGAGCGGCGCGCGCATCCTGATTGCTCCGAACCACACCGACCACGCCGACGGTTTTGCGCTCTACCAGTTGGCCGACGAAGTCGACACCATGTTTTGTTACATGGCGACCCACCAGCTCTTTGAGGGCTCCTTCGGCTTGCGCTACTTCATCTTTCCGCGGTGTGGAGTCTTTCCGATTGATCGGGAAGGATCGGCGCTCGGAGCGCTCAAGGCGGCCAAGGACGTTCTCATCCGCTTGGGGTATCCGCTCGTGGTCTATCCCGAGGGTGAGATTTATCATACCAACGACCGCCTGACGCCCTTGCGGGAGGGCGCAGCGGCGATGGCGCTGACCTCGCAAAGGGCCCTCAAGGATGGCAGCGGGATCTATATTGTCCCGGTGGCTCTCAAGTATCGCTACCTCGATCCGGAGGGCACGATGAAGGGGCTCTCGAAGCAACTCAGCAAGTTGGAGGCCCGCTTCACCTGGATCGCGAATCCTGAAGAGTCCATCCCGCGACGGATCTATCGATTCGCGAGCGGTCTCCTCGCCCTGAAGGAAGTGGAGTACCTGGGCTCGCCCAGTTCCGGAACGGTGCCCGACCGGGTGGAGAATCTGCGCGACAAGCTCTTGGAGCGAATGGAAAATCGGCACCTGGGCAAGGTGGGTGACGAGGACTTTCCTGAACGCGTGAATACGGTTCACCGGCGAATCCTCGAGCAGCTGAAGGAGAAGGAAATCTCGGAGGCAAGGCGCGCGGCCTGTCGCCGGGACCTCGAGGTTCTTTTCATCGTGGTGCAACTCTTCAGCTATCCGGGCGATTACATTCACGAATATCCCACCGTGGAGCGCATCGCGGAGACCCTCATCAAGTTCGAGCAGGACCTCGGGCATGGCGGCTATCCCAAGCCGGTGGGTGCCCGGAGGCTGACCTTCCGTATCGGTGAGCCGATCGACATGCGCGACTACCTGGGCCAAAAGACGAAGGAAGCGGTGCCCAAGGTCACAGAGTTGCTCTTCGAACGTCTGCAGCAGAGTCTGGACGAGATGGGGCCAGGCACGCACGTGAAGGATTTGAAACGCTGAGTTAATGAGTCGCGAGGTAGCAATTGAAGTCAGAGCAGCGAAACGCAAGTCCGCGGATCGTCCCGGATTCGGGTTGCTCCTCGGCTTGGTGGCCATCGCCTGGGTGGTGGAGTTGCTTGATCGGTTGACGGCTCTCAATCTCGATCGCTATGGGATCGTCCCCCGCGAAGTCAGCGGGCTTCCCGGCATCCTCTTTTCGCCGTGGCTCCACGCCAGTTGGGGGCATCTGATCGCCAACACCCTCACCTTCTTTGGGCTCGGATTCGTGGTGCTCATGGCGGAAGGGCGCCGGTTCCTTTCCACCACCCTGGCGCTCGTGGTGGTGTGTGGATTGGGAACCTGGGTGATCGGTCGCAACCCCGATGGCAACACCGTTCACATCGGTGCGAGCGGATTGATCTACGGCTACTTCGGCTATATCCTGGGCCGTGCCATTTGGGAGCGACGTGCCTCCTGGATCGTGATCGGTATCGTGGTGGGCACCATTTACGGTGGGATGATCTGGGGTGTGCTTCCAAGCACCAAGACCTTCGTCTCCTGGGAAGGCCACCTGGCAGGACTGTTAGCCGGCGGGTGGCTGGGAAGAGGCCATGCGATCGGGAGGAGGAAGGGGTAACTGTTTGCGCTGCCCTGACCCGCACGGCAGGAACTCGACGAGCAGGACAGTGTAGTGAGCAGGGCTGCCAGTGCCTTCGATTTCACGCATGGGCAGGAAATTCTTGGCTCATAGGTAAAGAAGATCGAACCATATCCAGTCTCTCGCAGGACGGACGGATTG
Organism: Roseibacillus sp.; assembly: GCA_046581525.1. GTDB lineage: Bacteria > Verrucomicrobiota > Verrucomicrobiia > Verrucomicrobiales > Akkermansiaceae > Roseibacillus_B. Next base: position 15,990 of record JAYGGC010000076.1, on the reverse strand, counting down.
ATCAAAACCCTGCACGAGCGTGAGCTCCGCGACTGGCCGGGATCCCTCCTCAATTAGAGGAATAGCGGGCGGCTTGATTCTGCTGGACACCTTGCCGGGGCTTTCCTTGCATGGCCGCCATGAAATCGGCAAGACAACTGGTTATCGGATTAGTCAGCGCGAGTTGCATCGCGCTGGTTGGATGTAGTGGCAAAACGAAAGAGGAGAAGGAGCTGAAGGTTGGGAAGTTCATCATCCTGGATGAAGTCCAGACCGATGGCGGGGATCGTTCTCTTGCCAAGAAGAACGCCGAAAACACACTCGTAAAATACCCCGAGATTGACGCAATGGTTGGCCTTTGGGCCTACAATGCGCCCCAGTGCATCGAAGCCCTCAAGGATTCGGACAAATTGGGCAAGGTGAAGGTCTTCTCCTTCGACGAGGACCCAGTCACCCTGGATGCCATCAAGGACGGGACCTGCGAGGGTACCATCGTGCAGGATCCCTACCGCTTTGGTTACGATTCCATGAGATATCTCAAGGAGGTCGTGGTGGACAAGAAGATGCCAGATCTTCCGGAGGACAAGAACATCGCAATTCCCGTCCGCACGATCATCAAGTCGAACGTCGACGAATTCCGGACCAAGATGGAAGCCAACCTTGAGGCCGGGAAGGCTGGGAAGGCCGCTCCGAAGCCGACCGGGGTTCCCACCTTTGCCTTCATCACAAACGTGGCTGACCCCTTCTGGAGTCACGCCGAAGCGGGTTGCTACGCCGCCCAGGAAGAATTCGGGATCGCCGCCGACTTCCAGATGAACAGCGCGGGCGACATCGCCGGTCAAAAGAAGCTCATCGAAAACATCCTTAACAAGGGCGAGTGCTCCGGGATCGCAATCAGTGTTCTCAACCCTGAAAACCAGACCGAGATGATCAACGCGGCCGCTGCCAAGCTGCCCCTGATCACGCACGACAGTGATGCCCCTGATTCGGATCGCCTGTTCTACCTCGGAACGAACAACTACGAAGCCGGGCGCGAGCTCGGCAAGCTCATCAAGAAGTCCATGCCTGACGGCGGAAAAATCATGCTCTACGTGGGCAAAATCGATCAGCTCAATTCCATTCAGCGGCGCGACGGATTGCTCTACGAGCTCGCCAACTAGCAGGTGGCCTCGGACCCGGATTCAAAGCCTCTCCTGGAAGCTTGCGCGATCAGCAAACGCTTCGGCGGCGTCCGTGCCTTGGAGGGCGTCAGTGCGTCTTTCCATTCCGGTGAAATCGTCGCTGTGATGGGCGAGAACGGTGCCGGGAAGAGCACTCTCATGAAGTGCCTCGCCGGAGTGCACCAGCCCAATGAAGGGGAGGTGCACATGAGCGGAGTGCCCACACGCATCCCCAACGTGCGGGCGGCAGAGAATCTCGGTATCGCCTTCATTCACCAGGAACTGAATCTCGCGGAGAATCTCAACATCGGGGCAAATGTCTTCCTGGGGCGGGAGCCGCGCATCTTTGGTCCGTTTTTTGACCAGCGCGAGATCCGGCGACGGACCATCGAACTCCTGGGCGATCTCGAGTTGGACATTTCGCCGGACACCCCGGTGAGCAAACTCTCGATCGGACACCGCCAGATGGTGGAGATCGCAAAGGCACTCTCACAGAAGGCGCGCATTCTCATCATGGACGAGCCGACCAGTTCGCTCTCGCTCCATGAGGCCCGTGTGCTCTTTCGGCTCGTCAACAAGCTCCGTGACGAGGGGATGTGCATCGTGTTCATCTCGCATCGCATGGCGGAGGTGGAGGAGTTGGCGGATCGGGTGATCGTCTTGCGGGATGGCTTGAACAGCGGCGAGTTGGCGAAGGAGGACATCAATCACGATCGCATCGTGTCGCTCATGGTGGGGCGGAAACTGACCGTCCATGAGAAAGTTGGTGGTGGTGAGGGTGAGGTTCTCCTCGATGTGAAGGACCTGCGGGTGGCCCGCTTTCCCGATGTCCCGATTAGTTTTCAGCTTCGCGCGGGGGAAGTGGTCGGGATGGCCGGCTTGGTCGGCGCGGGCCGGACGGAGGTAGCGCGCGCGATTTTTGGCATCGACCGTCCGCTGGGAGGCGAAGTCCTGATCGAAGGCCAGGCAGTGTCGATCAAGCACCCCCGCGACGCGATTCGAGCCGGGATCGCCCTCGTCCCAGAAGATCGCAAGGCCCAGGGCGCGATCCTGAATCTGGCGATTCGGGACAACGTCGCAATGGTTGGAATGAATCGCTGGCAGAAGGCCGGCTTTGTACGGGACGGATTGATTGATCAGGCAGCCGAGGCCTCGCGCGAATCCCTTAAGATCTGCACGCCGAGTATCCGGCAGCAAGTCTCGATGCTTTCCGGAGGTAACCAGCAGAAAGTTGTGTTGGCGAAGTGGATGCCCTTGAGACCGCGCATCTTCCTTCTCGATGAACCCACCCGGGGGATCGACGTTGGATCCAAGAGTGAGATCTACGAGGTGATCGGACAGATGACCTCGGAAGGTGCGGCGGTGCTGGCCATTTCCAGCGAATTGGAGGAGGTCCTCCGTATCTCAGATCGCGTTCTCGTCATGCACGAGGGACGGATCGCGGGAGATGTTCCTCGAGACAGCGAGCTGTTCTCGGAGGAAGGAATCATGCAATTAGCAACCGGAGGAAAATAGCAACCGGAGGAAAATAATCATGAAGCCACTCAAAAAGCTGTTGCGAGAGAATGCCAAGGTCCTGGTCATCTTTGGCCTGCTGGTTGGTCTCTTTGTCGTGACCAGTATTCTGCAGCCTGCCTTTCGAGATGCCGCAAATCTGACAAACACGATGCGCTGGATCGGCCTCTACGGGATTATTTCGATTGGCGTGGCATTTATCATCATCACCGGTGGAATCGATCTCTCCATTGGTTCCCTGATTGCGCTCTCGGGTGTGATGCTGCCGATGTTGCTCAAAGGAAAAACGGTGGTGACTTTGTTTGGAATCGAGTTCTTCAAGAACCCGCTTCCAGTGTGGGGCGCCTTTGGGATCGTGCTGGCGGTCTCGCTCTTGATTGGACTCTTCCATGGGATCCTGGTGACCAAGCTTGGGTTGCAGCCATTTCTCGTCACCCTTTGCGGTTTGTTTATTTACCGCGGATTGGCGCGCGGCGTGGGAAACGACCAAACGCAGGGATTTGGTGGTGAGTTTGGGTGGTTGAAAGATGCCTTTGTGAAGGCACGCTTGGCGGATGTGACATTCCTTTCCGTAGTCGCGTTCATCGCAATTGGGCTGCTGGTGGCGGTGTTTCTTTACTACTCCGTCTTGTCGCGCCTGGCTTCCGAGCCCACCAATTCGGGCACGTCCGGGTCCGTTGGGGTAAAGAAACTACCTCGCTTGGTTGTCTGGCTCATTGCCGGAATGGGCGGACTGTTGGTGGTGCTGCTCGCGAGGGCCAAAATCCTGGGTTTCTTTAGTCTCGTTCCGATGTCCTTTGTGGTTCTGATCATCCTGGGAATCACAGCCGCCATCGTGCTGAACAAGACGGTCTTCGGACGTTATCTTCTCGCGATCGGACACAACGAGGAAGCCGCCAAGTTCAGTGGAATCAAGACCGACCGGGTCAAGATCGCAGCCTATATGATTTGCTCCCTGCTGGGTGGCTTTGCGGGCATGCTTTTCGTCCTCGACACCAACGGTGCCACGCCCTCGTCATTTGGAAACTTCTACGAACTTTACGCCATTGCGGGCGCGGTGCTGGGTGGCTGCAGTCTGCGCGGAGGAGAGGGTGCCATCTTCGGAGTGATCTGCGGCGCAGCCCTTGTGCAAGTAGCCGAGAAGGCGGTGTTCTTTCTCGGGGTGGAAGAGAAATCGAAGTTTACCGTGATCGGGATCTTCATCCTGGTTGGCGTGATCGCCGACGAACTGTTCCGAAGATGGACCGAGAAGCAGATGGGGGGAGCAGGTGGAGGCTCTTCCGGAGAGAAGGAAATCGAGATTCCGCGTCCGTCCTGAGCGCCGCAACCTTACCATGGTGTCATCCCGCCATTCACGTAGAGGGTCTGGCCGGTGATGAAGGACGCTTCCTCGGAGGCGAAATAACGGACGGCGTGGCCGACGTCCTCAGGGGTTCCCCAGCGGCCGGCGGGAATTTGCGCCAAGTAATCGTCCTTCGCTTCCTGCGGATCGTTTTCGTGGCGCTCGACGGGGATCCAGCCCGGGCCGACCATGTTGACGGTGATCCCAAAGGGAGCGAGTTCCCGGGCCATCGACCGTGACCAGCCGATCTGTCCGCCCTTGGCGGCCACGTAGCCGGAGAAATTTCCAAGCGAGCTGGCGAAGGCCTCGCTGATGATGTTCACGATGCGGCCCCACTTCTGTTCCTTCATTCCGGGGAGGGTGGCCTGGGCAAGAAGGAAGGGGCTCTTGATGAAGAAGTCGTACATCTCCTGGTAGAATGCTTCGTCGTACTCCTCGATCGGTTTCTGCGGCTGCGGGCCGGTGGCGTTGGGCACCAGGATGTCGATGGGACCGAGCTTGTCTCCAACCTCGGAGACGAGGCTGTTGATGTCGCTGGCCTTCGAGACGTCGGCCCCGATGGCGAGGGCGGAGCCACCATCTGCAATGATCTCGTCGGCGAGCTCCTGGGCGCGCGCCACATCGTGGAAGGCATTGACCACGACCTTGGCTCCCGCGGCGGCCAGGGTTTTGACAACCGCGGCGCCCAGTCCCTTGCTGCTACCGGTGACGAGGGCGATGTGACCCTTCAGCGAGAACGAAGACATGGAGCGGAGGGTAGGTCGAAAGTCGCAGGTCGAAAGCCGAAAGTCGAATTGGGCGAATCTGTCCAGGACGCTGGAACTTTAGCCCCATTCGATATTTGGCGGTCAAGCCGGTGACGCCAAGGGCATGATTGAAAACTGTGTCGCGCCGCGGCAACTTTGATTTGGCTGGGAAACAATGCGGCTATGCCGGTCGCTGAAGGATGGTGCCCCAGAGGGCGGCGGCCCCTTTCGCTGCAGATTTCGTTCCAGCTCCCTCGAAGTTCTCGACCTACTAATTCGCTGCGCCTCGCCTGCAGAAAAATGGTCTCGCCGCGCGACACAACTCAATTTTCAAACTGGCCCTAGGTGAAGAAGCGCTCTAACCTAGTGCCATTCGCCCTAGGTGATCGCGGAAATGCTCCAGGGGACGAACTCGTGGTCGCCGAAGCCCTGCGCTTCCGACTTGGTGGGAGAGCCGCTGGCCACTTCGATGATCCGTGCGAGGATGCGATCGGCCACCTCCTCGTGGGATTCCGTTCCATCCGCGATGGTCCCTGCGTTGATATCCATGTCCTCTTCCATGCGGTTGAACATGGCGGAGTTGGAGGCAATCTTGATGGAGGGGCAGGGCTTGTTGCCATAGACCGAGCCGCGCCCGGTGGTGAAGCAGATCAGGTTGGCACCGCTGGCCACTTCGCCCGTGATGGACATCGGGTCGTAGCCGGGGCTGTCCATGAAGTGAAGTCCGGGTCCCCGCACGGGCTCGGCGTAGTGAAGCACCGACTGCAGGGTGGTGGTGCCGCCCTTGCTGATTGCTCCCAGGGACTTTTCGAGGATGGTGGTGAGCCCTCCCGCCTTGTTGCCGGGAGCAGGGTTGTTGCTGAGGTCTCCATCGAGCTTGGCCACGTAGTCCTCCCACCAGCGAATGCGCGCGATGAGTTTTTCCCCGATCTCCCGGGAAGCAGCCCGGCGGGTGAGGAGGTGTTCGGCGCCGTAGACCTCGGGCGTCTCGGCCAGGATGGCAGAGCCGCCACGCTGCACCAGCTTGTCGACCGCCAGGCCGAGGGCCGGGTTGGCGGTGATCCCCGAGTAGCCATCGGAGCCGCCGCACTGCAGGGCGACCACCAGTTTGCTGATGGAAATCGATTCGCGTTGGGCCTGGTTGGCGAGAGGGAGGATCTCGTTATGGAGCTTGTCGAGGCAGGCCTCGATGGTGCGACGGGTTCCGCCGTGGTGCTGGATGGTGGTGAAGTGGAGGCTGCCTTCAGGGGGTTTCCCAAAGTGTTCGATCATCATGGGAATCTGGTTGGCCTCGCAGCCCAGCCCCACCATCATCGCTGCTCCGAAGTTCGGGTGGCGCGCATGTCCCCAGATCGTGCGTTGGAGCATGCGGAAGCCTTCATTGGCAGTGCTCACTGCGCATCCGACCCCGTGCGTGATGGCGACGATGCCATCGACATTGGGAAAGTCCTCAAGCACGGCGCGCTTTTCCACTTCGCGCACGATCAGGGAGGCAACGGTTGCCGAACAATTCACCGAGGAGACGATGCCCACGTAGTTCCGGGTGCCCACTTTGCCGTCGCCGCGGAGGAAGCCCATGAAGGTCTCCCGTTTGGCCTCGGGGAGGAACTTGGTGGGCTGCGCATCCTCCGCGAACGCGTAGTCGTTGCGATGTGCCGACATGCCCAGGTTGTGCTCGTGCACGTGTTGGCCGGGGGCGATTTCGGAAGTAGCCTGGCCGATTATCTGGCCAAACTTGATGACGCTCTCTCCCTGCGCAATGGCCTCCACCGCCATTTTGTGGCCGCTGAGGACGAATTGGGTGGGGACCACCGGGCATCCTTCGATGGGCTGACCGGCCTCGAAGTTTCCGCCCGCCACCACCACATTGTCGGTGGGATGAAGCCGGAATGCTTGCGTTGTGGACATCGGAAGAGCGGCCCGCAGTCTTCAAGGGCGTCCGTAAATGGCAAACCTCGTTTTATCTTATTTCGAAACGATCCACCGGAACGGAAAGCCGTTGCGCTACTTTCCCAGGCTCTTGATGTAGAGGATCAACGACGCGACCTGGTCGTCGCGAAGAACGCCGAGGTAAGAGGGCATGCCTACGCCAGTCTTGGTGGTCTCAAAGCCCTTGGTCACATTGCGCGCCGGATCGAGGATCGACTCGCGGAGATAGACGTCGTCCGCTTTCTTCACGAAGGTCCCGTCCGTGAACTTGCGCTTCGATCCGTAGAGGCCCCGCCAGCTGGGACCCACCACGAGGTTCGGTTCCTCGGCGACCTTCTTCGATCCGTCCACGCTGTGGCAAGCGACGCAGCCGTAGTCGGTGGCGATCTTGCGCCCCAGCTTGACGGAGGGCTCGGGATGCCTGGCGCCGGCGGCGAGGAGTTTGGGCGTCAGGTCGACCTCCGTTTCCTCGAAGCCCAGGTTGGTGAGGTTGCTTGGCTGGAGCTCGTGGATGGTGAGGTAGGCATTCTGCACCAGATCGGGCACCACCTTGTAGGTAACTCGCAGGCTGTGGACCGGCTTCATGTCGGGAATGCCGAGAAAGACCGATTGGTGGTCCTCGGAGATGTAGATGCAGGAGAGTGGGAGGGATTCCTGCCCGGGAGTTCCGTCCAGCTTGTAGTGACCCGAACCGTAGTCGTTGGTGCGCTTGTAGTTCCAGCGATCCACCGTGTAGTTGCCCGGCTTGGTAGCGAGCGCGGCATCGAGCTCGTGATCGAATTTCAAAACAACGCCCTCCTTGAACGAGTGAATCTCACGGGGAATGGCGGCGGGCTCCTCGGTCGGCCGCACGCGATAGAGCCCCTGGATCCGTGTGCCAACCGTTCCCCAGACGTTGAGTCCGGCGATGTAGAGGAGCCCATCCTGCGGGCTGACGCGTCCCCCCAGCAGGCCGGTGGGAAATCCTTCGAGGAGCGAAACAGCGGCACCTTGGTGCGCGTTGTCATCGAGGTAAATCTTGAAGAGAGCAGGGCGATTGTAGCCCAAGTGGATCAGCGAATCGTTGAGGGCGCCCATTTGCGCATCGCGGAGCCAGGCCTGCCGTGCGCCGGACTGGTTCACAAAGTGCGGGAGCCAAAGCGAGGGTTCGCTGATCTCTCTGCCATTGTTGGCAGTCTTCCCGAGCATGGCCGGTTGGAAGCCGTAATAGCCGCCGGGCTTGATGACGTGCAGGGGAGTGGCAGGCACCCAGTGACCCTGCTGATCGCTGGCGGTGAGCAACCCGGTCTTTGGGTCGACGCCGATGAACGGCTGGCGCAGTCCGGTGGCGATAACCTTGAGCTGCTCTCCGTCCGGGGAGATCTCAACGATGGTTCCGTTGTACTTTCCGCGAGTGCTGGCAACCTGCCCGCCCTTGGAGAGGTAGAATCCTCCCCCCGGCTTCAGTTCAAAGCCCATTGCGAACTCGCGGGTCTCGGCAGTCTGGGCCGCGATATTCGAGAGGCTCTCGTAGTAGTCGGCTTCGCCATTTCCGTCCCGATCAATCAAGCGAACGAGTCCGTTCCGATCAAAGACGATGATCACTCCCTGCAGGATTCGCAGGCCCATCGGTTCGTGGAGCCCGGAGGCGAATCGTCGCCAGACAATTTCAGTGCGAGCGTGCTCAATGCCGTCCGCGATCCAAACGTCACCATCGAAGGTGACCATCGCGAGGCGTCCGTCGGGAAAAAAATCGAGGTCGGAAGGACGGACATTGCGTTTCCATGGGTTGGGAAGGGGGAGCGGGATCTCGTCATAGACGAAGGGGCCATTCGCGGAAGAGGCGGGCAGAGCGGAGACGCGAACCTCTTCCTTCCAAATGCGGGCGATAGGTTTCGGGGCGGGCGCGCCTGGCTCCACGGGCTCCCCGCGCGAGTGGCAAACTTTGGGAGTCTTCCCTAATCCATAGACAATCTTCCACTTCTCCGTCTGGGGAGTGGGATCAATCTTCACCGCCTTGGCGGGCCTGAGGACGAAGGTGAGCGGAGCCTTGTGAGGCGCGATCCGTAACTTGCGCATGAAGACCTTGGGCTGGTCCCCGGAGATGGACACCGCGGCCCACTGTTCTTCAATCCGGACCCCGTGGACCTCGTAACACAGGACCGGGCCCCCCTCGTCGAGACGCAGTCCCCTCCAGCGGCCGGACCCACCGGGCAGGGGACCGAGACCGGACTCCTCCCTGTCGACCGAGCGCGCCCGGGGATCCTCGAGCCGAACCGAAGCGCCCAGCTGCACGCCGGGATAGCGGCCGGTCGCAAGGCAAGGAGTGCCAATCGGAGTAGGAAGTTGACCTTGGCCCGCGGGTGCCTTGCGGTTTGGTTGGCGGTACGATCCGGGCGCCATCCCGTTCATGGCGAGATATCCCTGGCGGGAATCCCTCCGCCAAACGAGGGCGATGCGGAGTAGATCAGGATCAAAGCAGGCGTGGTAACCGTATCCGAGGTGGAGGACAATTCCCCGCGGAGTGAGATTGTCCACGGGCCAGTCCGGACCGAGCTTGCGGGCGTCGAGAGTCTGGCAGAAGTAGGGAAGTCCGTTGTCGTCGTAGCTGCCGTACTCAGAGTTGAGAGCGGCGTGCTGTCGATCCTGAGCGCAGAGGGTGGCAGTCAGGAGAACGCCCGCCACCGCGAGTGTCAGCTGTCGGATCGTTGGCATTTGAAGGTGGAGCGAGCGAGAGCGGCAGGCGTCATGGCGTCCAACGATAATCAGCACGGAACCAGGCCGCAAGATCACAAAGCAAACCGCCCGGCGGCGAGGCCGGGCGGTCAGGGTAATCGATGATTAGTCCTTGGGAAATCAGGGGCTGGTTATTGGAACTCGCTGAGTGAGCGGTCGTCTTCCGTTTCATCATCATCATCCTCCTCGCCGTCGTCTTCTTCTTCTTCACCGGAAAGGCGCTCGTGAAGTTCATCGGTCACAATTTCGTCCCGATGGGCGGCAATTTCCTCTAGTTCGCGAGCGACCTCTTCGATCTCGCGGCGGGCGCGTTCGAGTTCGATCTGTTCCAATTTGAGTTGGTGTTCGAGGTGAGTGGAGATCACTTCGCGGAGGTGGGCTTTGATCTTCGTGGCGGCCGAGTCATCCTCGGTGTGGTGAAATTCGTCGGTCAGGCGGTCAGCGACAAATTCGGTGCGGCGAAGGACGAGGAAGATTTCAGCGGCATCGGGGCCCAGTTCTTCGCGGGTGAGGAAGAACTCTCCCACAAACTTGCTCGATTCATGCCAGAACTGTTCGACCCCTTCTTCATCGCCTTCCTCTTCGGCGTGGCGCAAATGTTCGAGAGGTTCGGGAAAGTGCGTTTCAAAAAATTCACGCACTTCAGAATTGGTGCGGCGGTGGATTTCTCGTTCGTCATCTTCGTCTTCATCGGCAAAGACGGGAAGGGTAAGTGCGAGAGAGACTGCGATGGCCAGGATAGCTTTGAACGGATTCATGATGTTGGTTCGTTGGAGTTGAGATTCTGTCAGGAGAGGGTGGGGGGAAGGTCGGCGTGCTCAGTTTGGTTCGGAGTCAACTTGGGCTTGTGGCGCTGCTTGATCTTGAGAATGCGAGCGCGGGCGTCGCGGATGCGCTTCAGGCTTGGAGTCTCGGTTTTCGGAAAGAGCCGGGCGGGAATGGAGCGCGACGCCGGTTTCTCGTTGGTGGTGACGGATTCCCCGGACTTCTCGGAAGGGGAACGGTCGGTGAGGAGAAGCGACCCTCCGACAAAGACAGCCGCAGCGGCTGCCGCGGTGTAGAGCGTAAGACGCACCGTGCGCCACGGCGACGAGTTGCGGGCATGGTTGTGGCGATCCAGGGCTTCTGGGAGCGCACTGGTGGGCGCAAGCTCCTGGGGAAACCGGCGCACCGAGTGGGCGAGCTCATCAAGTTCGGTCTTCACCTCATCGGGTGGATCACCATCCAGTTCTCCGCTCCAGCGGAGCAGCGCTTTATCTTCGTCGGACAGATCCTTCATGATGCGGATTCGGTGAGTACTTCTCTGAGGCGGCGGCGAGTGTTGTGCATTCGGCCGAGGACGGTGTTGAGGGGAGCACCGGTGAGTTCGGCGATCTCGCCGGAAAGGAAGATCGGACTGGAGGCGCAGGATGAGCACTTCGCGCTCCGCGTCCGGGAGATTGGCGATGGCCAGTTCGAGGAGGGCGAGATCATCGCGGTTCGCCGCGGTCTCGCGAGCAGAAGCGAGGGGTGCGGGGAGTTCGTCCAGAATGGGTGTGCTCTTGTGCCGCTGGTCGCGACGGAGAAGCGAGATCGCCACATTGTGGGCGATGCGATAGAGCCAACCGCGGAACTGGGTTTCCTCCCGGTAGTTCGGCAGGGCTCGATAGTATGTTTCCTGCAGGGCATCCTCGGCGTCGTGGTGGCCAGGTAGAAAACCGCGCAGGTAGTTTGAGAGCGATTGCTGGTGGGGTGCAAAGAGAGCCTCCGCCGCGGAGGGATCACCGGTTTGAAGGTAGCGCCGCAGTTGTTCCGCATCCGTCACAGGTCATCGTTTCTATCAAGGGAAACGCCCCAGCAGGGAGATTATTGTTGGAGGAGGGATGTTTTTTTTAGGACGAGGCGCCCTGGCCAGAGGCACTCGCGATCGCTGGTTATCGAAGAGGCGCTCTGCAGAGAGCGCCTCTGCTGTTCGTCCAGGGAGTCGGCGGAAGGAGGGACACGCTCGTTCTTTCAGGTAAAACTTACCGTCTTTGGGTTAGTGTACTCAGCGAAATTGAAACAACAGGCACGATTGTTGGTTACATCTTATGCGATTCAACGCGTTGCTTGCGAAAAGTGCGCATGATATCGTGAACTCCCCGCCATATCCCCCCTAGATGAACGTGAGCTTCAATCCCGCCATTCCTGGTTACCTCACTGGCCATTCACGCCTCGAGAGCGTGACTCGTTCCCGGCGCTTCCTGATCATGCTCACCGCCATTCTCTCGTTCAGTTGTTGCAGCGTGATGTTCTGCGCTCTGATCGGCACCGAAAGGTACCTGGTGTTCGTTGCTGATTTCGGGGTCGCGACCGTTGCGATTGCAGTGTGTTGCGCGCTTGGAATTGGCGGCGCGATCGGAGGGAGCTGTTCGACCATCGCCCTGCTTGCCGTGAGGCGGGCTTGAGGACAACTTGCCCGGCGGAGGGGAGTTGGAGCAGATGGTAGCCCTGGCAAGGAGAGAGGCAATGCGCCGGTCCTGCCACCACAACTTCCCAACTCATCCCGCGCGATGCACTAATGCATCGCGGCAAAGTTCTTCCGCATGAGATCCTGCGGAGAGACGTCGCCGAGACTTCCTTGGACCTCCTCGATCCAGTTTTGCTCGAGGTCGTTTTTGGAGGGGCGGGAATCCTTGTAGAAGACGCCGAATTTGCCGGGAAACTCGATCTGGGCGAGCTTGAAGGCTTGGTCGATACTCTTGGTATCGTGTAGTTCCTCGTCGATGAGGTTGAATTCGCCACCCCTGCGTGGGATCGCAGCGTCGAAGGCGCCGGGATAGAACATGGTGCACTCGGAGAGGACTTCCACCACCGAGAATCCCTTGTGCTGGATGGCGCGCTCGAACATCTCATTCATGTGCTTCACGTGGGTGGCGTGCGAGCGGCCGATGAAGGTGGCCCCACTGCCGAGCAGCTGCATCATGGGATTGATGGGCCGATCCACCGAGCCATTCGGGTCGGTCTTGGAGCGGCGGCCCACCGGAGTGGTGGGGCTGGTCTGGTTCTTCGTCAGTCCGTAGACGAAGTTGTCCATGATGATATAGGTCAAATTGATGTTCTTGCGGGCGGCGTGATTGAGATGGTTCCCGCCAATCGAGAATCCGTCCCCGTCACCGCCGAAGACGAAGACGTGTTGATCGGGCCGGCTGAGCGAGATCCCGGTTGCAAGAGGGAGGGCGCGGCCGTGGATGAAGTGAATCCCGTGCGAGTTGACGAAATAGGGAATGCGGCTCGAGCAACCGATGCCCGCCACACACACGAAGTCGCTCTGGGTCAGTCCGAGCTTCTGAATGACAGTGAAGAAGGAGGCGAGCACCGCGAAATCACCACAAGCGGGGCACCACGTCGGCTGGTCGGCCTTGAGCTGCTTCTTGGTGAGCTTCTCTGCGGGTTGGGCGGATTTGTTGTCGGACATCTGTTCAGGTGGCAGGGGTTCGGAAGTCAGGCCCGGAAAGTGTTGCTGGCTCAGGCGAGGAGTTGGTCGACGCCATCTACAATCTCACTGACGCGATAAGCGAGGCCGTCGGTTTTGCAAATCGATTGAATGGCGGGGTTGGCGTAGGCCGCACGAAGGATGGTGGCGAGCTGCCCACTACCGTAGAGGCCGCGATCGTTCATTTCCACCACAAAGATGTGCTCGTACTTGGCCATCAGGTCGTCCATGCCCCTGGGGAGCGGATGCAAGTGGCGGATGTGGGCGGCGCTGGCGCACAGGCCTTTGTCGCGCAGGCGATTGCAGGCTTCGCGAATCGGGCCGTAGGTGGATCCCCAGCCGAGGAGCAGGATTTCGCCGTTCTCTTCGCGGTAGACATCAGGGAGGGGAAGTTCCGCGGCGAGATCGACGAGCTTATCGCGCCGCTTGTTGGTCATCTTCTGGTGATTCTCCGGGTTGCCGGAAGGATGACCCATTTCGTCATGCTCAAGACCGGTCACCTTGGGATAGGTCCCCTCGGCCATGGGGGTTCCGGGAGGCGCATGCTGGGTGAGGCCGTCGATTGGGTAGGGCTTGAAATCCTCCCCGCGCTCACTCAGGTCGAGGTCGGGCTCGATCCAGTGTTCCTCGAGATTGGGTTCGGTGAAGGCTTCAATGCGGGTGGCGAGAGCCTGGTCGCTGAGAATGATGACCGGGCAGCTGTAACGCTTGGCAAATTGAGCGGCCTCCAGCGCAATGTAGAAGCAGTCTTCCACATTCTTGGGGGCCAACACGATGCGGGGACTATCACCGTGCGAGCCGTAAATCGCCTGCAGGAGATCAGATTGCTCGACCGAGGTGGGGAGACCGGTGGAGGGTCCCCCGCGCTGCACGTTGATGACGAGCAGGGGAAGTTCCGCCATGCTGGCGTAACCGATCGTTTCGGATTTGAGGGAAAGGCCGGGTCCGGAACTGCCCGTGACCGAAAGGTGGCCGGCATAGGAGACCCCGAGCGCGATCCCGACGGCCGCGAGCTCATCTTCGGCCTGCATGAAGACGCCGCCGTACTTGGGAAGTTCGCGGCGGAGCAGTTCCATGATGCTCGACCAGGGGGTGATGGGGTATCCGGCGCCGTAACGAACGCCCCCCGCGATCAGGCCGAGCCCCATCATGGTGTTGCCATCCGAAGAGATGCGCTTGGAATTCCCGGCCTCGCCGGGGACGAACTGAAACTGGCGCAGGTCGGTGGTCTGGAAGGCGAAGCCCGCATCGAATGCGTTGAGGCAGTTGCGAAGGATGTCCTCACTCTTATTCCCAAACTGCCGTTCGATGATGCCGACCAGCTTTTCCTTATCGAGGCGGAACATCGAGCAGAGCAGACCGAGCACGAAAATGTTCTTTCCGCGGTCCTTGGCCGTTCCACCGATTGCTTCGACGGTCGCGGAGGTGAAGGGAACGGCGAGGTGATGAATGCCGCGTTGGTCCTTCGTTTGCTCTACCTTATCGGGATCATAGAGGCAGATCCCGCCATCCTTGAGCTCTCCGATATGATCGTCGTAGCTGTGTTGGTAAAAAGCCACCAACACGTCGGCCTCATCACCGGCGTGGAGAACTTCCCCCGAGCCGAGATGCACTTGGAAAATGGAGGGACCACCAGAAATTGTCGAAGGGATGGTCATGTAGGTCATGACCTCCTGGGCGGTCCGTCCCGCCAATTTTCCGAGCATTCCGCCGACGGTTTGGATACCGTCTTGCGAATTACCGGCGAGGCGGATCACTGCGTTCCGCAACCCTTCGTCTTGGGTGGCCTGTGGAGAGGCGCCGACTGAACTCATTGGGGTAGGTGAATAGGGGGAGTGTTAGATACGCGTGCTTTTCCTCCATAGAAAGAAAAAAGGACTGAAGAGGACCGAAATTTCAGGGTTCTGAGAGCAGTTACGGTGCCACCGTCCACAGCCTTGCGTCTCAGGGCCAAATCGCAGGCGCTGAGGGCGTCATTTTTTCAGCTCGAAATCAGGGTCCGAGCCTCGCAAAGGGATCATTCCCCGCGCAGTCCGTCGGGCTCCTCCGCGATCCGGAAGAAGCGGTGGGGCAGCCCCGGGACGCGCTCGCCAACGAAATGGATGGTCCCGTCGATCGAGAGGAGGCAGAAGACGGTGGTCCAGTCCCGCAGATTCGAGGTGACTTCCACCCGGAAGCAGATCCCTGGAGGGGCCGGGAAGCAGAGGTGGAAGAGGCCGCCGGCCAGTGGGAGACAGCGAGGACGGTCAGGGTCGTCCAATGGCTGGTCGTGGATCACGGCGCGGGCGGCATGTGGAAAGTCGACCAAGTAGGTTGAATCCGGCACTATCCCGAGTTTCACCGATTCCCCGCCCTCGCGAAGTTTGTCCGCAAGAGGGACCACGGTGACGTCAACCGAGGCACTGCCGTCCGGGATGACCGCCCTGCCTGGGAGCAACTCATAATCCACCCCATTTTCGGCGCTCCCGCCCAATTCGTAGAGGATGACGAGTTCTCCGGCGGTTGAGCCATGGCGGCGGATACGGAAGGTGGCGGTGTTCATCGTTCCATTTGGGCCCGGCTCCACGGCGAGGGCATCCCGTGCCACCACGTTCACGATCGCCCGGGAGTCGCGGGGTATGACGGTGATCTCGACCGGCGAGGAGTCAGAGCTCTCGCCGTCATTGTCCGTGACCCGGGCGGTGAGGGCATGCCGCCCCGGCATGGGATGCTCCCATGTGAAGGTAAATCTCTGGGTCTGGCCCGGTGGCGGCTCGACCAGGAAGCTGATGTTCAATTCCCCGATCTGCAGCCCGTCGGCGAAGAACTCGACATGGGGGATGTAACCATCGGGGTCGCGGGCCTCGATCACGATGATGATCGGATCGCCGGCTGGGAACTGGTCGCCGGAAGAGGGCGAGGCGATCGCCCCCCGCGGAGCCTGGTTTCCCCCGCCTTCGCCCACCGTGATACGGACCGGGCTCGAGACGATCGGGGTTCCGCCCCGCGGGGTGTTGGCGTCGGGAATGGTGGCCTGCGCGGTGAGGACATGGGTGCCCGCTGGGGCACGCTGCCACTCGAATTGATGAGTGATGGGTGTGCCGGGATCAGGCGCGACGAGGAAGAGGATTTCGGACTCCCCGATCCTGGTATCGCCGGCCCAGAACTCGA